>JAHDQS010000041.1 GCA_018433675.1 Clostridia bacterium
AATGTCCAACTCTATAATCACACCTTTCATTCCTCCCCGTAAAACATTTGCTAATATTCTACAGGATTTTTATGATAGGTGGTAAACTAATTCACTGTCAAAAGGTGCTTAAGTGGTACACTTTTATATTATCATTCACAGTCTTGACATCGGTATAGAGTATTAAACTCCCACTGATGGGACTCACTTCATTTATGGAGGCAAAAATATGAGCATGTATAAAAATATTAATAATAGTATTAACGTTGACGAGTCTTTTGTAATTAATGCAGGAGGAGCGCCTTCTATTGAGGAAGCACTTTTTACAAAAAGACCAGCCCCTGGTATTGCAGGAAGACTATTTTTAGACACTTATCAAGGCCGTTGGTATCGGGATAATGGAACACAATGGGTATCATTACAAACAGGGCCGGCAGGCCGTCAAGGGCCGCAAGGAGTACCCGGAGTACGGGGACCGCGGGGGCTGCAAGGGCCTCCAGGCACACCGGTTTTAGCACATGTTGGTGCACCAACATGTGCTATAGGTGATCTGAAAGATCTCTATGTCGATATATCAAGCGGGTGTTTATATTATAAACTTACTCGACCCGTTCCACCTAATGTAAGAGCAATTCCAGTTCCTACAGGCACCACGCTGTTAGTAGGTTCTACCAGGCCCTATACGACTATTCAAGATGCTATTGATGCTGCAAGTGATGGAGATAGATTATTGCTTGATGCGGAGACCTTTAATATTACAACGACAATTGATGTAAACAAATCTGTAACTATTGAAGGACAGGGTATGACCGTTACAACAGTGATAACTACATCACTATCAACACCGCCATATTATATGTTTAATGTTACAGTATCTGACGTGGCTTTTAAAAACATGAAAATTGTTCAGGACTATCCACGGTCAACCGGTGAAACAGATACAGTGATTGCAATAAATGATATAACAGTTACAGGCATCTATATCGATAATTGTGAGATAGGAATAAGTGAAATCGGGATAGGAACAAAAGCTTCGGAGTTTCAAATAACCAATTGCAACTTCGTCTATGCCCCCAATGCATTACTGAATAACAAATATGCCTGTATTTTGATCCAAAATACAGCAGGCAATAGTATTATTTACAATAATACCTTTGTGCCAGGTTCACAAAACGTGGGATGTTTTTTTATTCGCATTACAAATGTAGAAGCAATTGGCGGTACTCTTCAGAACAAATTATATGTAGGTGATAATACGCAAATAATGTCTTCATTTACTTTACGCCACTTATTAGACATTGAAGAGTTTATCGGCTCGGATTTTGAATTATATATTTATAACAACACCACAGTCAATGAAGGAAATGTTCCTGTTTTGCTTTATGGTGCTGTCCTCAGCATATTCAAATTCATAGAGGTTGTTGATAATACCGTTCAGAATACTGCAGGCAAGGGGCTGATCGGAATTGATGGATGGTCAACAGGAACCACTGATATCTTTAACTCCGGGAATACAATCGTTAATGAATTCTTTAGAGCCGGTTGGGCCAGTGCAACAATTCCCACCAGTTTTATAGTTGGTTATGATACTTCAATAACACCTGCACCGGTGTTACCATTAGCTGGTTGTTACTGGCTGAGCCTATGCTGCTGTACCTAACTCTGCGCTATAATCTCACTAAATAATTGTGCAGATGCTTCTTTTTCATCTCATTAACCAGCTCTAAGACTCTTGCCTCTATAGGTGGCAAGAGTCTTAGAGCTGGTTAATTCGAAATATGTTCGTCTTGCCATCAATGGAAAGTCTGAAACTTTCACTGATGGGAGTTACTTCATTTCAAAAAGCCGTTTTTGAAAATAGAAAGAAGTTGTTTTATGACTTCTTCAGAAGTTAAATTGTTTCGCAAGATAAAGTCAGGATTTAAAATTGCTTGTATGGATGCTTTTACTACTTCTGCGGTTATCAGTGGATTTATGTCCCGGAATTCTTTCCCTTCGCCTTTTTTGTACATGCTAGTTACTATCAAGACCGCATTTTTGGCCCTGAATTCATCGATCTTTCTCCAGATGTGGGGATAGCGGGAACTCATATCCTCCATCAACTGATAAGTAATATACTTATGAGATATATTCAAGAAAGCATTCAGTAGCTTAGTTAAGGCTTCTTCAGGGGTTTCGGTTTCTTCTACTGTTTTTATGACATATGTTGACACTTGATGGAGCAATTTTTCTACAGTTGCCTCAATGATTTCGTCCTTGCTTCTGAAATAGCGATAAACGGTTCTTTTGCTCATTCCTGCCTCAGCAGCCAGCTCATCCATAGACAAGTGGTAGATACCCTTTTTGGGAGCAAGCCGAAATAAGGCATCAATGATTCTATCCTTAATAGGAAACACCTCCTTTAGCCAATCTTTTTCTTGAACTTCAATGTACTCACAGTTAATAATACCACGGAGAAGACAAGTAATGATGCCACTTGTCCCATAAGATACGGGAAGCCAATACCCTTTAAAATGATGCCCCTGATAATATCCAAGTAGTAGGTAAGGGGTATGAGGTTGCCAATATAATAAATGATTTTCGGCATGGCATCCCGGGGAAACATAAATCCTGACAGCAAAATGCTGGGCAGGAGAATGAAAAAAGCCAGTTGCATAGCTTGCATTTGTGTTTTGGCAATGTTAGAAATCAATATACCTAAGCCTAAAGAGGCCGTGATAAAAAACAAGGTGAGGAGATATAGTTGGAGCAAGCTTCCCTTGATAGGTACTCCAAAAACAATCACTCCGATAACCAGAGCCAGGGTGATTTGGATATAACCCAGGACGATATAAGGCAATATTTTGCCCAGCATAAGCTCGTAGGACTTGATAGGTGTGACCATCAGTTGTTCCAGGGTTCCCCGTTCGCGTTCCCTGACAATACCCATGGAAGTCAGCATGACCATAGAAAGGGTGACGAGTATACCGAGAATGGCCGGAACCATGTAATATGCCGTGATTCCGTCCGGGTTGTACCAAGGGCGTACCCTAATGTCATAAGGAGGGTCCCCAATATGCATCTTTTTACTTAATACTTCCTGGGATTTCAAAAGGCCGATTGAATTAGCCACAGCGATAGCCTGATTTGATACCATGCTGTCGCTGGCGTCAACGATAACCTGTACGGGAGCAGAGATGCCTCGGCCTACGTTTCTGGCAAAGTCAGGAGGGAAAATTATGCCGGCTTTGGCTTTTCCGCTGTCAATCGCTTTATTAACCTCATCGTAACTGTTTACCGTGTAATGGACGTCAAAATACCCCGAAGCCGTGAAAGCCTCCAGTAACTCTCTGCTTTCGGCAGACAATGATTGGTCGAAGACCACCGTTTTAATGTCTTTGACCTCGGTTTGGATCGCAAATCCAAACAATAATAGCTCGACCAAAGGAAACAAGAAGGTTAAAGTCAAGGTCATTCTGTCCCTTTTGATCTGCAAGAATTCTTTATACAAGACAGCCAAGATTCTATGCATGATTCTCACCGACCCTTCGTCTTTTTGAAAGACTAACAAAGACATCCTCCAAAGAAGGATTGATTGCTCGTGCCTTAACCCCTGTATATTCATAAAGGTCTTGTTCACATTCCTCTTTTTCCAGCAGGATATGGAGCAAGGGACCGTGAATGCTGCAATCCTTGACATAAGGAAGGGCTTCAAGTTCTTCGGTTCTTTCCAGGGCATGAGGAATATCCAGTTCTACCAGATAACCTTCCAGTGTATTTCTTTTTAAGTTATCCGGTGTATCGATCGATAACAGCTGTCCGGAAGAAATAAAAGCAATTTTATTGCATCGTTCTGCCTCATCCATAAAATGGGTGGTAACCATAACAGTCATGCCGGAGCGTGCCAGATCCTGGATAATGTTAAAAAACACCCTTCTGCTTGTCGGGCTCACACCGCTGGTGGGTTCGTCCAAAAAAACGATAGAGGGTCTGGCAATAATGGCGCAGCTTAAGGCTAATCTTTGTTTCCAACCGCCGCTTAAATTTGCAACCAACTCATTTTCTCTTCCGGAAAGCCGGGACATCTCGATCAATTCCCGGATTCTTTCTTTGCGCTCCTTGCCGGGAACACTGTAGATACCGGCATAAAAAATAAGGTTTTGCAGGACCGACAGGTCATCATAAAGACTAAACTTTTGGGACATGTAGCCAATATTGCTCTTGATCTTTTCGGTCTCTTTCAATAAGTCATAACCAAGGATGACGGCAGACCCCGCCGAAGGCTCCAGGAGACCGCAAAGCATCCTGATGGCAGTTGATTTTCCTGCCCCGTTGGGGCCAAGAAATCCGTAAATCTCTCCTTTTTTGATGCTGATAGTAAGTTTATCAACAGCCGTAAAATTGCCGAATTTTTTTGTAAGGTCCTTCGTTGCAACCGCATATTCCATTATCCCACCTCTTTTCCGGCCAAGGAGACAAAAACATCCTCCATAGAAGGAGCGATCACCTTTAAATCAGGTCGGAGCAGACCTATTTTAGTCAGCTCTTCCCGGAGCCGGAGATGGTTTGAACTTTTCTCGGCAATAAGATGGTACCTGTCACCGAAAAAGTAGGCATCCAGGATACCCGGAATTGCTTTTAAAGAAGCTGTATCGGCATTTTTACAAACGAGTTCAAGCACAGTATAGGGAAAGTTCTTTTTAAGGTTTAAAGGGGAATCCAGAGCTTTGATATTCCCCTGATCGATAAAGGCGACCTTCATGCAAAGTTCGGCTTCATCCATATAGGGGGTAGAAACAAAGATGGTCATACCTTCCCTGTTTAAGTGATAGAGGATTTTCCAGAATTCCTTTCGTGATTCCGGATCTACCCCATAAGTGGGTTCATCCAAAACAAGGACCGAGGGTCTTGTTACAAGTGCACAGGTAAGGGCTAGTTTCTGCTTCATCCCTCCTGAGAGATTATCGGCAAACCTATCCTTAAAAGGAAGCAGCCTGGTGATATCCAGAATGTTATCTGCCCTTTTCGTTATAACCTCACGGCTCAGGTTATACATGGAGCCAAAAAAATGTATGTTTTCCCATACCGTCAAATCGCCGTAAAGGCTGAAACGCTGGGGCATGTAACCTAAACCGTCCTTGATCTGTTCGATTTCCTTAAAGCTGCGTCCCAGAAGAAAAACCTGCCCTTGGTCAGGGGAAATCAAACCACAGACCATCCTCATCAGCGTTGTTTTGCCGGCACCGTCAGGTCCTACCAAGCCAAAGATATCCTGTTTTTCAACATGAAGATCGACATCCTTAACGGCTGAAATATTGCCGAAAGCCTTGCTCAATCCCTTTGCTTTGATCATTTTGATCAACTCCGTTCAAAGACGACATCCGCGGGCATTCCCGGTTTCAGCACGCCCCCGTTGTCCGTAACCCTGATTTTGACCGCAAAAACCACGTTGGTTCTCTCTTTTTTGGTCTGAATGGTTTTGGGCGTAAATTCCCCTTTATCTGCGATTTCCTCAACTTTACCCAAGAAATCCTCATCATAACCGCTCACGGAGAAATGCACCTGCTGACCAAGCCTGATATGGGGCAGATCATCGGTGGGGATATATACCTTAATCCAGAGATCATCTTCTTGGGCTATGCTAGCAACAGCAACCCCCATTTGCACGAATTCACCCTCTTGGTAGTTCTTGGATAGTACTGTCCCGTTAATCGGTGAAATGATTTTTAGGTCTTCAAGCATGGCTTCGGTAGCCCTTAATACAGCAGTGCTTCTTTTTACTTCTATTTCGGCGGTTTTAATTACTTCGGGCCTGCTGCCGGCATTGATTAAGCTCAGTTTAGCTTCGATGGCAGCTACCTGGTTTTCCCTGATTTCCAATGCTGCTTCGGCTTTCTCATATTCCACGAGGGAGATGGCCCCTGTTTCAAGCAGGGCCTCGTATCTTTGGAAATCATCATAAGCAAGCTGATAATTAGCTTTGGCAATGTTCAAATTGGCTTCGACTTCCCTTATTTCCGCCTCTCGGGCTCCAAAAAGGAGATCTGAGAGGGCGGCTTCAGCTTTGCTGACCGTCAATTCGTCCCTTTCCTTTTGGGCGAGAAGGTCATTTCTGGAAAGAGTGGCAACAATCTGTTCTTTTTCTATCTGGTCTCCGGCCTTGATCTTGAAATCCTCCAGAGTCCCGGAGAGCTTGGCCTGAAGGTCGAGCGTAGTGGCTTCAATAGTTCCTGCGGCCTGGATGAGTTCATTCTTTTTTTGATAATAATCCCCAAGGAAATCTGCTGCGCTTACGGCTATTATGAAGATGAGGACAGCGAAGATCAGGAGCTTTTTGGCTCCTAATTTTTTTAATTTCAGTACTGTTTCCTGTAATCTTTTCTGCACTTTTTTCCCCTCCAAGTATACTAATGACACATAATTAGTTTACTAAGTATCATTATAGCACGTTAAATGAATCAAGGCTATCCCCAAATTATACAATGACAGAAGGCTGCTTCAATGAGCAGCCTTCTGTCATGCCATGGTGCGCCACGCATAGTTATTAATGCATCGTTCCGCCCATATAGAATACCAGGACAAGAAAAATGAGATAAAGGGAACCCACACTCATAAGGGTGCGTGGCGCAAGACGGTTTGTCAGCCGCAGGTTGAGATAGATGATGAGTACGGAGGTAAGGGCCAAAATCCCGCTGGCAAGGGCTAGCGGTGATAACTCCCATGATGTCAGCAGAATACCGATAGCAGGTACGATAGAACTTTGGAAAACCATAGCTCCGGTGATGTTTCCCAAGGCCAAGGTATCCTTGCCTTCTCTAATCCATACGATGCTGTTGAACTTTTCCGGAAGCTCGGTGGCAATCGGCGCAATAACAATAGCCAGGATGAACTCAGGGATATTCCATACAGCTGAGATTTTTGTGATGGCTACAATAAGGAGGCCGGCGCCGCAGATTACTACACCCAATGCGGTCGCAACTTGTAAAAGTATGACGGATAGGGAGGGATTATCGGCAGATTTGTGGAATAACAACGGTGGAATCCTTGTTTCCTCCAAGGACTTTCCCGTCTTTACCGTATGGTAGACATAGACCGAATAGGCGGTAATCAGACCTGCGGCAAAAAAGACTTTAAAACAGCGGGAGGGAAGAAAAGCTGTTAGGAGAGCGGAACTGTACACCAGGGAGAAAAAGGCAAGGTCTCTGCGCATGATTTTGGGGTCGCACAGCAAATGCTCGCGTTTTTTTCCTCCGACCGTACATAATGAGGCAGTGATACCCGTGACAAACATGGCCAAGGTCGATAGCATAAACGGAGCCCCCAGAATCGCACCAATCCCGATTTGCTCTGCGCCTTTCCCGGTGCCGAAAAAGATGGCAATTACCGGGAGCAGGGTTTCGGGAAGAGCTGTTCCGATTGCTGCCAGGATGCTTCCGACAGCACCTTCGCCAAGTTTGAGTTTTTTACCCAGCCACTCAATTCCGTTGGTAAAGATTTCTGCCCCGCAAAGGATTACTGCCAGGCTGAAAAAGAGGTAAAAATAGGTCATACAATTTCTCCTTTGTCGATGATATAACCGAGAGCGACAAGTCGGCGCTGCAATATAATATGAAATAGAGGGCAAAGGCATGTAAGTACAGAATGAATAAATATATGAACATATTTTGGATGAGACGAGTGCTGAAGAAGGAGAAGGCATATGAGTGCGGTAGAATATGGCTCCAGGAAGGACAGAAGAAAGAAAACAACAGCTAAACCGAATGTTGCGGTTCTGCTGTTGCTTTTTCTGGTGGCATTAATTGCCTTCTTATATATCAAGCCTGTGTGGGAATACCATCAACCGGATCTGACAGCCCCACCGGATATTTATTATCAGGGAGAATTGTGTATGGAAAAAGGTCTGTACAGGGAGGGGGAAATATATTTTCCTTTGGCCTTTGTCAGGAGATATCTTGATAGCAATATTTGGTGGGACGAGAAGAACAGTATGGTCATCGTAACGACGGAGGAAAAGGTCTATCATTTTGTTCCTGACAGCAAAGAAGTATTATTGAATTTGCAACAGCAGGTGATGGCGCATGGAATTACTGCCAGTGAATCTATAGTTTATGTCCCTGCCGCTCTTTTACGTGAACTTTATGAGGCAGATATCATATTTAGCAAGGAAAGGAATACCGTGAGTGTTCGCTCTGCCCAAGATCAATATTTGACAGGGACGATCGACAAATCCGGCAGGATGCGAGCACAAGCTACTAGATGGTCAGGATGGACAGGGGAACTTGAAAAGGGTGAGACCGTAAAGATATCTAGTGAGGCGGGAGAATGGCTTTGGGTCGAGAAAGAAAATGGAAGCATGGGATATTATCCGAAATCCCGGGTTGAACCGGCAGGTGTAAACGGAGGAGTGCCCGAGGAAAAACCTGGGGAAAGTCGAGATGCCTTTAAATCCTGGAAAACTTTGCAAGAGCCGGTGCTTTTGACCTGGGAGTATGTTTTCAGTACCACTGCTAATCCGGCTATTATCGGAATTTTAGACGGGGTACAGGTGATTTCACCGACCTGGTTTCAGTTAGAGGAAAGTGGAGTCGTGAGTGATAAGGGTTCCCAAAGATACGTTGATTGGGCCCACAGCCAGGGGAAAAAGGTATGGGGAGTTTTTTTCAACGATTGCGAAATTGACTTGACCCATGAGTTCCTTTCCGATGCGGCTTTAAGGATTAAAGCTTACGAACAAATTTTGGAGTATGCCGAACGATATGGCTTGGACGGCATAGATATTGACTTCGAGTATATGTATATGGAGGACAAGGAGGCTTTTGTGCAGTTCGTGCGGGAAATAACTCCTCTGCTGCACGAAAAAGGCTTGAACGTCACGTTGTATGTTATCTTTCATTCCACCAGCGAGAGGTGGTCAAGGTGTTACGATCACCGGCGTTTGTCAGAGGTGGCCGATTATCTCATCGTGATGGCCTATGACCAGCATACGGCCCGGGCGGGTTCGGTGGCCTCTTTGCCTTGGGTGGAGAGAGGTGTGGTGAGGATGTTGGAAGATGTTCCGGCTGAGAAGCTATTGTTGGGAATACCCTTGTATACCAGACTCTGGAAGGAAGAAACCGACGAAAACGGCGAGTTAAAAACGACCCGCAGCACCTTGACGCTGCCTCAGGCGGAGAAATGGATCGAAGATAAGGCTGCTAAGGTAGTGGTGGATAATGATTCCGGCCAGCATTATGCGGAGGTTCAGCAGGGCAAGGCTGTCTATAAAATGTGGCTGGAGGACGAGTACTCTCAAAAAAAGCGTGTCGCCCTTATGAAGAAGTACCGTTTGGCCGGGATTGCAGCCTGGAGAAGAGGTTTGGAGAAAGAGGGGACTTGGAGGGAATTGACGGAGTTGCTCAAAAGTGATGGTGAATTACCAGGAAACACCTTGTCCCAAGAGTCATAATTACTGGTATTCTGATGGTATAGGTTTTCCCACTCATGTTTGGAGGTCAATTGCGTATGAACGTGATTCCGGTAAAAAAAACCAAAAAGGCAGGCCATCCTTTGCCCGCTATGGTGCTGTTGGTTGTCGCAGTGTTGATCCTGGCGGTATTTATTTACTATCTGCCGGGGTTTTTTAATAATTCCCTCAATCCTTCGGAAGAGATGAGACTATACTATAAAGGTGAATTATCAGATGCGACGGCACTTCTGCAGGATGATAAGTTATATATCCCCTTTGACTACATTAAGGCGAAATTCGATGAGGGTCTGCAGTGGGATGAGGAAAATGAGGTTATCATGATCACCACTGAGGATTCTCTTTATCATTTTCCGCTGGGCATCGCTGAGGGGTTGTTTAATCTTAAACCTTATACCTTTACTTACCCGGCTGTGCAAGAGGAAGGGCAAGTTTTCATGCCCGTTGACTCTTTACGAGAGATTTATAACCTGGAGGTTAGCTATCACCCGGAAACTCGTCTCGTGCTGTTCCGTGACCTCGTACAACCCGTGCAGGAAGGGAGAATCATCAAAGACGGCAAGCTGCGCACTGCCCCCAGTATCAGGTCACCGTGGTCGGCAAGCATCGCAAAAGATGAGATCGTTCGTATCGTAAAAGAAGAAAAGGGCTGGTATTGGGTGGAGACAGAGAGCCTGCAAATCGGTTACCTCGAAAAAGGCAAGGTAGAGCTGGTCGGCATTTCAGTCGGAGACTTTTCGCAAGAGGTGTATCGTCCCTGGAATCCTTTAGGCAGTCCAATCATGATGACCTGGGAGTATGTGGGGCAAAAAACAGCCCGACCGGATGTGTTGGGGGAGTTGGAAGGTGTGCAGGTTCTGTCGCCTACCTGGTTCCATCTGCGGGAGGAGGGCTTGGTAGTTAACAAGGCGGATAAATCCTTCGTGGAGTGGGCCCACCGGCAGGGTAATCAGGTCTGGGCATTGTTCGACAATGGTTTTGATCCTGAAATGACCCATGAGTTTTTACATGATCCCGGCTTGAGAACAAAGGTATATAAACAGCTTTTAACGTATGTTGACCTTTATCTTCTTGATGGAATCAACATTGATTTCGAAAACATGTATCTTAAGGACAAGGAGGCCTTTGTCCGGTTTATTAAGGAATTGGCGCCTCTTTTACATGAAAAAGAGGTAACCTTGACAGTGGATGTGACATTTCACTCGAACAGTGAAACTTGGTCTAGGTGTTATGACCGGGAGGCTTTAAGTCGGGTGGCGGACTATCTGATAGTAATGGGCTATGATGAACATGGTGTCTCCAGTCCTTCGGCGGGTTCGGTTTCTTCTTTGCCCTGGGTGGAAAGGGGTTTGAAGGAAATGTTGAAGGAGGTTCCGGCGGGGAAATTATTGCTAGGTGTGCCTTTCTATACCAGGCTGTGGATCGAAGAGACGAAATCTTCGGGAGAGAAAGAACTGACGGTAAAAACCATGTCCATGAAACGGGTCTGGGAATGGGTCGCCCAACGACAACTTACTGTTAGTGAGGACGTTGCTTCCGGACAGCACTACGTTGAATTGGAAGAAGGGAATAAGGTCTATAAAATGTGGTTGGAGGACGAGTATTCGTTGACAAAGAGGGTTGAGTTAATGAAAAAATATAATTTGGCAGGGCTTGCGGCTTGGCGCAGAGGGTTTGAAACGGAAGAAATTTGGTCGTTAATAAATACACTGGTGAATAAAAGGTGGTAAGTGATA
>JAHDQS010000034.1 GCA_018433675.1 Clostridia bacterium
CATACCCGTATTGCGACTAAGGATGAATTGAGGTGAAGACTGGCGGTTACTATTTGCTGCAAATTATCCGGACATTGATTCTATAATACTCAATTTGGAGAACGAAACCGATTAACTTGGAGAGTCTCATGCTTCTGTGTAAGATTTCAATAGATTATTTCGTGTCGGGACAAAAAATACAAATGTGAGGTGTTGCTGTATGAAAAAAGGTATATTAATTCTTACAATCACAACCATATTGATGATGTTATCAATTAATGTTTTAGCGGTTTGCCCCTGTACTCAAAATACGGTGGCGGTCTATGTGGATGGAGAGAAGCTGTCCTTTCCTGATCAAGCGCCATTCATTAATCCTGACAGCAGGACTTTAGTTCCGGTGAGGTTCGTTTCTGAGGCCTTAGGAGCAAATGTTGACTGGAACGGAGAACTGCAGCGTGTCGATATATCCCACCAAGGCAAAGGGATTAAGCTAACAATAGGGCAAAAAGAAGCAAAAGTGGATGTCGGCGTTGTCACTCTAGATACTAACGCGGCTATCGTAAGTGATAGAACGATGGTGCCGTTGCGTTTTGTCAGTGAGTGCCTGGGGGCAGAAGTAGAGTGGAACGGCAACGCTAGGGAAGTATATATCACTACGCAAAATGCAAAGCCGGTTAAACCTTTTGAGGGAGTGTCCTTTAATCAGGAAGAGGAATTGCCTGTAAGCGAGTATTTGGGGTATAAAATACCAAGAACAAACGAACCGGGAGCTAGGGTATCATACATAACAGTAGACGAGCTACCGGCGCAGGTAGGACCGTATGTTATTTATTCTCTTGGGGTGGACGATGAATATGTCCATGTAAAACAAAGGGTTATATCCAGTAGTAGTCTTGCAAAACCAGCCGGTATGCACATCAAAGAGAACGGATATTTAACACGCAACAGGCATTATGGTGATGGGCAGCAAGGCATATATACCTATAGCTATCCTTTAACGCTCAGGGGTGAGATCGCAGATGGTTTGGAAAAAGCCGATAAAACCAAGATCGAGGCTTTTGTATTTAATAGCATAAACGAAAATATTGATTCCGAGGTGCTCGTCATAGCCAATCCTCTTTACGAAGGGGGTAACTAGAATTGCGGAAAAAACAAATATACAAAGCCATATTTTTCCTTGTATTGAGTTTAATCGTATTAGCAGGGAGCATAACACCTGTTGTGGCAGCACAATCAATATTAAGACAGATATATGTGGGTTCCTGGGACATATGGAGGCATTCCGACGGTGTAACCTGGCAGCATACTGGATCACCAGGGCAAGAAAAGGATTGCACTTTTAAGTTGGAAATACCGGAAAGCCTGGCAGCGTATGAGAATGTAGAATATAAAATCATCTCTACCGACATAACCGAGGAAATATATAACCAACTGGGCGGCCATCATGGTCTGAGTTACAGAGATTTTTACGACCAGTATTTACAATATACACCACAAGACTACAAACAAATAGAGGATAAAACCGTATCATTAACACTGGCTGGGTTTTATGAGGAAATCAAAAAAGAATGGCAAGCAAAACTTGTTGAAGGCTGTCGTTGGTACCTGCCGGTGGTAGTAGAATGGACCGGCGATCCGGTATTACAACCGCCGCCACCAAAACCGAAAGCACCTGCCAAACTGGGCTGCCTGGAACAGCCAAGTATAACGCAAACCTGGGAAGAACTGTACACATGGGAAGTCTATCATCCTGCCACTTGTTACGATGAAGAAGGAGAGGAATACGACTGCTCCTGGACAGAAACGAAATGGGCTATGCCGACGTATTCAGAGACCTTAAGCGCTAGTATCTCCGTTAATACCAAACAAGGGATACCCACGGATAAGGATAATCCCAAAGAGTCCGATCGGGAAAGCAGGGCCTCCTGGGAGATCATACCTGATACCCAGCAAAGGACGCCAAAGTACTCAGGAAGGCAAGGTACACCATATAAAGATATAAATATCTATGGCTGGGATCCAAACGAAGTAACCAGAGCGGGATACGGTTTTGAAGTAACGGTAAAAACACAATACAGCAACAACTGGGAAACAAAAGTACCGGATGGGGCCTCGTCTCATGGTGGTACATACAAAGGGCCAACGAAGGTTACTGCCCACTTTTACAACACGGCAGGCAGGTTTGTAAAAAGCGTGCCCATGGTCGCCACAAAGGGTAAACCGGGGGATAAAAATATCACCTGGGAGCTGCCGGAGAAAAAACACGTCTTCCACGACGGCGAAAAGATCTGGGAA
>JAHDQS010000058.1 GCA_018433675.1 Clostridia bacterium
AAGAAGGCTGGATATTTTGATTTTCTCGATTACTACGAGTCTGTTCGTGTGTAAACTTGGGAGGAGCCGTATACCGAACGGTACGTGCGGTTCTGTGGGAGGTCGGCTACTCAAGTAATGGGTAGCCTCCTACCCGATTAGGTAAGTGCTCGGTGTTACTCCGTATCATCTTTATCTTGGACCCTTTTTATAATAATCGTTGTAACAGCAACAGCCAAAGCGACAAAAGCAGCGATAAAGAGAATGGGTGCCGCCATCTCATCAATCTGACTATTACTACCGAAATCAGAAACCTTCACTAATACTGTAATAGCCCCTGCAACAGCAACAGAAACCAGTATCATGAGAAAGGTTTTTAAGAAGGGCCTTTCTTTTTCGGTTGAAGGACCTACATAGGCGCTGTTGCTTATTAAACGAACGACGTAGATCCCGGAACAAATCGTAAGAATAAGCATGATGTTTGCCGGGTAACTGATCCATCTGAAGCCAAATCCATAAAGCCCTGCATCAAGCATTAGTGCATATAAAAGGAGAAGAAACATTTGGTTTCCGATCATATTCCTTCTGTGAAGCTGTCTTTCATCCAGTCCCTTTTTATTCATTGACATCATCCTCCCAAAAAAGATCATTTAGCGTTTTCCCCAGCACCTTGCAGATGGCAATGCATAGGTTGATAGATGGGTTGTAATCTCCATTTTCTATGGCGTTAATAGTTTGTCTGGTGACACCCGTGGCATCGGCAATATCCTTTTGCGACATGTCCTTTGCCGCTCTTGCAGATTTCATTTTCAAGTTTTTACTCAAGCTACCACCTCAATTCTTAACTCCTTTATTAACACCTTAATAACATAGTAATACACAACAGACAAAAAGTCAAATATAACTTACATATAATCATATAAAGATTACATTGATGATTACCGTATTAAAGTTGTATCAAAACAGGCCGGGAGAGGATTTCGCCGGAATGGTCTAGAATATTGAAGGGAAAGCTAGTGAAAATGGGGGTTATGAACATGAACATATCTTACAGTCTTACCGAAAAGAATTTCAATGAGATCACCGCCGAACTGTCCCAAACAGCCATGGGGCTTATCAAGGCCGATGTTGTGATTCGCGGGGGAAGAATAGTTAACGTCAATACCGGGGAAATCGAGGATAAAAAGGACATTGCTATCAAGCACGGTCGGATTGTTTTGGTAGGGAAAGCAGAGCATACGATAGGGGATGACACCACAATAATCGATGCGACAGGATATACCTTGGCTCCCGGCTTTTTGGACGGGCACATGCATGTCGAAAGCAGTATGATGACAGTGCGAGAATTTACCAGGGCAGCCTTACCCCACGGCACTACTACGATTTTCATGGACCCTCATGAAATTGCAAATGTTTTAGGTGTCAGGGGCGTAAAATTAATGACCGAAGAAGGTCGGAAGATGCCTATGAAGGTCTATGCCACCATGCCTTCCTGTGTTCCGGCGTCGCCAGGCTTTGAGGATGCCGGGGCGGTGTTTGGCCCGGCGGAGATAAAAGAAGGGATGGAGGATGATCGGATCATCGGCTTGGGTGAGATGATGAATTTCCCCAGAATTATTTACGGGGATAAAAGTGCTCACGGTGAATTACTGGGCATTATTCGATCCCGGATTTGGAGATTGGCTTGCAGGCTTATGCCGCTGCCGGAATAGCCTCCTGTCATGAGAGCACAACCAAGGAGGATGCGCTGGCCCGGATGAGGCTGGGCATGTATGCCAAGATGCGTGAAGGTTCGGCTTGGCACGATGTGAAGGAAACCGTTCGTTCAATCACGGAGAACAACATTGATAACAGATACGCTGTTCTAGTAACCGATGATGTTCATCCCCATACCTTAAAGGAGCTTGGACATATCGATCATGTTTTGCGGCGGGCCATAAAGCAGGGTGTCAATCCCATTACCGCCATCCAGATGGTTACCATTTACACAGCACAGTGTTTCCAAGTCGATCGCCACCTGGGGAGCATTTCTCCGGGACGCTGTGCTGATATCGTCTTCATCAGCGACTTGGTTGAGGTTGCTGTCGACAAGGTGATGATTGATGGGAAAATAGCGGTGGAACAGGGCAAGATGGGTATAGAACTGCCTACCTTTACTTATCCTGAAGAAGCACGGCATTCGGTGCATTTGAAAGAAAAGCTAAAGCCGGAACACTTTGTGATCAAAGCGCCGGAAAAGGCGACAAGTGTTAAAGCCCATGTGATAGAAATTATTGAGGCCCATGTGGGAACTCACCATCGTGTCATTGAGATGGAGGTAGTTGACGGACAACCCCTATCTAAAGAATCGGACGATGTTGCCAAGGTGATGGTTATGGAGAGGCATGGAGGTCCCGGTACTTTCGGCTTAGGCTATGTCAAGGGCTTCGGGTTAAAAAGCGGGGCTGTTGCCTCTACGGTAGCTCACGACAGCCATAATCTTTTAATCGTGGGGATGAATGATGAGGACATGGCGCTGGCCGGTAATGCATTGGCCGAGGCAGGGGGAGGCATGATTGCCGTTAAAGACGGGAAAATCTTGGCTTTGCTGCCGCTACCGATTGCCGGACTGATGTCCGACAGACCCTTGGAAGAGGTATCCGCTAATGTGGCACAATTGGATCAAGCCTGGAAAGAGCTGGGGTGTAATTTGGTTTCACCCTTCATGACGATGGCCTTGATTTCTCTGCCGGTCCTTCCCGAACTGCGCCTGACAAACAAAGGGCTGGTAGATTGCCTCAACTTTAAAATGTTGAACTCGGTTGTTGAATAATTAGCTTCTCAGCCCATGTTTCCGCATGGTTCGATTTTTGGTGAGAAATGTAGTATAATTACCATATTATTTGAACTTTTATATTGTATTGGGCCAATGTGAGCTAAAACAATATATACGTAATAGGTACGCATTAACTGCCATAGGAGAAGTATATACGCAATGCGGGTAAACACATTCTGTGGGAGATATTGCGAAACAGTGCGGATAAAAGGAGTTATGGCGACATAAAGGCTGCTGAGAGACTTACCGGTTAACTTCGCAAATATGATTGGTTATATTTGCGAAATAACCTCCCGTAATGCTAGAAAGGAAATTTTGAATTTTTATTGAAGAAGGAAATATTTTAAGAACCA
>JAHDQS010000012.1 GCA_018433675.1 Clostridia bacterium
ATATAATATTATACCCAAAATATTAGGTAAAAACAAGGGCATACTTCACATAACAACGGATTGCCAGTTCCGCTACGCTTCACACAAACCTTTTCGCCAAGTGCAGTTGCACTAAGGCTCAAAGGCTTCGGCAATCCTGGTGCGTTATCTGCCAGATGGCGTGTTCCGCGCCGTCCTGGCGCGGAAAATGCATAATAGTTAGTTTAGTGTAGCAAGGATAGGAGTAAGATATAATGAACGTGGTAGGAAAATGCGGAACAAAGATTTATTGAGTTTTCAGTAGAAACAAGGGAGGAATAGGTAATGAAAAATTTTCTTGGAACATTTGCAATAAGCCTTATACTGTGCTATATCTTTCTTTTCTTTGGTGGAATACTTATTTTTGAGAACTTTTTCTGGGCAATCCTTGTTTTTGTCGCACTTATTATTGCCATTCTAATCACGGTATTTATACATCAAGAGACAAAAACTGAAGAATTAGAAGCACGAATCAAAATACTTGAGGCTCAAAGCGAACCAAAAGAGTAGATTTCATTTTCTGTGTATATTATGAGCATAATGAGAAATTAAATCGCAACATTCTTAAATTGTGCAGTAAGATCAGACTTATAGGGGCTGCCGTCCATGGCAGCCTCTGAACAGGAAGGCGCCATCCATCATATAACAACGCATTCCCACAAGGTGCGGATTAGCGGGTTCAACGTGGGCCGAGATTTTGTAGAAGGGCTGAAGTCAGCCGCACACATCCTTCGGCCCAAGACCGGCAGGACACGGCTCGCTTTCGCCAAGTACAAGTACTAAGGCTCAAGCTTCGTCTTAGGGCCGAAGGACGTCGGGAATGCAAGTACGTTATACGACATCACTCTTTTCGGAAAGAAGGAATATTTATGGCTAGTTGGTGGGGAGATAATGACATACTTACGAATAATGATGACTTAGATGATATTGAGTTATTTCGTAGTCCTAGGATTACCATAGGCGTTCCATGTAACTCACCACCACAATTAATTAAGAATGTAATGGCCGGGGCAAGTGCATATAGTCTAAGATTAAAATCGATTGACTATACATTAAAGCATTATATTGATCGACAAGATATAAATAAGATAAGAAATCCGAATGGCGAGCTTATATCACAGGTAACCTCTTCGGTGAAAGAAAGTATTATTGATGCTTTGGACTATTTAATGAGTATTAGAAAACCAGATATACCCAGCCTTTTTGCCGCAGGGGCAGCTCTTGTTCGACTTCAGAATACTTTTAAAGGAGCTGCTCTAACATTAAGAACGGGGTTGCATTTTGAGACTATCGCTATGGAAAGAATGATAATTGAACAATTAGCATGGATTTACAGAATACACGATTTCGAAGGAGATTTTTTTAAAATTGAGCCATCATCCTGTATCACTCCTTTTAAAACTTTGATACCAAATGTCGGGAATTTGTATGGTTATCTAAGTAAGAAATTACATATCTCGCCCAAAGATACTACTGAATATATAGTTTTCAAAGACAATACATTGCACCTATCACTGTCGGATTTTACACAAATAAAGAAAGACGCATATCTATTATTAATACTAGTAGATATGTATTGTATCGTGGGTGAATATATCTACTCTGATCTAATCTCAAAATACAAATATCTAAAAAAAGGAAAGAATAATCAACTCCTTCCATCCAAAGGAAGACCAAGTAAAAAAATTGTGAAAAGGTTTGAAAAACAATTGTTTGAAAAGTGACGTCGTATAACACTTAGGATTGGTTGCGCAGTTGCCCAGAAAAGCCCGCATCCCAATAAAGAATGAAGGCTTGATAAAAGCAGGTAGAATAAACTGACACGAAGGCAATTGCGCAAATCCGGGTTGAACGAAGCCGCTTAAAATAGG
>JAHDQS010000021.1 GCA_018433675.1 Clostridia bacterium
ATGTCCAACTCTATAATCACACCTTTCATTCCTCCCCGTAAAACATTTGCTAATATTCTACAGGATTTTTATGATAGGTGGTAAACTAATTCACTGTCAAAAGGTGCTTAAGTGGTACACTTTTATATTATCATTCACAATAAGAAGCGCCAAGCTTGCTTGACGCACTAACGGCTTCGTGTTCCCGACGTGCTCGAACCTTACAGGCGAAGTCAGGAATTCATGTTTTGCTTGCAAATCTTAGTTCCTGACGAGCCGACTTGGTTAGGTTCGAGGATGTGGCGCGGCACCGGACACCGAAATTTCAAGACTTTCATCTGGGCTCCGCGCCCTCGCGGGAGCACATTGTTATACGACGTTTCGCCAATATATATCTATATTTTCCCTATATTATATTTTTGTTTTCTTGTTGTATCACCCTATTCAATAGGGTATAATAATATTGGGCGATTCTTTTGGAAAGAGAATTTATTATTTTGCCTGAGTTTGATAAAAAATGGAAAAGTGCTGGTTTGTCTGATACTGATCTTTTAGAATTACAGACATACCTTTGTAAGTATCCAAAAAGTGGGCCAATAATTCCTGAAACCGGAGGTTTAAGAAAGCTTCGATGGAATACTAATAAAGGTAAGAGAGGCGGCATTCGTGCCATATATGTTGATTTTATGCGTTTTGAAAAAATATATTTGATTACTGCTTACACTAAAAAAGATAAGTCTGATTTAACTTTAAATGAAAGACATCAAATGCGCAATCTAATTAAAATGCTGGAGAATACTTTAGAAAGGGGTAGTAATAAATGCGAGTAGCCGACAGTATTATTAAAGGTCTTGAAGAAGCCGTTGGATACGAAAATAAAGCAGTTAAAGCACGCAGAACGAAAGTCCGAGTATCCCCTGTTCCTTGTTATAGGGCAGAATACATCAAATCAATAAGAGGAAAAATAGGTTTGAGTCAAACTGCTTTTTCTGCAGTGCTTGGTGTATCAAAAAAAACCGTGGAGGCATGGGAAGCTGGAAAATGTATGCCTCAAGGACCTGCTCAAAGAATGCTTGAATTGATAGATAAAAAACCTAGCATTATTAAGGATTATATTTCTATGAAATAATCGCCACCAAGATGGTGGTTATTTTTTTATGTAATAATAGGTTCTATATATACCTGAGAAATGAAATGTCGTAGTCACGGTAGACGCGCCGGTTACCCGGCGCACCCCGCACGGAATCCCGGCGTGCGGAATTACCGCACCGGGCTCTTCAAATATACTCGCTTCCGTAATTCTTACGCAAAACAGTAATCTTCAATACTCATCTGTCGGTATTCTCTCATAATTCTCGGTTTTATTAATCCGTAGTAGTTCATCTTTTCGTTGAATTCATCAAGGTTAAAGCTTCTTTTCTGGCTACGTCTGTTTAGCCATTTATAAAGTGTTTTGGTGATTATATAGTAAAATCTGTTGATTCTATGGCTGTTTCCTCGGATTCCATAATAGTTGAAGTAGCCTCTTAGTTTTGTGTTTACCATGTCCACTATCTTTCGGATACGATTGTTTCTGTTTTCCTTGCACCATTTGGTGAATGCTTTCAGCGATTTCGTCATTCTTTTCGGGTTAGTCTCTATCAGTATATAGTCTTTTCCTTTTCCTGAGGCTATCCATCTAAAATCAAAGCCAAGGAAGCTGAATTTTGTACCCAGATGCTTTTTAAACCTTGAAAATACTACTATACCTGTCTTTTCTTCCGCCAGTTCCAGTCCGAATTTCTTTAGACGCATTCTTAAGTCGTTTAGTAGTTTATCTGCTTCGGCTTTATATCTGAATCCGAATATAAAGTCGTCTGCCGACCTGCAGTAGTATGCTTCTGCTTCACATCTTGGTTTTACTCTCTTCTCAAACCAGATATCTATTACATAATGCAGATAGATATTGGCTAGTATCGGACTTATTACCGAACCTTGAGGACAGCCGTTCTCGGGGTTTATTATCTTGCTGTCGGTGTCTAATATGCCTGCTTTCAGCCATTTCTTTATCAATCCTATGAATGCGTTATCGTTGATTCTTTCTTTGAGCATTTTTATCAGCCATTCATGGTTGATGTTGTTGAAAAACCCTTTGATGTCGGCCTCTACTACATGATTGTGTTTACCGCTTAACTCTTTCTTGATAGCTTGTATGGCCTGGTGAGCGTTTTTCCCTGGTCTGTATCCATAGCTGTCTTTTATGAAGTCTTGCTCGTAGATTGCTTCCAGTATTTCGGCTGCTGCTCTCTGGACAATTTTATCCCTTAACGCGGGTATTCCTAGAGGCCTTAGCTCGTTCTTTCCTTTTTCTATGTATACCCGTTTGACAAGTCTTGTTTTGTACTTTTTACTCTTTAATTCTTGGAGTATTGTATCAATATTCTCGTCCAGTTTTGCTTTGAATTCTTTTGCCGTTTCCCTGTCTACTCCGGCGGCTGAGCTTTTGTTTATCTTCAGCCATGCTTCATAAAGCGCTACCTTGTTTATCCGCTCATACAGGTTACCAAACTTGTACTTCTTATCCAGTTTTGCTTTGTTTGCTATTCCCAGCAGTGAGGTTTGCATTGTTTGTTCCAGTCCTCCTGTCCGGACAATGTTTCCTTTGCCGGCTGCGTATGTTTGTTAACCCCTTCCCCATGTGGCCGGCTTTCCCGTCCTCAAAGTACTATGGGTTAATCCGACTCCCTGCTGTCCTTCAACCATCCTCTTTTTTCGATTGGGTAGGCTTACCTGCTTTTTTTCATGCAGGAGACAGTAGGGTCTCCCAAGTTCCTGATACTTTTCTCTATACATGCCATGTTCTCTGACCCCGGCAGACCCTCGGGAATCTCGCCTTTTATGATTCCTCTGTGTTGGCTTCCATGCCGTTAACCATGTCGCCATCTGCATTATAGCGATTAACGGGGCTGAATATGCTTCAGGATGTACGGTCATCCCTTTGGCCTATATAGTTCTCTGATAAAGATACTAAGCGATTCACACCAAATCATAGATTTGGGTTCTCTGCTTATGTGTACACTTCGCCTTGCTGTTACCAGCTTTGGCGCAACACTCGATATGGGTGGCTGGCTAGGCCTTGCCCAACAGGGACTTTCACCCTGTCAAAAGTACCAAGCTTTGCTTGGCGTACTAACGGTCTCGCACTCACGACGTCGCCCAGCCTTAAGGCGACGGCCAAGCCCTTAGATAGCTCCTATTTTGGGCTTGGGCGAGCCGGCCGCTGCCGCGGTTAGGCTGGGAGATGTGGCGCGGTTTCAGCGAGCACCCAGTTCTTCCTTACATTAGGTCCGCGCCCGAAGTGGAAAGATAGGGTTATATGAAGTCCAGCTCAATATTTATATAATTAATTAAGTTTATAATGAACAGTCCACTGAGTTTTCCTTAACAATTGAAAGTATTTAAAAATTTTCATAAACCCTAGTTTCTTTTCTGAAGCATCAAAATAAGACCAATCATCAATAAGCTTAATTCCCGAATTCCATTTTTCCATTTCATTACTGTCTCGCATTCCAAAATTATAAGTTACACCCTGACCAAGTTTTAGTTCTTTCTGCATTTTAAAATTAACTAATCCTTTTAGTGGTTTACTCAGCCATATGTCATTCACTACCTCACAGACTAATTCACATCCAGGTAATTGGGATTGAAGTTTTAAGACCAGTGACTTCACTTCATCTTTATTAAGATACATAAAAACGCCTTCAGCTAAAAATATAAAAGGACCCTCATGTTTTTTCAGATTCAGTATCCAATCATAATCTAAAACTGATGATGAAATAAAATGATATCTATCATTTTCGCTTATGAATTTCTTTTTAATTTCTATGACTTCAGGGAAATCAAGGTCATAAAAATTAACTTTTTTATTATCAATTCTATAAAAACGTGTATCTAATCCGCATCCAATATTAACTACAATTCCATTTGGTGCCTTACGTAAAAATTCTTTAACATACTCATCGTATTTTTTTGCTCGGATAGATATATGAACTGCTAAACTTTTTTTTGTTTTCCCATTTGCTAAGTTCCTGTGTAATCGATTTTTTGATATCAAGAGTTCTTTGTTTAGCTGCTCTACAATTCTCACAGCTTCCGGGTCATGTATTATTGGTTCTTTTGATTTACTTTCTATTGCATGACTATATAATGTTAATAATAATGTCTCTGATATATCGCTAATCTTAATATCATACAATTCTTTCATTGATTTACCTCAAAGTGAAAATTTATATATAGTATGCCTTTATTTCTTTGAAAAAAGCTGGATTTCATATAACGCACTTGCATTCCCGACGTCCTTCGGCCCTAAGGCGAAGCTTAAGCCTTAGTACTTGTACTTGGCGAAAGCGAGCCGTGCCCTGCCGGTCTTGGGCCGAAGGATGTGGCGCGCACGCCCTAAACCCTTTCCCCACGCGCCCTTGTGAGAATGCGTTGTTCGTATACTTAGTTCATAACCAGCTTCAATCCGGATATGAACTTTATATGCCGTACCCTTCAATTATTACTACATTTACAAATAAATCCTTTTATTTCTGTTTTCGTTTCTTCCCATATATCATTGATTTCATTAACTAATTTTTCCAGCTCACACCAAGACAAGGTATAAGAATATGAATGACGATAAAAATGTCTAAAAGCAAGGTATGGTAACAATTTTTCTTATAACCCTTCTGAAATGACTTCCTCTCTGTTTATTCCTGATCTCGTCGTTTGCATTAATATTTCTTTGTGCCATTGTTTGCCATCTGGAATGTCTTTATCTATTTTTTTTGCTATTATTATAAATATTTTCTCAATCCCATTATATATTGCATGTAATACAGAAGCGAGCGCAGTTAATTCAATTAGGTCTGGCTCGCATTCTTGACTCTTTTGCAATAATTCCTCGTATGATTTTATGTGTTTATCTATTTGCTTTATCTCAATTTGTATTTGATCTCTTACTTCATCAGACATGTGTAAACCTACCTTTCCTTTCGAGATTGTTCACAAAATCATCTTTTTCGTCAAGATTAATCAAGTCAACAGGATGATTTAACTCATACATTAATTTCCCAAGAATATAAAAATACATTCCTGTCGGGCAGCCACGAACTGCTATATCAATATCTGATCCTTTTCTTTCATTACCATTAATAAGAGAGCCAAACAGATACACTTCTTTGCACCCTGCTTCTTTTAAAATGTCAATTCCGCGTTGAACATCTTCTCTATACTTCTTTGGCACTTTTTTGATAATATCTTCCATATTATCATTCCTCCAACTGGTTATCCTAATATTTATTTTATCACAAAGAAGTAATATGTAATATTATTACTCTATGCTTTTTATAAGCTTATTTAATAACGACCCCAAAGAATTACATCATATAGGGTATGGCATATAACGTCTCTGGCTTCACGATGCCTCTGAGCCGGACCGGCGAAGCGGTGTGGCGCGCAGGGGGCAGGCTTCAGCCCTGCCCCAATAAATTGCTTCGTTGAACCTTCTTAACGCACCCGGAAGCATGAAGCCGTTGTTATACGCCGTTTGCATAATTATAAAAATATCCTGCTTTATATTTTCTGGTCATAGTTTAGTAATATAATTCAGGGGATTCCAGATAGTTGAAGAAACATTGAAAGAGGTTATACAGCCTAAGATAACAGATCTATTGTTTTATATCAAAAAATGACCTGAATTCTTTTACAAATTCATTTTGGTTTAATTATTTTTCTGTAAAACTTTCCCTTCCGGATCGTAGTATGTCCCTTTCCCTGCCGGCATGCCGTCCTTCAGTTCCCCGCTATAGAACACTGTGCCGGTGGGATAGAGGATCTCACCCCGACTGGGGAACTCTACCTGGCTGCCTGTTACCGTAATCTCACCCTGGTAGACCGGTTCTTCCTGGTCGTTATAAAGGGTACCCGTTCCCTGGTAATTCTCGCCGTCGTTCTTGGTAATGGTACCCTCAAACATCTTCTTGCCGACTTTACTGTAGAGGATGCCTTTGCCCAGAGCCTGGTTATCCTTGAACTGCCCCTCGTATTTCACTTTGTCGTCGGCGTAAAGCTTGCCCTGACCTTCGATGAAACCGTTAACAAACTCTCCTTCATAAAGCTTTTGGGAACCAAGATAGAGAGTGCCTTTACCGTGAACAAGGTCGCCTTTTTTCTCTCCTTCATAATTAAGCTTCTTCCCTCCCATCTCAAAATCAGCAGATTCCCCTTTCGCACCGCAGCCGGTCAGGGTGAAACCAATGAGAATAATAAGAAATGACAGGCAGGCAATTGAGAACAGTCTCTTCATCTTCATCATCCTCTCACCCCGCATGTAGCAGTCGGTGTTTTTACCTGAAAAGACTCACCGGCCAGTAGCTCTTTGGTTTTGGCCCAGATATTGTCCAGCACCACGCCCACTACTTCTGTTTCACTGCCCACGAAGACCTTGCTCTTGGTTTGAATCTTACCGTCACGCGTGGCTGCGACGATTTCTGAATATCCCACATTAAGTCCTGTCACCATGGCTTGCAAATTGATGTCAATTACATTTGAATCGTAGGATTTGACGAGGACATCGGCGGCATTGGCGCCGGGCGGCTTAATCTTTACATTGATCTGCCTTTTAGCGCCTGTCTTTAAATGAAATAGCTTTGGCTCGATGATAATCGATTCTACGGGAATCACTTCTTCAACAGCCGGTTCTTCTGCCTTTGCGAGCTCTTCAGCCACAGGCGGCTTGGGTGTTGACGGTTCGGCAGCTGCCGGGGCATTCGTATAGGTGTAAGAGTATATCCAACCGTTTTTCCGGTCTTTGCTGAATACTTCGCCCCATGCGTTAATGGTGAAATCAATTCCTGTGACTGTCTTTTTTACCGTTCCTTCCAATGTCATCTCGTTGATGGGGAATAAGCCTGCGCTTACAGCTTCGGTGCCACTTATCTTGCCTCCGCTCAGAGTGATAGGCACCGGGGTCGAGCCGAAGCTGACCGCCAGTTTTCCCTCGCGCATAGAAAAAGTTACCTTTTGGGGCTCCTGCTCCTGTTTGTAGACGGCATCTTTTTGTTGCTTCATGGTTCCGAACAATTCCAGTTTGTTGATTTTCAGCCGGGCATCCCAAGACCCCAGAAGATCCTGGGCGGTGACATCCGCCGCTACAACCTTTTGCGCATGGAGCAAAGTAAGGACCATAAAAACTAACAGTACTGTTGAAATTGTTTTTCTCAATTTTTCACTCATTGCATCTCCTCCTATATTATGATTATTAAGGTAAATCTTTTTCTACGTGCCCGCTCCCTCAAAGCAAATGGCGTATAACGTACCAGGATTGCCGAAGCCTTTGAGCCTTAGTGCAACTGCACTTGGCGAAAATGTTTGGGTGAAGCGTAGCGAAACTGGCAATCCGTTGTTATATGACGTCATCTTCTCTATATGCAACTAGCTTTTATTTATCATCTCTCATATGCTACCTTTCCGGCTTTCATTAAAAGAACATGCTGAATAAATAACAGTAGTGCCCCTCCAATTATTATTACGCCTAATATGATTGGTTTTGTAACTTCAAAGCTTAGATTTAGCATTCCTCGTAGGTTCGCTCCCGTATATGGATCAGTTATTGCTATAAACGCAGAGCTTAAACAAATAATAAGTAAAACCGCAAAAGAAAAACCTGCTGTTAATCGTAAACTCTTTTGAAATACTTCTTTTTTCAGTCTTCTTACTTTCATTCTCCGTCCAATGTATATACCTGCGATAATACCAAGAACAATATTAAATATAGGTACTCCCATAAAAAAGCCAAACATGCCAATCGAATAAAATAAATACATCAATGCTAATGAAATAGTACCGAGGTAATAAAATCTTCTGAGTAGCTTGTTTAAAAATATAATGTCAATTACTATTCCTAAAATTATACCAGATATTGCCCAAAACTGAATATCTAGATCTAACAGGTAACTCCCCCACCAAAAAGTACAAAGTGTCAAAGACAGTATAATAATGCCTATTATTATACCTCCAAATGCATTGTCGAATCGATTCATTTTCTTCTCCCCCGTAACGACCCCAATTAAGGGCTTAATAAAGATGATGTCATATAACGCACTTGCATTCCCGACGTCCTTCGGCCCTAGTGCGACTGCCCTTGGCGAAAAGGTTTGGGTGAAGCGTAGCGAAACTGGCAATCCATTGTTAGTCGAAGTTTCGCCCATGTTTTTTTGTTGCAATACCCTATTCATTAGGGTGTATTATGTATGGGTGATGGTTTTGGAAAGAGAATTTGTTATCATGCCAGAATTCGAGAAACGATGGCAGGAAGCCGGACTTAATGATGATGCTTTAAAAGAGTTACAATCTTATCTTTGCCTTCATCCTAAGACTGGTCTGGTCATTCCTGGTACTGGAGGTTTAAGAAAATTACGTTGGGGCATTGATTTAACTCCATCCGAAAAGCATAGAATTAAAGATTTCTTGGTGATACTAGAAAATAATTTAGAAAGGATGCATAATCATGAGGGTAGCTAATAGTATATTAAAAGGCCTGGAAGAAGCAATTGACTACCAAAACGGTGTTGGTAAAGCTCGCCGTATGAAAATTAATGTCTCCCCATTGCCTTGTTATAAAGCAGAAAATATCAAGGAAATAAGAGGTAAAATTGGTTTAAGTCAATCTTCTTTCTCTTCTGTTCTGGGTGTATCTAAAAAAACTGTGGAAGCATGGGAATCTGGTAGGTGCATTCCCCAAGGTCCGGCACAAAGAATGCTTGAATTAATTGATAAGAAACCAAATATAGTTAAGGATTATATTAGAACTCGTTAACCACCTGCTATGGTGGTTTTCGTTTTATATATGAAACTTGTTAGTATAACCCTAAAGGCGAAATTTCGACTAACGTTCATGTATCTCCGACGCCTTTGAGCTTACAGGCTCGTCAGGGACTTACGTTTTGCATGCAAATCTTAGTCCCTGACGAGCCGACTAGGTTAGCGAAAAGGTGTGGCGCGCACACCCAAACTCCTACATCACGCGCCCTCGCGGGAACATAGTGTTGAACTAAACCGCTTACGCGGTAGCTTTTCCAATTTCTTTCTACCCGTTTATAGCACTTTCCTTTATCCTCAAAAGAAAAAAGGATGGTGTTTTTCTATGCAAGATTATATTCAATTAATGACTACCTCTATGGAA
>JAHDQS010000038.1 GCA_018433675.1 Clostridia bacterium
AAAATTCAATGTTTAAGATTTCCTGGTGATTATAGCGAAGGGGCCACACCCGTTCCCATCCCGAACACGGCAGTTAAGTCCTTCAGCGCAGATGGTACTTGGTCTTTTGGCCTGGGAGAGTATGCCGTCGCCAGGAATTTATATTTTTATAAAAAAGCAGGGAGTCTCATAACTAATTATGAAACCCCCTGCTTTTTTCTCATTATTAAATGTTCATCAACATACTTGCTTGCTTCAGTTCCTCGTTATAAGTCAATGTGCGTCGGGAAATGCCGGTTCTGACCGCAGCTTCTACTACAGTAGCAGCAACCCTTGGGCCGACACGTAAATCTAAAGCCTTGGGTACTACGTAATCATCGTTGAGTTCCCAGCTTTCAACAACACTGGCGATGGCAATGGCTGCCGCTTTTTTCATATCTTCGTTGATGTCTTTGGCCATTACATCAAGAGCACCGCGAAATATTCCGGGGAAAGCTAAAACATTATTGATCTGATTAGGAAAATCAGATCTGCCTGTGCCCACGATCCTGGCTCCGGCCTTTTTAGCTTCCTGAGGGAATATTTCAGGCGTCGGGTTGGCCATGGCAAAGATGATGGCGTTTTTATTCATTGTTTGAACCATTTTCTTACTCAGTACTCCGGCTACGGATACACCGATGAAAACATCTTTGTTTTTTATCACATCGCATAAAGGGCCGGTGACGTTTTCTGTGTTTGTTTCGTAAGCCAAAAGGTCTTTTTCGTGGTTCATACCTGAAGTACGACCGCGATAAATAGCCCCTTTGCTGTCACATAGTATTACATCTTTTACGCCGAAGGTGTTCAACAATCTTGTAATGCTTATTCCTGCTGCGCCTGCTCCGTTAACTACAACTTTTATCTCAGAAAAATCTTTATTTACTATCTTTAGGGCGTTAATAAGACCTGCCAAGACAACCACCGCAGTTCCATGCTGGTCATCGTGGAAAATAGGTATTTCCAGTAGCTCTTTTAGTTTCCTCTCGATCTCAAAACATCTTGGTCCGCTGATGTCTTCAAGGTTGAACCCCCCAAAAGCCGGAGCCAGTTGCACGATAGTCCTGACTATTTCATCCGGGTCTTGGGTATTTAAACAAAGAGGTATAGCGTCGACACCACCAAATTCCTTGAAAAGAACACATTTGCCTTCCATAACCGGTAATGCTGCTTCCGGGCCGATATCGCCCAGGCCGAGCACCGCACTACCGTCTGTTACGACAGCAATATAATTTGATTTGATCGTATACTCATAAACCAACGATTTATCTTTAGCTATATATTTACATGGTTCTGCTACTCCGGGTGTATATAAAATAGAAAGATCGTCACTGCTTTTTAAGGGAACTTTGCTGGCGACGCTTAGTTTCCCTTTATTTTGTCGATGCAGTTTTAATGATTCCTGACCAAAGTCCATTAAACAGCACTCCCGTCAATTTCTTTTATAATATCTTCAATGATATCCAATCCGGCATTTAGTTGTTCTTCGGTAATAACCAGTGGTACAAGTACTCTGACTACGTTGCCGAGAAGGCCGGCCGACAAAAGGATCAACCCTCTGGAACAAGCTTTTTTAATTAAAGCTGCTGTTTCTTCCTTAGCGGGTTCTTTAGTTACCCTGTCTTTTACTAATTCTATGGCTACCATCGCGCCTCTGCCGCGCACATTACCGATAAGCTTATATTTTTCCTGCATGGTTTTAAATCTTTCAGTGCAGATGTAGCCAATGTTTTGGGATTTTTGGGCGAAATTATCTCTTTGCATGATTTCGATTACTTTGAGAGCAGAGGTGCATGCTATGGGATTGCCGGAATATGTCCCCCCAATGCCGCCTACGGGAGAAGAATCGATTATTTCCGCTCTGGCTGTTACTGCACTAAGAGGTAGTCCTGCGGCCAGTGATTTTGCTGTTGTGATGATATCGGGTTCGATTCCCAGATAATCAGTGGCAAAAAGCTTGCCGGTTCTGCAAAAACCGGTTTGTATCTCATCAACTATAAAGAGGATGTTATTTTTAACGCATATTTCCTTTATTCTCGTCATGAATTCATCAGGTGGGACGATAAAGCCGCCTTCACCCTGAATAGGTTCTAATATCAGAGCTGCCACATTTTCAGGCTCAACAACCGATAAGAATATTTCATCAAGTCTCTCCGCACATCTAAGATCGCAACTGTCTTTTTCTAATCCGTATGGACATCTGTAACAGTACGGATACGGAATTCTATGAATGCCCGAAGCAAAAGGACCAAAACCAAATTTATAGGGTTTGATTTTGCTCGTTAAACTCATTCCGAGTAACGTTCTTCCGTGAAATGCGCCTTCAAAACAAATGATATCGGTTTTCTTGGTATATTTCCTGGCAATCTTGATGGCATTTTCAACGGCTTCGGCACCGCTGTTTAAGAACAGTGTTTTTTTGTCAAAATTACCTGGTGTGATTTGAGCCATTTTTTCGGCAAGTCTGATGTATGATTCATAAAGAATAACATTGAAACTTGAATGAAAGAACTTATCCGCCTGTAGTTTGACAGCTTCCAGAACCTCCGGATGACTGTAACCGATGTTCAAAACACCTATACCGCCGGCAAAGTCGAGAAATGTGTTGCCATCCACATCCTCAATAAGGGCACCCTGACCTTTTTCAATGAAGGTGGGAGCATTTACCGAAACGCCGTTTGGTACGTATTTTTCTTTGAATTTCAGCAGTTCTTGGGCTTTTGGTCCTGGAATAGTAGTTTTTACTTTGGGAAATTTGGTGTCCATTTTCTTTGTTAGACCTCCTCAAAATATTTATCAAAAAAACGTCTACAAAACGTCTACATTATCATGTCTTTGCATATTCCGTGCCAAAGATTTTTCATAAACGGCAATGCTAAGGAAACACCTGTTTCGTGACATTCTTGAGTATAATAATTAAATTGATGTAAATAGATTAATACAAATATGAATTAACTAGCGAAGATGGATATAAACATAAAATGCTATTTGTTTATTTGATATATTTGAATTATTATATAGATAGTAAAGAAATGGATGGAGGTTGTATGTGATGGCCAAACAGCAAGTTTCAACTCCCCATTTGGACGCAATGATATCATTTAATGAATTCGAAGCGATCATGAATTCAATACATGATGAAATATTAATCGCTGACGCAGATGGTAATGTGATATTTATCAATGAAGCCTGTCTCAGAATATATAACAGGACCAGCAAAGAGTTTATCGGGCATAACGTGAGGGAGTTGGAAAAACACGGCATTTTTTCACCCTCGGTTACGAGTGTAGTCTTGAAAACAAAAAAAACCGAGTCTTTGATCCAAACTACACAAGCAGGAAGAAAGATTTTGGTCACAGCAACACCTATCATGGATGAGCATAATGAAATCATCAAGGTAGTCTGCAATTCCCGTGATCTCACTGAATTGATCAATTTACGAACTGAGTTGGAGGAAAAAGAAAACCTCCTTCAGCAATATACAAATCACATCAAGCAAATTACTTCCCAGAATGCTGTGGAAGGCATTATGTATTATTCGAGTCCGCAAATGGAAAAGATCAATCAATTGATCAAAAAAGTTGCACCCAGTGATATCAGCATTTTACTTCTAGGTGAATCCGGTGTAGGCAAGACCTTGATCGCCAGTATAATACACACTCTCAGCAACCGACAATCCGGGCCATTTCAGGTTATTAATTGCAGTGCTATACCGGATACTTTATTGGAATCTGAACTTTTCGGCTATGAAAAAGGGGCTTTTACCGGTGCTTCTAACCAAGGAAAGCTCGGCTTGTTCGAACTGGCGCACGGAGGTACTATTTTCCTTGACGAAATTGGAGAGATATCGCCTCAACTTCAGGTTAAGCTCTTACAAGTTGTGCAAGAGAAGAAATTCAGAAAGATCGGCGGCACAAAGCAGATTTCAGCAGATTGCAGAATAATTACCGCCACTAATCAAGATTTAAATAAAAGAATTAAAGATAAGCAATTTCGGGAGGATTTCTATTACCGAATAAACGGGATTACGATAAACATTCCCTCTCTAAAAGAAAGGAAGGATGATATAGAGGTTTTGGCTTATCGTTTTCTGGAAGATATAAATGAAAAATACGGTCAGTCCAAAAAGCTCTCACGAGATGTATTTTATTTGTTTTTAGAGTATGATTGGCCCGGAAATATCCGCGAGCTAAAAAACCTCATCGAGCGGCTTCATCTTGTGAGTGAAAACGAAGTAATAGAGTTAAGTGATCTTCCTGAACATATGCTCTCTCATGCAAAAAAAACAAAAAAATATTCTTCCAGGGGAGACTTTGGTGTCTTGCCTCTGAATAAAGCATTGGAAATGCTGGAAGAGGAGTTATTGAGGGCTGCTTATAAAAAATATAAAAATACGTATAAAATTGCTGAAGCTTTAGGAATAAGTCAGCCAACTGCATACCGAAAACTAAAAAAGTACTTTCTTGATTCGGATATGAATTAAAACTGCGGTGGTGATTTATTATTGAATTAAAACTATGGGAAGAAAGATGGGCCTTCCTTTTTTTTTGTATCACGGAAAGGTTCTGAAACAAGCGTATTTCTGCAAGTGAATTCGCCTTCTTTGCGTTTCAAGCATTTTGGCATGAATCCTGCAACAAAACTATAGCAGGCAACAGGTATTTACCGGTGGAAAAGAGATCTTTTGCTTTTATAGTTTATTATGAGAGGATGTGGGAATAATAAAACGCAAAATGCTTGCTTGTAAAGAGAGGTGATCAAGGCTCTTGTAGAGCATTAACACGGCAAAGAAACAAGCGGGCCCCAACTTATAAATGGGAAGCAGTTGTGCGGGGGGGGGGATAGTGAATTGTTACAGTGGAAGAGAGATTTAATAATATCGATCGTAGTTTTGATTTTCAGCATTGTTAACTTTATTTATGCAGGACAAATAAATACTCCGGTAATCAAATATTCACTAGCAAAGCCGGGAAACTATGTCAGATTGTGGCTGTTAATATTCGCAATCTTGGCAGTTATTTTATTGATAAAAACACTCATGAACAAACCAGAGGGTGTAACTGAAACTATTTGGCACAGGGCAGGGATAATTACTGTTGTTGCTACTGTTTCATATTTGTTCCTGTTGCCGTATTTAGGGTTTATCTTTACGACAGTGATCTACTTGGCAGGGTTAGGTCTTGTTTACACTTATTATATGAAAACAAAGACATTTAAAGGTGTAACACTTAAAAAGGAAATTGTTAAGTGGTTAGTATTTTCAACAGTTTTTACAGCAGCGCTGTATGTAATGTTTGCAGTAGTATTAGACGTCATTCTGCCTAGCTTCTTCCTATTATAAAAGGTATTTTATGAAAAGGCTTTGGCATATTTCTTGAATTAGATTTGTGTAACTGCAAGTGAATTCTAAAGATATTGGAGGAGAAAAAATGATTAAAATTGTGAAAAAAACTTCTTTGCTCATGCTGTGCGTTGTTTTGGTATTAGTATGTTTTACAGCTTGCAACAAAAGCGAGGGTGAGGTTGCAGCAGACCCTTATGCAGCTTATCCTGAGAAGTCCTTAACCTTGGTTGTCCCATACGCGGCGGGTGGCGAAAGTGATACGATTGCTCGTCCCATTGCTCAATACATGAAAAATGCCGGATATACGGTAGTTGTTCAAAACATTACAGGCGCCAGCGGGAATATTGGTGTAATGGAAGTGTACAACGCTAAGCCGGATGGTTATACGTTTATCCTTCATATGCCGGAATCAATGGAAATATATGCTCAGGGCGGCGATTTGCCCGCACACCCTCTTGATATGATGAAAATGGTTGCCAATGTTGTTCTTGACAGTGGTGTTATAAACGTGGCACCTGATTCAAAGTTTAAGACCTTTGAAGAAGTGATTGAATACGGAAAAGCCCATCCGGGTGAATTAAAGGTCGCTTCAACAGGAACTATGGGATATAACCAAGTATCTGTAGAAAGCTTGTATGGCGATTTGGGAGTAGAAATAACTTATGTTCCTTATGAAAGCGCTTCAAAAGCAAAAGCTGCAATTATGGGCGGCCATGCTGACGTTTATCATTGCTACCTTTCAAGTGCCGTTCATGCTGCTAAAAACGGAGAAGTCCGTCCGGTTGCTATTGGAGCCAAAGAAAGATTTCATCTGTTGCCGGATGTTCCCACTCTGGTGGAAATGGGTCATGATTTAACCTGGGGTTTTCACAGGTGTTTCATGGTGCCGAAAGATACTCCGGACGAAATAGTTGCTAAGATGGAAGAAGCTATTCAGGCTGCTTTTGATGATGAGAATGTTATAAAAACATATAGTGATCTAAACTTAAATGCATATTGGCTGGATTCTGAAGGGTTGACTAAGGAAATAGAAGAAATACTGCCCAAAGTTGGTAAAGCTTATAAGGATTTGATGGCGAAACAATAAACTCATTGTTGCTGTGCAGATTACTACAAATAGGTGGTAATCTGCACAGGCTGTATAAGGAGGATTGCATTGGAGACTTTACTTTCATTACAATCAGGCATTATTGCTATGATCACGAACCCGGAAATCATGATAAGCTTAATAATAGGCGTCTTTGGCGGATTGATATTCGGCGCAATTCCTGGATTAACTGCAGCTTTAGGCGTAACATTAATATTGCCATTTACGTACGTGATGTCGGCTGAACAGGGGTTGGCGACATTAATTGGTATTTATGTCGGAGGTATTTCCGGGGGCTTGCTCTCGGCAATATTAATCAATATCCCGGGAACACCGGCAAGTATTGTTACTACATTTGACGGAGCACCTATGGCCAAGAATGGGAGGCCGGGAGAGGCGCTGTCCCTTGCTATATTCGCATCCTTAGTTGGAGGCTTGTTTGCAGGATTAGCATTACTTTTCATAGCCCCTTGGCTGGCCAAGGTTGCACTTGTTTTTGGCGCCTGGGAATATTTCGCTCTGGGTATAATGGGACTTTGCATCGTTGTATCCCTTTGTAGTAAAGATATTATCAAAGGATTGATGTCTACCGTAGTAGGGATACTTTTTGCTATGGTAGGATACGATATCGTATCAGGGGTTCCCAGGTTCACATTTGGTTTTTGGCAGCTGACAGGAGGGCTTAACACCCTGGCCGTTTTAATGGGACTGTTTGCTTTTGCTGAGGTTTTGACACAAATAAGGGGGCTGGCAGTAAAGGTTGAGAAACTGCAGGTAAAAAAGATGAAATTATTTCCAACAAGAAAATCATTAAAAGGTACTACAAAAGCGTTTACCTTAGGCAGTTTTTGCGGAACTATCATTGGCATTCTTCCCGGAATCGGACAAGCAACAGCAGCCTTAATTTCATATAACCTTTTACGACAGACTTCAAAAAACCCTGAGAAATTTGGTACTGGGCTTGCGGAAGGTATTATTGCTTCCGAATCGGCAAACAATGCCGTATGTGGAGGAGCCTTAATTCCCATGATGACCATGGGGATTCCAGGGGATTTAGTAACAGCGATCTTACTTGGCGGATTGATAATTCATGGTTTGCAGCCAGGGCCCGGATTGTTTACAAATAATGCAGAAATTGTCAATATAATATACGTTGCTTATCTGTTATCAAACGTGATCATGTTTTTAATGTTTTTGTCGCTTATGAAGTTTTTTATTAAAATAATAAGCGTACCACCGAATTATTTGTATTCGCTTATTATGCTGATGTGTATTATTGGTTCCTATACAGTGAATAACCGTCTTTTTGACTGCTGGGTGCTAGTTATTATAGGTATACTCGGCTATGTCTTGTTAAAGTCGGGATTTGCTTTGACTCCTATTGTACTGGGATATATTTTAGGCCCTATAATTGAGTCTAATTTCAGAACAGCAGTTATTAGCAGCAGGGGTAGCTTTGCAGGTTTACTTGAAAGGCCGATTGCAGTCGTATTGATACTCTTTGGCCTGGCCATGGTAGTAATACCTGAGCTTGCTAAAATGAGAGCAGGTAAGAAGAAACCCCAATGTGTATGAATAAAGACGAAAATAATGGAATTAAGGAAGGGAATGGTATGGAGGGTAAAGGCAAAGAAAATATAGCGGGAATTATTGAAAAAAGGGCAAAAGAATATCAAAAAGCCCAGCTTGATTTGTTAAAAGAGCTTGTAAGTTATGATACAGGTTCGGGAAATAAAGAAGGAAACGATAAAGTAGTTGGTATTTTGACCAAAGAGCTAGAAGCCTTAGGCGCATCGGTAAAGCTGGTAAAAGGTGAATATGGAAGTAATATTGTAGCTAAAATAAATGAAAACAGCCCAAAGGGGAAAATTTTGCTCAGTGCGCATTTGGATACTGTCTTTAAACCGGGGGAAGCGGCAAAGCATCCATTCAAAATAGAAGGGGAATATGCTTACGGTTTGGGGATTTCCGACGATAAGGCCGGGGCTGTTGTGGCTTATTACGCCTTGAAAATCATGAATGAATTAAACAAGTTGCCTGCTAAAGAAATTGTTGTGATATTCAACTGTGATGAAGAAATAGGGTCTCCTACCTCCAAGGATATCTTTAAGGAAGAAGCAAAGAATGCAGAATATGCTTTCGTTTTTGAACCGGCCAGAGAAAACAATGGTATCATTACCCAGCGCGGAGGAATTGGGTATTATACCATGGAGGTCTGGGGCAATGAGGTTCATGCAGGGATGCGTTTTCAAGAGGGCAGGAATGCCGTTGTTGAATTGGCGGATAAAGCGCTGAAACTTCATAATATGACTAAGCTGGAGGATAAACTGTTTGTAAATGTTTCCAGCATAGATGGCGGGAACGATTTTAGTGTTCCGGTTATGCTTCCTGGCTACGCTAAGATGAAATTCAGTGTAAGATTAAAGGACCCGGATATTATGGAACAGGTAATGAAAGAAGTTAAAGCCCTTGAAAATCAAATTATTATTGATGGATGCAAAGTAAAAATTCAAGGCGAATTCGTCTATGTTCCGATGAAACGGGAGAATAATTTAGGCTTATATGAGATTGCGAAAAAGGCCGGTAAGAATATGGGGATAGAATTGGATGAAATTTATACTGCTTCCGGTTCTGACGCAAATCATATTGCTTCTCATGGAGTACCAACCATCGATGCGTTAGGAGCATACTATTATGGTATTCATACTAAAGAGGAACATATTTTGATTGCCAGCTTAACTGAAAGGACGCAACTCTTTGCCAATATATTGGGGCTGCTTTAAAAAAGAAGATGCCTTGATTCATAAGAAAATTAAAATAGCCCTGTAATTCATTCCTGAATTAAAATACCAGAAGAAGGAGGCACCCTTCTTCTTTTTTTTGTGTTGTGAAAAGGGTCTAGACAGGGATATTCACAAACATGAAGGGGTTTTTCCATGTACTAAATTGTTTGGCATGAATCATGCAAAGATTGTTCTTAGTTGATGTTAATAATTCAATGTAAAAGGAGATGGGACAACGTGAAAGCAGAAATCATTCAATGCAGGGCTATACAAAGGTATAGGACTTGATAATGGATAGTACGCAAAATAACAGAATAATAAATTGCAGGAGGAAAGATACATGAATAATAAGGAACTTACAAATTTGTTAATCGAAAAATCAAAGGCCGCTCAAAGAATATATGCCAATTCTAATCAGCAGCAAGTAGACGCTATCGTGAAAGAAATTGCCAAAGCAGTGTTTGATAATGCCGAGGAACTTGCCCGAATAGCCGTCGACGAGACGGGGATGGGTGTCTATGAGGATAAAGTGACTAAAAACAAAGGAAAGGCTCGTACTATTTGGAACGATTTAAAAGACAAGAAATCCGTGGGGATTATTGAGAGAGATGAAAGTACTGGCATTATTAAAGTCGCAAAACCCATCGGTGTAGTTGCATCGGTAGCGCCCACCACCAATCCTGTTGTTACTGTCATGAGTAATGCCATGTTTGCGTTAAAAGGCAGGAACTCTATTATCGTTGCGCCCCATCCCCGTGCTAAAAAGTGCAGCACTTATACAGTAGAATTGATTAATAAGGCCATCGCCAAATACAATGTGCCCAAAAATCTGATTCAGATTATTGAAGAGCCTTCAATTGAGCTTACAAACGAACTGATGCAAGCGGCAGATGTTGTGGTAGCAACCGGTGGGGCAGGGATGGTTAAGGCTGCGTACAGCTGCGGAAAACCTGCGTTTGGTGTAGGCCCGGGAAATGTCCAGTGTATCCTTGACAGAGGAATAGATTACAGTGAAGCGATTCCCAAAGTCATTGCCGGAAGGATCTTTGATAACGGTATCATTTGTTCCGGCGAGCAAGCAGTAATTGTGCCGGAAGAAAGCTTTGCTAAGGTTATCATGGAATTCACTGAGAACGGCGCTTATTTCATCGATGATCCGAAGGAAAAGGAAGCACTGAGAAAAGTATTATTTATAGACGGTGTAATTAATCGGGAAGTCGTTGGACAAACTACGCAAAAAATTGCCGAATTAGCCGGAATCAACATTCCGGCGGGGACAAAAGTTATTTTGGCTGAAGCTGATGGTATCGGTGCAAACGATGTTTTATGCAAAGAGAAAATGTGTCCGATTCTTGCCCTTTTTAGGTATAAGTATTTTGAACAAGGAGTTGAAATTGCTTATACTAACTTGAAATTTGAAGGAATGGGGCATAGTGCGGTAATTCATTCTAATACATGTGAACACATTGAATATACCGGAGATATGTTGCCTGTCAGCAGGCTGGTCGTTAATCAGCCGTGTTCAACCGGTGCGGGTGGTAGTTTCTTTAATGGTTTTGCACCAACAACTACATTAGGTTGCGGTACTTGGGGGAATAACAGTATTTCTGAAAATCTGACGTACAAGCATTTAATAAATGTGTCAAGGATAGGCTATTTTATGAAGGACAACAAGGTTCCGTCAGATCAGGAATTATGGGGTTAAACAACAAGAAAAACCGGATTGGAGGTTAAAATGAAGACAGAGATGAAGGCAAAGATTTTCCAATATATTGATAAGAACCGAGATAAATTGATTGAAACAGTTCAAAAACTTGTACAAATACCCACTGTCACAGGTAATGAAGGGCCTGGTCAGGATTACATGGCCAAACTATACAATGATATTGGGCTGGCCGTCGATTGTTTTACACCCGAGATAGATATTGTCAAAAAACACCCAACATTTGTCGAGCCTGATCTCAGTTTTGCTGGACGACCTAATGTGGTTGGAGTATATGAAGGAACCGGAGCAGGGAGGTCATTGATATTAAACGGTCATATTGATGTCGTATCGCCTGAACCTGTGTGCATGTGGCAGTATGAGCCATGGGCAGCAACAATAGTTGGGGATCGTATTTACGGTCGAGGCACAGCCGATATGAAGGCCGGATTAATTTCAAACTATTTTGCGCTCAAGATGTTGCTGGATCTGGGAATAAAACCGCAGGGCAAAGTTATCTTGGAAAGTGTTGTTGGTGAAGAATCCGGCAGTGGAGGCGGTACGTTGGCTTGCTTTATGAAGGACTATAAAGCAGATGGTATGATCGCTTCGGAACCCCATAATCTCAATGTTAATATTGCACATGTAGGAATCCTCTACTTTCGTGTCAAGGTGATGGGGAAAGCTGCGCACGGAGGCTTGGCTCATTTAGGCATAAATGCCATTGGTAAGATGTATCCGATTTATCTTGCCCTAGAGGAATTGGGTAATAAACGTGGACAGGAAATCCAGCATGATCTATATATGAGAGGTTCAGGACGTACTGTTCATTTAAGCATTGGGACTATCCAGGCTGGTGATTGGCCGGCTAAAGTAGCAGGATCTGCAACATTGCAGGGCCGTATTTCATTCGTGAACGGTGAAACGGAAGAGGCAATTAAGGAGTTGATATGTACTACCGTAAACAAGGCTGTTGAAAACGATCCTTGGTTTAAAGAACATCCTCCGCTAGTAGAGTGGTTTGGCTGGCATAATGAACCATGGTATCAAGACCCTGAAGCGTCATTTGTGAAAAGCTTTATCAGTTCGGCTGAAAAAACGATGGGAAGGCCTGTTGAATTAATCGGTAGAGCTTCCGGTAATGATGCCCGTTTTGGTCCGCATTTCAATACGCCATCGATTTGTTGCGGGCCAAAAGGCGGAGAGATACACGGATATGATGAATATGTTGAAATACCAAGTGTTTTTGAGTACACAAAAGCATTAGCAATTTTCATTTGCGAATGGTGTGGGATCAATGAGTAATATAACAGAGATGAGAAGAACAGAATACAAGGTGAATTATGGGAAACAATCCCTAGTATTTCACCTGCCGAAGGATTATTCTCTTGATATAGTTTCGCCCAAGGAAATGGAGCAATCGTTTATGGAAGAAGACGAAATCATCTTAGAGGCTCTTGGTAATCCTATCGGAACAAAACGCTTACATGACCTGGTAAAGCCGGAAGAAAAAGTGGCTATTATTACCAGCGATATAACAAGACCTTGTCCCAGCAATAAGCTGCTTCCTTTTGTCCTAAAAGAGCTAACGACTGCCGGTGTGAGAAAAGAGAATATTACGATCGTGTTTGCGCTTGGTATTCATAGATGTCACACGGAAGAAGAAAAAAGAAAATTAGTTGGTGAAATGGTTTATAGCGATTATACGTGCATCGACTCAGATTCGTCAGATGTAATAAGATGGGGATTCACTTCGAGAGGAACTCCTGTTGATGTATTTCGCGAAGTGGCGCAAGCAGATTTCCGCATTTGTCTGGGAAATATTGAACATCATTATTTTGCGGGTTATAGCGGTGGAGCCAAGGCTATAATGCCGGGCGTTTCCAGTAAAGAGGCTGTTAAGAATAATCATAGTATGATGGTTCTTGATGGTGCCGGGATTGGAAAGATATTAGGTAATCCTGTTCGTGCTGATATAGATGAATTTGGTCGTATAGTCGGTGTTGATTTTATCCTCAATGTCGTACTCAATGAAAAAAAGGAGATTGTTAAAGCCGTTGCCGGGCATTATCTTGAAGCCCATCGAGCGGGATGCGAATTCGTCGATCAGCGGAATCTTGTACCTATTTCTGCTTTGGCGGATATCGTTATTGCCAGCCCGGGAGGACATCCTAAAGATATAAACCTCTATCAAGCCCAAAAGGGGCTGGAGAATGCCCAATATGCAGTTAAACCCGGTGGGAAGATTATTCTTGTTGCGGAATGCTCAGAAGGATTCGGAGAGGATGTTTTTGAAGAGTGGATTTGTTCTTCAGAATACACTCCCGAAGGATTAGTCAGGCGGATAAAGGAAAACTTTACCTTAGGAGGGCATAAAGCCGCGGCAATAGCTAAAATAATGTGCCGCAATGAGATATATCTTGTTTCAAGCCTTAGCCGGTCTATTACGGAACGTTGCCATTTTACATATGCTGATAGCATTGAACAGGCACTTGACCGGATTAGACATACCGAACCGGAGTATAAAAGGATAACTTTTATGAAGCTTGCCAATTCTACGATACCAAAATATAAGTCCTGAATTATAGAAAGTGCCTCGTGCTTGGAGCTACGAGGCACTTTCTATAGGTGAAACATAGTATGCTTACTTTTTATTCGCAACATATTTATTGACAGGGCAGCAAGCTGAGTGTAGAATGTTAAATACGCGAGATTTCATAACGAGGAGTGACAAAATGAAGAAATTAACACCATTGTTAGTTCTTCTGATGATTGCCCTGGTTTTAAGCGGATGTACAGGCAAGGCAATTGAGAATGTCAAGTATAGTCCGGAGCTTATTGAGGATGTTATCGAGTTGACCGATAAGGCCATTGAGGAAAATGACGTGGAATTGGCACGAAAGATTTGGAGTAGTATTTCCGAAGCAGGTGTCAAAGCAAAAGAAATAGGGGAGGAAGAATTGGCAGAATCACTGGCTAAGGCTGCTTCATCCTATGTCCACCTTATTGAATATTTACAAAAGGGTGATGAAAAGGACCTGGCAAAATACCGGGACTGTTTTGAAAAAGCATTAGAAAAGATAGAAGCAATAGAACCAAGATAATGCCTATAAACGGCATTTTTCTTTTGCCCTTTTATGGCTTGGTGGTTTATAATAGAATACGGTTAATAAAGGGGGTACTTGTTATGTCCGGACATTCAAAATGGGCTAATATCAAGCACAGAAAAGGAAGGCAGGATGCTATCAAGGGAAAGGTATTTACCAAGCTGGGGAAAGAATTAATTGTTGCGGCGAAAATGGGCGGGGCAAATCCTGAGGCTAATTTCCGCTTGAAGATTGCCATTCAAAAAGCCAAGGCAGCCAATATGCCCAACGATAATATCGAGAGAGCAATTCAAAAAGGTGCCGGAGGCCAGGACGATAAGAACTATGAAGAGCTGGTATATGAGGGATACGGGCCGGCCGGAGTTGCGGTGATGGTCAATATATTAACCGATAATCGTAACAGAACGGCCGGAGAAATCCGCCATATTTTCACGAAAAACGGGGGAAGTCTCGGCGAAACCGGCTGTGTCGGCTGGATGTTTAAGAAAAAAGGAATAATCGTTATTCGTAAAGAGGACTTGACTATGGACGAGGACGATTTGATGCTGTTGGCGCTGGAAGAAGGGGCCGAAGATATTGAAACGTCAGACGAAGAGGAATTTAAAGTCGTTACTGCGCCGGAGGACTTTCAGAAGGTTAAAGAAGGCCTGGAAGAAAAGGGAGTTACCCTTGCCGATGCGGACGTAACCATGGTTCCGGATACTACCGTAGAGGTTACGGATCAGGAACAGGCTAAAAAACTCTTGAATCTGATGGATGTCCTGGAGGAGCACGAAGATGTGCAGGACAGCTATACGAATTTTGACATTCCGGATGAGGTTATGGAACAGCTATAAAATGGATAGATGTTTAAGTTAGCGGGACTTGGGCAATAATCACGGTAAAAAGACTAAGGGGATTATTGCCATGTTTTTAAAACAATACAAACATCTTTACATCTGGTTTGTGATGGTTGCCTTTCTTAGTTTTTTCACCGTTTACATTTATATGTCTGTCACAGCGGGAGATAAAGAAGAAAACATTGAGCAAACCGTTGTTACGGAGATGAAAAAAAGCATTTTGCCTGAGATGAAGGTCTATTTGCGGGAACAGTATGAGATTTGTAAGGAACACGGATTGTCATGTTGGGAGGATACCCTGCTTCAAGGCGCTGCCAGGAGGGAACTGGACAACCTTTCTGAAAGTGAGGTGCTGGCTAGGTATCCGGAAGCTGCGGGCTGGAAGGTTTTATGGCAAAAGGACAGCTTGGTTTTAGTGAGGATAAAAACAGGACTTTGTCCGCTGCATCAAAAAATGTGGCATTTGGAAGTAGATGAGGATGGGCGGTATATTGAGATCTATTCAGGACCGTCGGCTGTGGGCAAAGACGGAGGATTGTACAGGCAAACGGGAATAGAGATAGCGAAGCTTCCTGCCGAAATTCAAAACAAGATACGAGAGGGTTTGTTTGAATTTATCAGTTGGGACGAGCTTGTGGCAATTTTAGACAGTTTTTCGGAATAATCCTTCCTTCGGCTTGCCGGAAAAGTTATGAGGAGGATTATTCGTTTGTAGTGGAGAATACAATCCTGGGGGATAAATGAGGTGAAAAGACATGATTATCTTAGGAATTGACCCCGGGATCGCTATCACCGGATACGGTGTTTTAGAGCAGAAAGGAAACAGATTCAAGCCGATCGAATACGGTGTGATCCGCAGTGGAAAGGAAATGGATACCGCAGAAAGGTTGCGCCTTGTCCATATGGGTATTGCCGAAATTATCGAGAAATTCCAGCCGGAGCACATGGCGATCGAACAGTTGTTTTTCAGTAAGAACGTCAAGACGGCTCTGACTGTCGGGCATGCACGGGGTGTAGTGATGTTAACGGCTTGCTTGAAGGGAATGACTATTTCCGAATATACACCGCTTCAGGTAAAACAAGCCGTGGTCGGCTATGGTCGGGCAGATAAAAAACAGGTGCAATACATGGTCAAGTCGATTTTGAATCTTGACAAAATACCTAAACCGGACGATGCCGCTGATGCCTTGGCGATTGCCATTTGTCACGGGAATTCATTTAATTCTCTTTTGCAGGCATATTAATGCCAAGCAAATTAATGCTGTGTTTGCTTTTAGGAGGGGAAGTTGTTGCTGGATTTTATTCAGGGAGAATTAGTGCAAAAGGGCGCTAACTATGTTGTCGTAAAGACAGGGGGTATCGGTTTCCGTATCTTTGTGCCGGGTTCGACCCTCGAGGTGTTACGAACTGGTGAAAAAGAGATGACTCTCTTTACTTATTTGCATGTTCGTGAAGATGAATTAAGCTTATTTGGTTTTGCTACCGGTGAAGAAAAGGAGATTTTCACCGTCTTGTTATCCGTATCCGGCATAGGTCCCAAATTAGCCCTGGCTATTCTTTCCGGTCTGAAATCACAGGATCTGAAAAGGGCGATAGTTCTGGGGGATGCAGCTATACTAACGAATATATCGGGTGTCGGTAAGAAGACGGCTCAGCGTATTATCCTGGAATTGAAGGATAAATTGAGTAAAGATACGCAGGTTATTTCAGCGGGTGACATTTCCTCTTCCGGTTTGGCGAAAGATGCCAGGGGAGAGGCAATATCGGCCATGGTGGCCTTGGGGTATACCCTCTTAGAAGCGCAAAAGGCTGTTCCCCTACCCGGGCCCGAAGATGAGAATGTGACGAGTGAAGATTTGATTCGTGCTGCTTTAAAAAATTTGGTTTGAGGATGGATAATGGAGGAGAATAATGCCGGAAGAGAGAGTTGTTTCGCCCCATCTGACAAAAGAGGAAATGGAAGAGCAAAAGCTTAGGCCCAGCCGGCTGCGTGACTATATCGGACAGGAAAAGATTAAAGCCAACCTAGAGGTATTTATTAAGGCGGCCAGGCAGAGGAAGGAAGCCTTGGACCATGTTTTGCTTTACGGACCGCCGGGGCTTGGCAAGACGACCCTGGCCAATATCATAGCCATGGAAATGGAAGCACAAATCAAGGCCACCTCGGGACCGGCTATTGAAAGGCCGGGGGATCTTGCGGCAATACTGACGAATTTGCAGGCGGGAGATATCCTGTTTGTCGACGAGATTCATCGTTTGAATCGCTCTGTAGAGGAAGTGCTTTATCCGGCTATGGAGGATTTTTGTCTGGACATTATGATCGGTAAAGGGCCAAGCGCACGTTCAATACGTTTAGATTTGCCGCCCTTTACACTAGTAGGTGCAACAACCAGGGCCGGAAATCTGACGGCACCATTAAGGGATAGGTTTGGTGTCATCAGTCGACTGGATTTTTACAAAGAAGAGGACCTTGTAACGATCGTGAAAAGGGCAGCCCGGATTTTAAACATTGGGATCGATGAGACAGGTGCTTCTGAGATCGGCAAAAGGGCCAGGGGAACTCCGCGTATTGCCAACCGTTTATTGAAAAGAGTACGTGATTTTGCCCAGGTAAAAGGCGAGAAGCTGATTACCCGTGAATTGGCTAATTATGCCCTGAACATTATGGAGGTCGACGATTTGGGTCTGGATGCCATTGACAGGCACATGCTTTTGACTATTATCGAGAAATTCAAGGGTGGACCGGTAGGTCTTGACACGCTGGCAGCCTCGATCAGTGAGGAAACATCGACGATAGAGGATGTTTATGAGCCGTTTTTGCTGCAATTGGGTTTTATCCAGCGTACTCCGCGGGGTAGGGTAGCGACCTACTTAGCTTATCGGCATTTAAATATTGAAGATGAGCGGGAAGAGAAAACGGAGTCGACGTTATGGTGAGAACAGTGCCGATATGGGGAGGTTATGATAAAATATGAAAATCCTTTTGCATTCCTGTTGCGGGCCCTGTGCCATCTCGCCGTTGTCAGAGTTGCAAAAAGCGGGACATGAGGTATATGCCTACTTTTACAATCCAAATATTCATCCCTATACCGAGTTTATTAAGAGGTTGGATACCTTTACGCAATATGTTCAGAGTAAAGGGGTTCCTTCTATTATTAGCGACGAGTATGAATTGGAGGAGTTCCTGCGGCGGGTATCCTTCAGGGAAGGAAACCGCTGTAGTGTTTGTTATGACATGCGGTTGCGCAAGGCCGCGCAAATCGCCCGCAAAGGACGTTTTGATGCTTTCACCACCACGTTGTTGGTCAGTCCTATGCAAAAGCATGACTTGATTAGGGAAATAGGAACGGCTATCGGGAATGAACTGGGGATAGCCTTCTATTATCAGGATTTTCGCCCGGGCTACCGGGATAGCGTTATCATCTCCAAGGAGGAAGGGATGTATCGGCAGCAGTACTGCGGGTGCATTTACAGCGAAAAAGAGCGGTATGCTAAAGTAGCAAAGAAATCCAAGGGGGATAAAAGGATATGATGCCTGATTTCACTTCGTTCGGCAAGGTCATAGCAGGAATCGGCGCATTATTGGTTCTGGCCGGGCTGGTGATTATGCTCTTGGGCAAGATCAGTGGTTTAGGTCATTTGCCAGGGGATATTTTCTACAGCAAGGGAAACTTTTCTTTTTATTTTCCTCTTGCAACTTGCCTGATTGTCAGTGTGGTCTTGACTATCATTCTAAACTTCGTTTTGCGCCGGTGATTTGCTTTGGGGGGTAAACTATGAAAACTTACCGCAATAGTATGAAGGTATGTATTGTTCTTGCCTTGGCTTTAATGGTGATAGCGATTTTTCCGCATCTGGCTGTGGGAGTGTGTTTCGACTGTCCCCAGGACTCCTTGCGGGTGGCGTTGGGTGTTAATCTTCCCTCAACCCAGTTTGCTGCCTGCCAAGGAAGCTATGAACTCATCGATTATGTGACCCAGCGTGTCATTACGCCAAATACCGGGACCGGGAATTGGGTCGTTGCACCTAAGGGTGCGGTGAATATCCAATTATCATATAACGGCGTGCCGGTTGAGGGATCGATTGGTTCGCTGCTTGTTTTGCGCCAAAAAGACACTGCTCAGTTGAATCTTTTTTCTTTTAAAGGTAAAAGGTATCGGGGAGATTTGTTGGTCCAAAACTTAAACGGGACTATACATATTATCAATATTATTAATATCGAGCAGTATCTCTACGGAGTTGTGGGTGCGGAAATGGGGACGAGAGGAAATCTTGAGGCATATAAGGCTCAAGCGGTAGTTTCTCGGACGTATGCCTGTTATTACAAGAAAAACCCTCAGCTTAACTATGATTTGGGTATTACTACACAGTGGCAGCTTTACGGCGGGTATGATGCCGAAGAAACGGCAAATCCCCTTGTTAAGCAGGCGGTCAATGAGACAAAGGGTTTAGTAATATTTTATGACAACAGCATTATACAAGCCTTTTTTCATGCCAATTCCGGCGGCTATACGGAAAGTCCCGAAAATGTTTGGGATTCAAGTATTCCATACCTAAATCCCGTTCCTGTGCCTCAAGATGCTTGTGTCCTGGCAATAGCCAAGGACGGGGGATGGCCGGCGAACACTTATCAATGGGAAAAGACGTTTACGACTTCCGAACTGGGCAATATAACAAACGCAGGAAAAGTAACCGATGTCACTGCCGGTTGCTGGGCTGTTGACACTGCAACAGGGGGCTACAAAAACGTCAGGACCCAGTCGGGAAGGGTAACACAGTTGGATATTATCGGGACAAGCGGAACCAAGAGCTTCTTTAAGGACGGTATCCGATCTGTTCTCGGCTTAAAGAGTACCTTGTTTGAGATAGTAATGGACTCCACTGTGGGGATTTGGGATGCCCTTGGTTTAGTAGAGGTTCACAATAATACGCAGAATATGAAGGCCGTCAATGCGGAAGGTCAGGTCAGCGGTTTGAACGGCAGCAATACGAACTATTATGTCCTATCGGCAGAGGGAACGAAAGCAGTACCGAAAAGCTTTAGCAAGGTGACGATCAAGGGGAAGGGTTACGGTCACGGTCTCGGCATGAGCCAATGGGGCGCTATCGGGATGGCTGCCGAAGGTATGAATTATCAAAGAATAATCGAACACTTCTACAATCAAAATAGGAATGACGGTCGTCTAAAAATTGCTCCGGCTATATAGTACGAAGATAGTGAAGGATGAAGAATAATGCGCTTAGCGGATTTCGATTACAATTTACCGCCGGAGCTTATCGCTCAGGAGCCGGCGGCCAGCCGTGACGGATCACGTTTGATGATTGTGAGAACAGGGAAAGTCTCGCAGGAAAATGAAGCATCGTTTATTGAGCATCGGCGGTTTCCGGAAATACTTGATTATCTACAAAAGGGAGATGTGTTGGTTTCCAACAATACCAAGGTTATACCGGCCCGTTTGTTTGGCCGGAAGAATAAAGAGGGAGCCCTAATCGAAGTGGTGCTTTTGCGCAGACTCGATCTGAAATGTTGGGAGGCCTTAGTGCGCCCGGGAAAGAGGGTAAAGCAGGATACCGTACTTTATTTCGGGGACGGTGAATTAACAGCCAGACCACTTGAAGTGACCCCCGCCGGAGGACGTATTTTGGAGTTTAGATACGAAGGTGTATTTGAGGAATTGCTTGACAAGCTGGGGCAGGTGCCCCTGCCGCCTTATATCCATAACAAGGAGGTTGATCCGCGGCGTTATCAAACCGTGTATGCCCAATACCCCGGTTCCGCGGCAGCGCCGACGGCAGGGTTGCATTTTACGCCGCAGTTATTGGAAAAGGTGAAAGAACATGGCGTGGAATGGGTCGAGGTTTTGCTTCATGTGGGTTTGGGCACGTTCCGACCGGTGAAGACAGAGGATATAACACAGCATAGGATGCATGAGGAATATTACGAAATAAGTGATGAAGCCGCCAGCCGGATCAACTTGGCCCTGCGGGAAAAAAGAAGGGTCATTGCTGTTGGCACTACCGCCACCAGAACCCTGGAGAGCTCTTCTGTAAAGGGCAGAGTTCTGCCGGGGAAAGGGTGTACGGACATTTTTATTTATCCCGGCTACGAATTCAAGGTGATTTCAGGTATGTTGACTAATTTTCATTTGCCTAAGTCCACGCTGCTCATGCTCGTCAGTGCTCTTGCCACCAGGGAGAGGATATTAAAGGCTTATGAGGAAGCGGTACGTGAGAAATACCGTTTTTTTAGTTTTGGAGATGCCATGCTGTTGATATAGGAGGAAAAAACTTGTCTAAATTCAGCTATGAGGTTATCAAGACAGAGGTCAATACAGGAGCGCGTTTAGGGAAGCTGCACACACCCCATGGGATAATCGATACGCCGGTGTTTATGCCCGTAGGAACCAGGGCTACGGTCAAGGCAATGACTCCCAGGGAACTGGAGGAGGTAGGAGCCAGGATAATACTGGGTAATACGTACCACCTTTATTTGCGTCCGGGCCATGAACTAATCAAAGAAGCCGGAGGTTTGCATTCCTTTATGGCGTGGCCGGGAGCGATCCTGACGGATAGTGGAGGTTTTCAGGTTTTCAGTTTGGGTGACTTGCGGAAAATAACGGAGGAAGGGGTGGAATTCCGTTCTCATATTGATGGCTCAAAACATTTTTTTACGCCGGAGAAGGTGATGGAAATCGAAATGGCACTGGGGGCCGATATCGCGATGGCTTTTGATGAGTGCCCGCCTCATTCGGTATCTTATGATTATGCCAAGGAAGCCATGGAAAGGACGACGCGTTGGGCTCAACGCTGCCTGTCGGTACATGATAAAGAGGAGCAGGCGCTTTTTGGGATTGTGCAGGGCGGTATGTACAAGGATTTAAGGGAAATAAGCGCAAAAGACCTGGTATCTTTGGATTTTCCGGGTTATGCCATAGGAGGGCTCAGTGTGGGAGAGCCAAAACCTCTGATGTACGATATGCTGGAGGCAACTGTTCCGTTTTTGCCCTTTCATAAACCTCGTTACTTGATGGGTGTCGGTTCACCGGACTGTCTGGTGGAAGGGGTTTTGCGAGGGATAGATATGTTTGATTGCGTTTTACCTACCAGGATAGCGCGAAACGGCACGGTCTTTACCGGTAAAGGGAAAATTGTCATAAGAAACGCCTTGTATAAGAATGATCATTCGCCGTTGGATGAGGAATGCGGTTGTTATGCCTGTCGGAATTTCACCAAAGCCTATATCCGGCATTTATTCAATGTCGATGAGATCCTGGGTTTGCGGTTGACAACAATCCATAACCTTCACTTTCTTTTGGAACTGATGCAAAAAATAAGGGAAGCGATATCGAATGATGACCTTTTAAGCTTTAGAGAGGAATTTTATAGCAAATACAATGGTAATTGCCATAAAAATGAGGTATAATAGATTTTGTTATTTTGTAACGATAAGGAGGGATATATATGGAAGGTATGGCTTCCTTTATGCCATTAATTCTGATCTTTGCCCTGATGTATTTTATGTTGGTCAGGCCGCAGCAGAAGCAGAAGAAAAAGCGTGAAGAGCTTTTAAACAGTTTGGAAAAGGGAGAAAATGTCGTAACTATCGGTGGTATTTACGGAACTATTGTTAAGTTGAATGAAAAGGATATTGTGTTAGAAATTGCTCCTAATGTACGCATATCAATGCAACGTGGAGCTGTGGGTTCCGTGATTGTTGAAGATGTTGAAGAGGAAGAAAGCGAAGACGAAGAAACTGTAAAAGAATAAGCGAGAAGGTCACGAATAAAGAAATTGACGGGATGGGGAAAGCGCAGCTGTGCTGCGCCTTTCTGTTCATACGACAAAAGAGATATGGATAAAAGATAGGGGAAAATGTAAATATATTGTTATGGAGCAAACTCCGTTGAAAAGAACTGATTTTTGACTGGGGGCTTGGGATGGTTACCTTGCAAGAGATCGAGGATGACCCTGAAGTACTTTGTTATATTGAAATGGCGAACGTGCACCTGGCGGAGATGGGGTATACAGAGCATGGTTTGCGACATATCGGAATTGTGTCGGGGAAAGCGCGGGAGATTTTGCTTCAGTTCGCGTATCCGGAAAGACTAGCGGAATTGGCGGCAATTGCCGGGTTTCTCCATGATATCGGTAATGTGGTAAGCCGCTATAATCATAGTCAGTCAGGAGCCGCAATTGCCTATAATATCCTTACCAGAATGGATATGCCTTATGAAGAGGTAGCTCTTGTCATCGGTGCGATCGGGAATCATGACGAAGGAGAAGGAGAGATCGTAAACATTATCACGGCTGCTGTGGTGTTGGCTGACAAATCAGATGTTCACCGTTCGCGGGTCAGGAATAAGGATTATGCAAAATTTGATATTCATGACCGGGTCAATTATGCAGTGGTTAATTCCAAACTGCTTGTTGATGGCAGTGAACGGATGGTAACGTTGGATTTGACGATAGATACTAAAATAGTACCTGTTATTGAATACTTTGAGATATTCATGCAGAGGATGATGATGTGTCGCAGAGCTGCAGCATATTTAGAGAGCAGGTTTTCCATCATGGTAAATAATGCCAGAATGTTATAGGCTGTTTGCCAGAAAATGTTTGTCATGTACAGTGAGCTTGTATTTGACACGGATTTGACGGAAGAATATAATGATTCAGTGTGAATGATTTTTTGTTTTGATAAAATATCGCTGTTAAGGAGGAGAAGCCCGTTATGAAGTGGGGGAAGGTTGTAATGTTTTTGGGTATCTTTGCCCTTATTATTACAGCTGCGTTTTTGGCAGTTAACCCTCTCAAGGATAGCATTCAACTTGGCCTTGATTTAAAGGGAGGAGTCCAGGTCAGGCTTGAGGCCCAGGGCCCGGTTACGGAAAGGGACATGGACCAGATCATAGCTATTATGAGGAATAGGGTTGATAGTCTAGGTGTTACGGAGCCGATTATTCAAAAGGAAAGCAGCAATCGTGTGTTGATTGAACTGCCTGGGGTAGAAGACCCTGAAGAGGCGATTTCCATCATTGGTAAGACGGCTCAGCTTGAGTTCAGAAGATATGACGGAGAGGTTATCTTGACGGGAAAACAATTAAAAGAGGCTGAAGAAGCAAAGGACTCTACTACGGGCGAAGCCATTGTGCTACTTGAATTCGATGAGGAAGGTACTAAGATATTTGCAGACGTAACAGGGGAGTTAGTAAGTCAGTATCCGAATAGCAGGGACCAGCACAGGATTATTGCAATTTTCCTCGATGAGGAAGTAATACAAGCCCCATATGTTAATGAAAAGATACCGGGTGGCGAGGCCAGAATCACCGGTTATAAAGATCTGGCGGATGCCAGGAATATTGCCTTGCTTCTGCGTTCCGGTGCTCTGCCGGCACCTGTGGAGGTAATAGAAAAACGTACAGTCGGTGCAACCTTGGGTTCCGATTCGATTGTAAAGAGTAAGGATGCGGCGATTTGGGGAATTTTAGCGATTATGCTCTTTATGCCCTTATTCTATCGTGTACCGGGCCTTATTGCCGATATTTCCTTGATTCTGTATGCTCTGATTGTCATGGGGGTTTTGGTCGCCTTAAACGCGACGCTGACCTTGCCCGGTATTGCCGGATTATTATTGTCGGTGGGTATGTGTGTTGATGCGAACATCATTATCTATGAACGCTTGAAGGATGAACTGAGAAACGGCAAAACATTGCGGGCGGCAATTGATGCAGGATTCTCCAGGGCTTTTAGGACAATACTTGATGCCAATGTTACTACGTTGATTGCAGCGGCGGTTCTTTTCTATTTGGGAACGGGGACAATCAAAGGATTTGCCGTTACTCTGAGTATTGGTATCATCTGCAGCATGTTTACGGCGATAACTTTTACCAGGTTCATGCTGAAAACAGTTGTTGAAGCGAAAATTGTTAAGAACATTAAAATGTTTGGGGCATAGGGGGGATAAGGATGAAGATCGATGTTATCGGGAAAAGAAAGTACTGGTATATTTTGTCCGCAGCCCTTATAATTGTTGGGATTGCTTCCCTCTTATCACAAGGGTTGAACTTTGGCATAGACTTTTCGGGTGGTTCGTTGCTGCATGTTGACTTTCAGGATAGTAATGTGGAAGTAGAACGGGTGCGCGAGGTCTTGGGAAGCTACGAGCTCGGAGGCAGCAGCATTCAAAAAGCCGGGGACGGCAGTATCATAATTAGGATGCCGGAGGTTGAACAGGACCAGTTGGAGGAGGTATACCAAGGTTTTACGGAAGAAATAGGAGAATTTGATTTGCTGCGTAGCGAAAAGGTGGGGCCGGTTATAGGCAATGAGTTGAGAAAAGCCGCCTTGCTGGCTTTGGCAATTGCTGCCGTGCTGCAGATAATCTACATCACGATTCGTTTTGAATTTAAATTTGGGATTGCAGCTATCCTAGCTTTGTTGCACGACGTATTTATAACGGTCATGGTCTTTTCCATTATGCAATATGAGGTTACAAGTACTTTTGTGGCGGCTGTTTTGACTATCATTGGATACTCAATAAATGACACGATAGTTATTTTTGACAGGATAAGGGAGAATCTCAAAAACAGGAGAAAGGAACCCTTGTCTGAAATTATCAATAATAGTGTTAATCAGACATTAGTGCGGTCCATCAATACCACATTGGCGGTTGTCTTTATTCTGGTAGCGCTAATCTTTTTTGGCGGGGAAACCATCAAGGATTTTGCGGTAGCAATGCTGATCGGTGTTATCAGCGGTGCTTATTCCTCCATCTTTGTGGCAAGTACGCTGTGGTATGAGTTTAAACCGGAAGAGCATAAAGAACTGAAAAGGGCTTAAGTTAACTGCAAACGGCAGGAAAATTGCGATTTGAGGAGAATATGTCTAGGTAATTAATGATGTGAGGTGAGAGTTGTGCAAATTTATTTGATAACTGCACTGTTGTTCTCCTTGTTGGTAGCGGTTTTTGCCGTGCAGAACACGGAAATTGTAACCATACGGTTTATCACCTGGCAATTTTCAGTTTCACTGGTCCTTGTGATACTGGGCTCCGCGATTGTCGGTGCGCTGGCTCTCTACTTTTTAGGTCTGTTTAAACAGGTGGGAGCTTGGTTTAAGATTCGTCAATTGGACGGGAAGAAAAAGGACTTAGAAAAGCAACTGGAAAAACTGGAGACAATGATCAAAGGTGCCGAGGAAAGCCCCAATGATGAGGTGTTAGCCGACGAAGGTGAGAAAACGCCGGTAGAAACGCGAGTTGGTGAAGCGGAGGAACCCGCTGAGGAAAAACGTGTGGGCGAATAATTGTGAATGGCCTAAGCTGAAGAAATATATCGAAAAAAGAGACTTGTGTCTCTTTTTTGGTCTATACAGGAAGGGAAAAGGGAATGCAGAAGAAAAGGATTTGGCAACTAAAAAAAGCTGATGCCCGTTTGGTCGCCTCCTTTGCGGAGAAATTGGGGATAGCGTACCCCGTTGCACATATTCTGGTAAGCAGGGGAATAACGAGTGCCGATGAAGCGCGTGTTTTTCTGCATGCGTCTTTGATCGATTTACAAGAGCCCCAAGAGATACCGGGGATTGAGGCCGGAACCCGCAGAATTGTTGATGCCGTGACCGGAAAGGAAAAGATTTTGGTGTACGGCGATTATGATGTTGACGGAATCACGTCGACGTCACTGCTGGTCGGCGTCTTGCGTGAGTTAGGCGGAGACGTTACTTATTACATACCGGATAGGTTAAATGAAGGATACGGGTTAAATATGACGGCGGTCGAGAGGGTAGTAAAGGAAGGCATATCATTGCTTGTAACGGTTGACTGCGGGATATCCTCAAGGGAAGAGGTTCGTTATGCTCAGGAAAATGGCGTGGATGTCGTCATTACCGATCACCATCAGGCTCCGGAATTGCTGCCGGAAGCTGTGGCGGTGATTGATCCGGGAATGACAGAAGGGCAGCGTCCGTGGAAAGACCTGGCCGGGGTAGGGGTAGCCTACAAGCTGGCAGAGTCTGTTGCGGCAAAATTTGACCGGGAGGAACTTTGCGGTAAAAATCTGGATTTGGTGGCATTAGGTACGGTAGCGGATATTGTTTCTTTGACAGGCGAAAACAGGGTTCTGGTCAAAGAAGGGCTCAAGGTGCTGGCCAGGGCTGAAAGACCGGGGATAGAAGCCCTGTTGAAGGTCAGCGGGATGGCAGGAAAAGAAATAACCGCAGGAAGGATAGGATATGTTCTGGCTCCGAGGCTCAACGCCTGTGGGCGTTTAAGCAAGGCTGAGCTCGGGGTAGAGCTGCTTTTGACCGACAATTATGAGCGTGCCGTTGAATTGGCAGGTGTCATGGAGGATGAGAACCGTAACCGGCAAGGGTTGGAAGCCGAAATATTTGAGGAAGCCGTTTCAGTAATTGAGGACAGCGTTGATTTGTCTGAAACAAAGGTGATCGTCTTGGCCCGGGAGGGCTGGCATCCGGGTGTCATCGGAATAGTAGCTTCGCGCTTGGTAGATAGATATTATCGGCCGGTAGTAATGATTGCGTTGGAAGAAGGAACCGGCCGCGGTTCGGCCCGAAGTATCCCGGGCTTTCATTTATATAAAGCCTTGGAATCTGCCGATGAGCATTTGCTGAATTACGGTGGACACGAAATGGCTGCCGGTTTGTCGATTGCAAGGGAGAAAATCCCTTCCTTACTAACGGCCTTGAACGACAGGGCAACGAAGGTGTTACAGCCCCGCGATTTTGTGCCTCTTTTACGTGTGGATGCGGAAGTTTCCGTGCAGGAGATAACTTCCGGTCTTGTTGAAGAGATAGAGGCCTTATCACCCTTCGGACAAGGTAATCCGGGGCCCCTTTTGATCTTGAGGAGATGTAAGCTTACTGAATGCAGGGGAGTCGGCAACGACGGCAAGCATCTTAAAATGCGCTTCTTGCATGGTGATACTTCTCTGGAAGGTATTATGTTTCAAGCAGCGGAAAAGAAGGACGCAATTGTTTCATGGGAGTATTGTGATGTGGCGTTTGTCCCGGAAATAAACAGTTGGCAGGGCAGGGTGCAGGTGCAGTTGAACGTTAAAGATATCAAACAGTCCGGGGAGCCTGATGACCCCTTCTTACCTCTTTCTTTTTTGGAAAAGCTATATCTGGAAGGCGGAATATGGTTAGAGGACGACTGCTTAAAGGATGTTGTCGATCGAGAGGAATTCTTTACAAAGGTCGTGGGGGTAACTTTTGCCAAGAGGCAGGAGGTAATCAGGGGAATGGAGGACGGAGAAAGTGTCAGGATTGTGCAGGAGCCCCAAAATCCTTATGATCCCAAGGCCTTAGCTGTTTACTATGGGAATCATCATATCGGGTACCTGAATGCGGAACTGGCAAAAAGACTGGCCCCTGAATTGGAGAGGGGAAAAGAATATGAGGCTTACGTTGCCCGTGTCATAGGACGTGAGAAGGATAAGCTGGGTATCAGGCTTTGTGTCAGGAAAGTAAAAAAAACAGAGACTGATGAAGGCTTTGAGAGTATAAAGGAAGAATTGGCTGCACTTTCGACTCAGGGGGTCGAGGAGGCTGTCAAGAAGGCCATCCTCGGTGAATATGAATACCACGAGAAGCAGCGGGAAGCGATTGAAAGCTTAAAGGACGGACACAATTCCTTGGTTATCTTTGCCACCGGACGAGGGAAATCAGCCGTGTTTCAAACCATGGCCGCTTTGCAGGCACTGCTGGAAAGGAAAATGACAATAGTGGTGTACCCTTTACGCTCCCTGGTTAATGACCAGCTGGGACATTTTTGCGATAAAGTAGCGGGCTTGGGAGTGAGGGCCGCAGCAGTGAACGGTTCAATGTCCGCAGAGGATAAGGAAAAGTTTTTTCTGAAAATGCTGCAAGGAAAAGTCGATGTTGTTTTGACCACAACGGAGTTTTTGGATTGCCATTTTGATAAATTCGGGGCAGTGGCGGAAAGAATAGGATTGTTTGTGGTTGATGAAGCACATCATTTGGGAAAAGCTAAACGCAAGGGATACCGGCTCTTGGCCGGAAACTGGAGAAAACTAGGCAAACCCCTTGCGCTGGCTGTGACTGCCACGGCCGATGAACTTGTTGCCAAAAGGATCAAAGAAGATTTGGAGTGTACTAAGGTTATTATCGAGGATCATAAGCGAAACAATCTGGCCCTTATTGACCGGCGTGAGGAGGAAGATAAGCTGGCCTATCTTTTAAAGCTGGTGTCCGCAGGAGATCGGACGGTGGTATATGTCAACAGCAGGAGACAGGCCTTTAGCTTGGCCAGTGAATTAAGGCTTTACTATCCTTCGGCTCGGGAAGAAATCGGCTTTTACCACGGCGGGTTGAGCAGCGAGCACCGCCGAGAAATGGAAGGGCTCTTTCGCCAAGGTGTGTTAAAAGTGTTGGTTACAACCAGTGCCTTCGGCGAAGGGATAGACATACCCGATATCAAACATGTGGCGCTATATCATTTGTGTTTTTCCAGGACGGAGTTCAATCAGTTGGCGGGAAGGGCCGGCCGTAACGGACAAGAGGCCTTTGTGCATGTTTTATTTGGAGAAAAGGACAGAAAACTGAATGAGTTCATTTTATCAGGTGCCGTGCCGTCCAGGGAAGTATTGGGCAGGGTCTATCTCTTGCTGCGAGATAAGGCCCGCCAAGAGAACCCCTTTGAATTGACAAACTATCAGATTGCCGAGGAACTGCAAAAAACAGGACTGAATTCTTTCCGTGAACAGACGGCCTCATCCTGTCTTTCGATATTTGAAGAGCTTGGTCTGGTCTTACGCGAAGTTGAGGGAGGCAGGAGATATCTCCATTTTGCACCCCCGCCGCCGGGTAAGCTTGAACTTGAAGAATCGGTACGTTATGCTGAGGGCTTGCAGGAATGGGAAGAATTTCGCGAATTTGCCGATTGTGTTTTAAATGAAGAAAGCAATATTATTATGGAGTGTTTTAATAACCCTATTTATCCTTTGGATATGGTAGAATAAGTGTTGTATTCGAGAAACTGGTGGTGTTGTGGTTGTCCTATCTAAAGCTTATGGAGAGGCTAAGTAAATATCAGTCGGAGGACAAGCTGGAGATTGTCGATAAGGCTTATCATTATGCACTAAAAGCCCATCAAGGGCAGCAGCGGAATTCGGGAGAGCCGTACATAACACACCCGCTGGCCGTTGCTGTTATTCTGTCCGGCTTGGAATTGGACACACCTTCGATTGTGTCCGCGCTTCTTCATGATGTTGTGGAGGACACGAAGGTCACTCTTGAAGATGTTGAAAAAAACTTTGGGGCGGAAATAGCTCAGATGGTTGATGGAGTAACCAAGCTCAGCAGGATAGAGTTTCACTCCAAAGAAGAACACCAGCTGGAAAACTTGCGGAAAATGTTTGTTGCCATGGCCAAGGATATCAGAGTGATTTTGATTAAACTGGCCGATCGTTTGCATAATATGCGAACCTTGAGGTTCCATCCGGAAGGGAAACAAAAGGAAATAGCCAAGGAAACCATGGAGATTTTTGCACCACTGGCCCATCGTTTGGGGATTTTTACGATGAAGTGGGAGCTCGAGGATCTTGCCTTTCGTCATCTTGAACCGGGAAAGTATTATGATTTGGTAGAAAAGATCTCCATGAAAAGGCAAGAAAGGGAAGTATATATTGAAAAGGTAATTGATTTACTGCGCGAACGCCTGCAAGAAATCGGAATCACAGCAGATATTACCGGACGCCCGAAACATCTTTACAGCATTTACAAAAAGATGGAGGATAAGGGTAAGAATCTGAACGAGATTTACGATCTAATAGCTGTCAGGGTTATTGTAGACAGCGTAAAGGATTGTTATGGCACTCTGGGTATCATCCATACTGTGTGGAAACCGCTTCCCGGAAGGTTTAAAGACTATATTGCTATGCCCAAGCCCAATATGTATCAGTCGCTGCATACGACGGTGATGGGTTTTGAGGGTGAGCCCTTTGAAATACAAATTCGTACCGTCAGTATGCATAGGACGGCTGAATATGGTATTGCCGCTCACTGGAAGTATAAAGAAGGCGGAAAAAAAGAGGGTAAAGACATCGAGAAACGGTTGACCTGGCTTAGACAGATCTTAGAGTTGCAGACGGACGTCCATGATACTAAAGAGTTTATGGAGTCCTTGAAAATAGATGTATTCTCAGATGTAGTTTTTGTTTTTACACCCAAAGGAGATGTCCTTGAATTACCGGCAGGTTCAACGCCGATTGATTTTGCTTACAGGATCCACTCCGATATTGGACACCGTTGTATTGGGGCTAAAATCAACGGGAGGATCGTGACCCTCGATTATGTCCTGAAAAACGGCAACATTGTAGAGATTCTTACCTCAAGGCAAGCCAACGGTCCCAGCAGGGATTGGTTGAAGATTGTTAAAACGTCACAGGCTAAAAACAGGATCAGACAGTGGTACAAAAAGGAAAAGAAGGATGAAAACACTGCTCGGGGACGGGACCTTGTTGAAAAGGAGTTCAGAAAGCAAGGACTGGATGCTGCGGCACTTTTTAAAACAGAGCGGTTGACGGAGATTGGCAGACGATTGGGATACAATAGCCCGGAAGAACTTTTACAGGCTGTGGGAGAAGGGGCGGTAAGCCCAATTCAGATCATAACTAGGCTTAAAGATGACTTGCAGAAGCTGAAAAAACTGCCGGAGGACAGCCTCTTTCCGGATAGTATTGTGGAGACGAAAAAGGTTCGTGATAATAAGAAGCCGCAGTACGGCATTAAGGTGCGGGGAGTGGAAGATGTGATGATCAGGCTTTCTCATTGCTGTAATCCCCTGCCGGGTGATTTGATAATAGGATACATTACCAGGGGACGCGGTGTGTCGGTTCATCGCATCGACTGCCCGAATGCTTTGTATCATATGCAGGAGGAACAAGGCCGTATTGTTGATGTTTCTTGGGATAAAGATCCCGATACTACCTATCAGGTCGAGATCGAGGTTTTTGCGGTGGACAGGTCTCGCCTGGCAATGGATGTGATGACGACTGTCGCTGATATGAAAATCACTATTAATTCCGTACGTGCCCGGGCCGTTAGAAATAACAATGCTTTGGTCAACCTCAAGATTGAGATCAAAAGTCTCGAACAGTTGAAATCTGTGATAGAAAAGGTCAAAAGGATCAAAGAAGTCCTTGATGTATATAGGGTAACTCCCAATAGATGATAGAAAAGAGCAAGAAGAGAACAAGGAGGTTTAAGTCTAAAATGAAGATTGTTACTTTGGTGTTGGGTGCGCTGCAAGTGAATTGTTATCTGGTTTATGATGAAACAACGAAGGAATGTATGGTCATTGATCCGGGGGCAGAAGGACAAAAAATAGTAACTGAAATTGAAAAAAGGGACTTAAAGGTCAAGTACATTGTTAATACACACGGACACGTTGATCATATTTCCGCTAATGCATACGTGAAGGAAAGACTGGAAGCCCCGCTTTTGATTCACGAGGATGATGCCGCTATGTTAGGGGACGGTACCATAAATATGTCCTCATACTTAGGTGAGGAAGTTAATAAGCCACTTGCCGATAGGCTTTTAAAGGACGGGGATGTTTTAGAGCTTGCTGAAAACAAAATCCGGGTCTTGCACACCCCGGGGCATACGAGGGGCGGTATTTCACTGGTTTGCAGCAATATCTGTTTTAGTGGTGACACCCTCTTTTTAATGTCGATCGGACGGACGGATCTGCCGGGAGGCTCTTTTAAGCAGTTGATTGATTCCATCAAAAACAAGCTTTTTACCCTGGATGATGAGGTGGTTGTTTATCCGGGACACGGTCCGCAGACAACCATTGGACAGGAAAAAGCGGATAATCCATTCGTCACATGCTAGATATGCACGAAGTTCTTGTTATCTCCGAAGTGGCCGAAGATGCGCAGGTCTTGTTTGATTTGCTGAGGGCTCATTTCCCCGGCATAAGGGTCAAGTATTGCGGTGAGCGATATGAAGATACTAACGGTGAAGGTCTTGCGGTACTGCATATCAAGAGAGTGCCCAAAGGATTGGGTTTTGAAGTAAGCATCTTCTGTGAGGGCAGGAAGTATACTCATCTGGAGAAATCAAGGGATGAGATGTTCAGTGAACCGGAAATCAACCGGGAACGTCGCATGCTGCGTCTCGCTGTCTTTAGAGCACTTGCCGGGGTATTTGAGGGCAAAGAGCAATTTGTCGGATTAAGCCCCTGGGGTGTTCTTACCGGAGTCAGACCCACAAAAATCGCACGTAGGCTTTGGGAGGAAGGATTGGCGACTGAACGGGTTATTCGTCATTTGGTTTTGGACTATGCCATCAGTCCTGAGAAGGCCGGGCTTGTTACTACGGTTGTTCAAGGTCAGACAGCCTTTATTCCTGACAAAAAAGAGGCAAAAAAGGCCATTGGTATTTATCTCGGGATACCCTTTTGCCCTTCCCGCTGTCATTATTGTTCCTTTCCCGCCGTCCCCATTAAACAAAAGGGACATTTACTTGCTGAATACTTACTGGGTCTGAAAAAGGAGATCAGCATTGTTGCTGAAGCCGTTAGTGAGCGGAATCTCTTAGTCCAAACCGTATATATCGGCGGCGGTACTCCTACCGTCCTGTCGGCTCAGGAGTTGGAGGAGTTGTTGCTGTTGGTAAAGCAAAGCTTTTCTTTGAGAGCGGAGGCGGAAATAACAGTGGAGGCCGGTCGCCCGGATACACTAAATAAGGATAAGCTGCGGGTCATGAAAGAATTGGGTGTGAGACGTGTTAGCGTGAATCCGCAAACCATGCAGGATGCTACATTGAAAGTAATCGGCAGGGGGCATACTGTTGAGGATATCTTCAATGCCTATGAGCTGGTCAGGGAGGCAGGAATTGCCGTCATAAATATGGATCTGATCGTGGGGTTACCCGGTGAAACCGTACGGGACGTAGAGGAATCGGTACGGTCTGTTGTTAATCTGGGACCTGAAAATATAACTTTGCATGCCCTGGCCATTAAAAGAGCTGCTCTTTATCGTCAGAGCGGGATAGAATTGCCCGGACTGAAAGAAGGAAGCACCATGATGGCGATAACTCAAGGGGCCTTGCAAGAAGCGGGATACAAGCCTTATTACTTATACAGACAAAAGGAGAGCGTGGCCCACGGTGAAAATGTCGGCTATGCTTTGCCGGGTACGGAATGCTTATATAACATAGAAATGATTGAGGAAAGAAGGTTCATCATCGGTTTTGGTGTGGGAGCCGGAAGTAAATTTATTAATGTGAACGACTGGAGTTTGCACAACCAATATAATCCTAAGGATATCGGGGTGTATCTTACGCGTTTGGATGATATTGCGGCTATGAAAGTTGACAAGGTAAAGGCCTTTGTATACAATAATTTTTGATTTATTGTGATGGGTAGGGGGTTAATAATAAGATGCTGACAACAAGACCCAGAGGGACTAATGATATTTTACCCGGTGAAATCTCAAAATGGCATCATTTGGAGGAAGTGTTGCGTCAGGTGGCGGGACTTTATGGTTTTCAAGAGATCAGAACCCCCATTTTTGAGCATACCGAGCTTTTTCAACGTGGTGTCGGGGAGACAACAGACATTGTGGAGAAAGAGATGTACACTTTTTTTGACCGGGGCAACCGTTCTCTGACCTTGCGTCCTGAAGCTACGGCTTCTGCGGTAAGGGCTTTTGTGGAACATAAGCTGTATGCCGAAACACAGCCGGTAAAATTATATTATCTGGGTCCGATGTTTCGTTACGATCGCCCTCAAGCAGGACGTTACAGACAGTTTCACCAGTTTGGGGTCGAAGTATTTGGGACCCGGGAGCCCGGGGTAGATGCGGAAGTAATCGCCATGTCGATGGATATTTATCAAAGATTGGGTTTAAAGAACCTGACGGTTGAGCTGAACAGTGTCGGATGTCCCGCCTGTCGCCGGTCGTACCGTACAATGCTGCAGGAGTTTTTGGAAGAGAGCAAAGAAAAGCTTTGTGGTATATGTCAAAACAGGTTTGATAAGAATCCGATGCGAATTCTGGACTGTAAAAATGAGAACTGCCAAGAGCTGACGAAAAATGCACCAACCATCAATGATGCCCTTTGTGATGATTGTCGGGACCATTTTACGGGTGTGCAGGAATACTTAAACAAAATGGGCGTTGAGTATCGTTTAAACCCCAGATTAGTCAGAGGCTTGGATTATTATACCCTCACGGCCTTTGAGATAATGGCTGAAGGGATCGGAGCCCAAGCCTCCATCGGAGGCGGCGGCAGGTATGACGGTCTCGTTGAACAGTGCGGGGGTCCGCCGGTTCCCGGTATCGGTTATGCCATGGGCCTGGAAAGGATCCTGCTGACAATGGAGCAGCAGGGCATTGATAGGGCAACATCCAAATCTGTTCAGGTATATATTGCGTCTTTAGGAGAAAAAGCACGGCTTGTAGGTGCGGCTTTGGCCCAGGAATTGCGCGGGAAGGGAATAACGGTGGAAAAGGATTATCAGGATAAGAGCTTGAAGGCGCAAATGAAGGCTGCCAACCGCTATAATGCGAGTTATACTTTAATCATTGGTGAGGAAGAACTTAAAAATGAGGAGGTCGTTCTGCGCAGGATGCAGGATAGCAGTCAAGAGGTTATTCCCCTTGATGGAATTATTGCTTATTTGGCAGGGGAGATTAAGGAAGGGGACGACAAAAGATGAATGAAACAATGGAAGGATTAAAACGCAGTATTTACTGTGGCCTGCTGACCGATGAATATGAAGGACGTCAGGTTACTCTTACCGGATGGGTAAACCGTCGGCGGGATCACGGCGGGGTGATTTTTGTTGATTTAAGGGATAGGGAAGGTTTAGTTCAGGTGGTGTTTGCCCCGGAAATGGGTGAGGAACTCTTCGCAAAAGCAGAATCCGTAAGAAATGAGTACGTTCTGGCTGTTTGCGGCAAGGTGAGAAAGAGGCCTGAAGGTACGGTCAATCCTAATATGGCAACAGGAGATATTGAAGTTATGGTCGGGGACTTCCGCGTTCTCAGCACGGCGAAAACACCTCCCTTTTACATAGAGGACGAAATAGACGTTGATGAAATGGTCAGACTGAAATACCGTTATTTGGATCTGCGCAGGCCCCAGATGCAGAAATCCCTGTTTTTAAGACACAGGGTCGTTAAATGTATGCGTGACTTTTTGGCCGAGCAAGGCTTTATTGATATTGAAACACCGGTACTGATTAACAGTACCCCGGAAGGTGCCCGTGATTACCTGGTACCGAGTCGTTTGCACGAAGGCAAATTTTATGCTCTTCCCCAGTCGCCGCAAATATTTAAACAGCTTTTGATGGTCGCCGGCATGGACAGGTATTACCAAATTGCCCGCTGCTTTAGGGATGAGGATTTGCGAGCCGACAGGCAGCCTGAATTCACTCAGTTGGATGTGGAAATGTCTTTTGTCTCCCGTGATGACGTATTGACGACAACAGAAGAGATGATAGCCCGTCTTTATTCGCAGGAATTTGGGTATGAGATCAAGACACCCTTGCCCCGGTTGAGCTATCAAGAGGCCATGGACAGGTTTGGTTCGGATAAACCGGACCTGCGTTTCGGTATGGAGCTGATCAATATTGCCGAGGAAGTAAAAGACAGCGATTTTAAGGTGTTCAGGCAGGTGATCGAGCGGGGTGGCAACGTAAAAGGAATCAATGCCAAAGGATGTGCCGGATATTCCCGCAAAGAGATAGATGATTTGACGAAGTTTGCCGGTATCTATGGGGCTAAGGGTTTGGCATATTTTGTGATTACAGCCGAAGGAGTAAAGGCACCGATAACGAAGTTTTTTACCCCGGAACAAGTCGAGGGTATAGTGAAGAAAATGCAGGGAGAACCAGGGGATTTGCTATTGTTTGTGGCCGATGAACCCTCTGTTGTAGCAGCTTCTCTTGGGCATTTGCGGTTAGAACTAGCCAAACAGTTGAATCTGGTCGACAAGAATGAAATCAACCTTTTGTGGGTTGTGGATTTTCCGCTTTTGGAGTACGACGCCGAAGAAAAACGCTGGTCTGCCATGCACCATCCGTTTACATCGCCGGTGGAAGAAGATCTGGCCTTAATGGAAAGCGATCCGGGTCGGGTCAGAGCATGTGCATATGACCTTGTTCTCAACGGGGTAGAAATCGGCGGAGGCAGTATTCGTATCCACCGTCGTGAAGTCCAGGAGAAAATGTTTAACAATTTAGGACTATCACAAGAAGAGGCTCAGGAGAAATTCGGTTATTTACTGGATGCCTTCCAGTACGGTGTACCGCCCCACGGCGGCATTGCTCTCGGAATAGATCGTTTAATCATGTTAATGGCTAAAAGGGAGACAATACGTGATGTCATAGCCTTTCCGAAGACACAAAGTGCTATGGATTTGATGTGTCAGGCTCCGTCAAAGGTAGAGGCAAAACAATTGCGAGAATTACACATAAAAACGACCTCATCTCCAAGCAAGTAAAAGCGAGTAAAATCCTGGGAATAGCGGCACTCTGCTTGAAATGCGCGGATTGATGTGATAATATTGTCTTGAGAAGAAATTGCAGTAGTTACCCTACGGTGCTCGTGAGAATGAGTCGTAAGTTTTGAGCCAACACCATTACGTTGGGAACCCGGACTCTGGTTGTGGCATACAAGCCTGCTCAACAGCGGGACTTATAAAGCAATCAGGAGGGTACCCACCTGCTTAGAGCAGGTTCAAAACAACGGCCCCCACGGCATAGTGGGGTTTGTTTTTATATAAATAAAGTGTAGAAAAAATTAGAACCATGGTATATAATAAATGATAAATACTGAAATTATAGTTTATACAAAAAATTAATCAATATTCTTCTTTCAACTAAATTCTTTTACTGTAGCGAGATGTTTGGTAAGTCAGGAAAAAAGAAGAGGTGTCGAAAGCTGTCACTTGAGGTCGGCTTTTGCGGAATAAAGCGGCTTGAGGTTCGGTATCAGAAGAAATACTGAGCACACCGTGACATGCTGTGCCGAAGATGGTGCGCTGCAGGTTATAGGTGTGTTTTTTGTTTGTTGAGAATTAATTAAAAAAAGCGACCGGAGGGTTCGAGTTGGGAATCTTATCTTTGAGTGAGGCATGGAGGAGCATGCCGGGAAGGAAGACATTTTTACAGTATTTAAACAGGGCTATAAGTGGAAGTTGCAAGAATAAGAGAAGGTTTGCAGTGATGGTGGTTGATTTAGACGGATTTAACGAAATTAATTATGCAAAGGGCTGTAATTATGGGGATAAACTGTTGCTGGAGATTGGAAAAAGATTAAAGCTGATTATCGGTGCGGAAGGTTATGTTGCCCGCTCCTGGGGTGATGAATTTTTAATTGCTTGTTATCTAAAGAAAGAAAAAGAAGCGTTAAACAAAGCTGAAGAACTTATCAAGGGATTCGACGAAGGTTTTGATGTAGGTGGGGAAAGGATTTATGTCACCGCCAGCGTCGGTATTGCTCTTTTTCCAACCCATGGTGAAAACTCGGAAAATCTTGTCAGCACTGCAAGCATGGCTATGAAAAGGGCAAAAGAGAACGAGAGAAAAAGGTATGTGTTCGATGATATCAAGACAAGAAATGATACGTGTCGCGTCATAGAAATAACTAATTGTTTAAAGGAAATGATTGAAGAAGATAAATACGAAGAGTTGGAGCTTTTGTATCAACCACAGTTTCATTTAGCGACGGGTAAGAGCGTCGGAGCCGAGGCGTTGTTGCGATGGAATTCTCCTAAATTTGGTTTATTGATGCCTAATCTGTTTATTTCTATTGCCGAAGAAAGAGGTTTGATCGTCAAACTAGGGGAATGGATTCTTACGAAAGCTTGTAAACAGGCAAAATTCTGGATTGACAGTGGGGCCTCATTTCAGAAAATAGCGGTCAATATTTCTAAGCAACAGCTGAGCACCAGCTTCAGCGGTCTAATAAGAGATACTCTCAAGAAAACGGGTTTAGACCCTCGTTATTTAGAGTTGGAGATTACAGAGACACTGGCTATGACGGATTCAGAGAGGACAAAACTGGTTTTAAACGAGCTGCGGGGGTTAGGAGTGAGAATAGCCTTGGATGACTTTGGCTCCGGATATTCTTCCTTGAGCTATTTAAGCAGTATACCAATCGACTGTATCAAAATAGATGCTGCCTTGATAAAAGATCTGCCCGGTAATCAAAAGAACTCTATTATCACCGAGTCGATAATATCGTTGGCCCACAGCCTGGATTATGGGGTTATTGCGGAAGGTGTGGAAACAAGAGAGCAGTTATCGTTTTTAAAAAGAAAAAAATGCGACTATTTTCAAGGATTTTTGTTCAGCAAACCGTTGTCTAAGGACGATTATGAACGAAAATTCTTGTGAAATATAAAAAAAGTTATCTTAAGAGAACTCCAGGGGATATTTTGCAAAAGGAGGGTGTGTGGGTGTGAAGAATGTTATATCTTGTGAAAAGGAAATTAAAAAGGCTATGATAAAAATTCATCAGGAAACACTTGGCAAGGGACCGGAAGAGGCTTGGATAAAAATTAATCGGAATATTGGAACGTTTTACTATTCCGGGACTTTGACGCGGCTTGAAGAAAACCTCTTGCTGATACCCGATGGCGAGGAGGAGGTACTGCGGCTACGGAGAATGATTATCCGGCAGCAAAACTCATTTTTATGTGAAGAGATAAAAATAGTTGCCGGGGTAGAGGTAAAAGAGATTACCGGTAAGATATGTGTACATAATGATATATACTTTGGGACGGTCCTTTTTGATAAGAGTCTTGAATAAGAGGCCTCAGCTTGGTGCAAGTCGTCAGAAATGGTGTATAATGACTACAAATAACAAAACTGTTGGAGGGGTATGACTTGCACCGGTTTACACGCTTGGAGCAATTGCTCGGAAGTGAAGGATTACAGAAGTTACAGGGTGCTAAGGTCGTAGTATTCGGGTTAGGGGGCGTTGGTTCATATGCCGCTGAAGCCTTGGCCAGAGCCGGTATAGGCAGGTTGGAATTGGTAGATGCCGATACGGTGTGTGTGTCAAATATCAACCGGCAGCTTATTGCCCTTCATTCTACAGTCGGCAAGGCAAAAACGGAGGTCATGAAGGAGCGGATAGTTGATATCAACCCTGATTGTGAGGTCGTAGCTCATCAGGTTTATGTTTCCGAGGCAAATACTAAAGAATTTCTTGATGAGAACTGTTCTTATGCCGTTGATGCTATCGATACGATCAGCAGCAAGTTAGCTCTCATCAAGCTGGCGGTAAAAAAAGGGATACCGATTATTTCCGCCATGGGAACGGGAAATTTACTTGATGCCACCAAGTTCAGAATCGCCGATATTAGCGAAACGGCCTATTGTCCCCTGGCCAGAGTAATGCGTAGGGAATTAAGAAAACACGGTATTGAGAAGGGTATTAAGGTTGTATATTCTACCGCCGATCGGATTAAAATACAAAGTAATGAGGATGTACCTGCGGCTACTTCCTGTCTTTTCGAATCTTCCGCGCTGGGCAGTGTATCTTTTGTACCCCCTGTAGCCGGGTTGCTACTGGCTTCGGCGGTAGTTAACGATATTTTGGATAATTCTATTGACTAATCCTTGGAAGGCAGATATAATTAAATCAAAGATACCCATGGGGGGTATATTCGATGTCTGAGGATAACAGCAAAACAGAAAGGGAGTTCGCTACGGAAAGCATCAAGAACAGACTGCTTCGTGTTGAGGGCCAGATCAGAGGTATCAGGCGGATGTTGGACGAAGACAGTTGCTGCAAGGATATTTTGGTGCAAATATCAGCCGTGCGTGCCGCCGTATCGAAAGTTGGCGTCTTAATCCTGGAGAATCATATGAAAGAGTGTTTGAGTCGTAAGGATAACGGGCGTAACGAGTATGATGAAGATGCGGTGGAGGAACTCTTGATTGTCTTGAAAAGCTTTATCCGGTAGACGAAAAAGGAGGGAATTTATTAATGGCAGAATCAAACGTTGTTCAACTGAATGATGGCAACTTTGCAGCTGAGGTATTGCAGGCAGAAGGACCGGTGCTTGTTGACTTTTTTGCCGTATGGTGTGGTCCTTGCAAGATGCTGGGGCCCGTTATTGAAGAATTAGCAAACGATTATCAGGGGAAAGCAAAGATAGGCAAGCTCAATGTGGATGAAAGCAACGGTACTGCTTCGGAATATGGAGTTATGAGTATTCCTACCATGGTTCTCTTTGTTGGCGGAAAAGAGGTCAACAGGATGGTAGGGTTCTCTTCTAAGGAGGATATCGCCAAAGCGATAGATGCGGTAGCTAAGTAAGATGATATTTTGCTGAAAAAGCGGTCGGCGGTGTAAATTTACTGCACTGACCGCTTTTTTTGTGTATAATTCGTTTATGAGGTATTGTGGACATAAGGGTGAGGCACATGGATTTGTTTTCAAAAATACAGGAGGAGGTTGTGCAGGGCAAGGCTCCTCTTGCGGCCCGCATGCGGCCGCGAACGCTTGATGAGGTTGTCGGGCAAGATGAGATTATTGGCAAGGGACGGTTGCTGCGAAGAGCTATTGAAGCCGACCGGCTCGGTTCCTTGATTTTTTACGGACCGCCGGGTACGGGAAAGACAAGCTTAGCCTTTGTTGTTGCCAAGACGACTAAAGCCCATTTTGAAAAAATGAATGCCGTAACCTCCGGGGTGGCCGAACTGCGCAAAGTGGTGAGGGAAGCCGAGGAGAGATTAAACTACTATCAGAAGGGGACTATCCTCTTCATTGATGAGATACATCGTTTTAATAAGGCTCAGCAGGATGCTCTTTTACCGGCGGTGGAAGACGGCAAGGTTGTGCTGATAGGTGCAACTACGGAAAACCCTTATTTCACGGTTAATTCCGCACTTTTATCGCGTTCCCGGCTGTTTTCTCTTAAGCAGCTTACGGTAGATGATATCATCGCCTTGCTGCACAGGGCTTTAAATGATCAAGAGAGAGGACTGGGAAGCTATAAAGTGGAGATAGGCCAGGAAGCTCTGGCCCATTTAGCCCAAGCGGCCAGGGGAGATGCGCGTTTGGCCTTAAACGGCTTAGAATTGGCCGTGTTATCTACCCTGCCTGACGAGAAGGGTATTAGGAGCATCGATTTAAAGGCAGCGGAGGAGTCTATCCAGGAAAGGGCAGTGCTTTATGATAGAGACGGTGATCAGCATTATGACGTGGTTTCAGCCTTTATCAAGAGTATGCGGGGTTCGGACCCGGATGCTGTTTTGCACTATCTGGCCAGAATGCTGTACGCCGGGGAAGACCCCCGCGTTATTGCCAGGAGGATTGTGATCCATGCGGCCGAAGATGTGGGATTGGCGGATCCGATGGCCTTAGTAATGGCTCAAGCCGCCGCAGCTGCTTTTGAACGGGTGGGGATGCCGGAGGGCAGGCTTATTCTGGCCGAGGCCGCGCTGTATATAGCCTGTGCACCGAAAAGTAATTCGGTTTTAGGGATTGACCAGGCCTTGGCTGACGTAAAGGACGGAAAATATGGGTCTGTGCCCCTGCACTTAAGAGACAGTCATTATGCGGGAGCTAAAGAAATGGCCCACGGGGAAGGGTATTTGTACCCCCATGATTATCCCGGGCATTGGGTCAAGCAGAGCTATTTGCCTCAGGAGCTGCAGAAGGAAAGGTATTATTTCCCAGGTAATACCGGTGAGGATCAGGGTGTAAAAGCCGGTAGGAATAAGAAGGGTGGTTAAGTTGACGGTAGTTGCTGTTGCCATGAGTGGCGGAGTGGATAGTTCGGTTGCGGCCGCTCTGCTTTTGGAAAAGGGTTATGAGGTTATAGGTATAACAATGCTTTTGAGTGAAGTCGGATCTTCAAAGGCCGCTGCAGACGTGGCGGAAAAACTTGGGATTCCGTTTCATGTTATTGATATGCGCGATTTCTTTGAAAAGCGAGTGATTAATTATTTCTTAGAAGAATATGTACGGGGAAGGACACCGAATCCGTGTATTGCTTGTAACCGCTATCTTAAATTCGGGACGTTTATCGAGAAGGCGGCTGAATATGGCGCTGATTATGTGGCCACCGGTCATTACGCGAACATACAGTATGATGAGGAAAGAAAAAGGCATTTACTTATGCGGGGTAAAGATGAGCATAAGGATCAGAGTTATGTGCTGTATAATCTGACTCAAGACCAACTGGCCAAGGTGATTTTTCCTTTGGGTAGTTATGATAAGACCTGGATAAGGAAAAAGGCCAAGGAGCTTGGCCTGACCATGGCTGAAGGAAAAGAAAGTCAGGAGATCTGCTTTATACCGGATAATGATTACAAGGGGTTTATTGCGGGACACGTAGCTTCACAGGAAATGAAGCCGGGGGTTTTTTTGAATATCAAAGGCGAAGTAGTCGGTAAGCACCGAGGGGTGCAATGTTATACCGTTGGACAGAGAAAAGGCCTGGGCTTGGCTTTGGGATATCCGGCCTATGTGGTGGATATTGATGTGCAAAACAACACCGTAACGATAGGAGAGGAAAAAGACATCTATCGCAAAGGGTTGTTGGCCGGGGAGAATAATTTCATCGCCTTTGATGAGCTTCAAGAGCCCAAAAAGGTTCAGGCTAAGGTTCGTTACGGGGCCTTGGCGGCTGCGGCCGAAATCTATCCTCAGGAGAAAGGTATGGTCAAGGTGGTTTTTGAAAAGCCTCAGCGAGCAATCACGCCGGGACAGGCCGTAGTATATTATGACAAAGATTTGGTACTGGGCGGCGGGATTATTGAACGTTCGTTGCGGGATTAAAGCTTTGTGGTAGTAAAGATTAAAGATAGTGTTTGGCATTGGTGCATGAATGGCGCGTTAAAAGGCTGTTCATGCATTTTTTATGGAAATCCGGCAATAATAAAGATATGAAGCGAAGCCGTGAGTTAAAGAATAAGCAGGTATTTGGGATGCGAAACGGTGAGTTGATAGGGTTTGTCAGAGCAATAATACAGACCGAGGAAAGAAAAATAGGGGGGTTATTGATCGTTTCCCTGAGCGGAGAGCTTTGTCGCGTAGAGCCGGATGGCATTATCAGGATGGGACGAGATTCTATTCTGGTAGATGAGGGGAAAGTCGAGCAGGCAGGAGAGTTTGCAGGGGTCGAGATTACGCCTCCGGCAGGAAGAGAAAACAATGAAACGCTGGTTATGACCACCGCCGGAGAAAGCCTAGGGGTTATAGAGGATGTTGTGATCGAAGAAAAAGACGGTAGTGTTTTGGGTTACGAGATTTCTGACGGTTATATTATGGATATGTTGATGGGAAGAAAGGTTGTGCCGGTTTCAGAAGTTCTGAAATATGGAAAAGATGCGGTCATTGTGTCGGACGAATACGAGGGGGATTTGCCATGAGATATTGTCCTTTGTGTGGCAGCAGGTCTGTCGGCAGGGTCGGGACAGATCAGTATTTTTGCTGGGATTGTTATGTCGAGTGCCGGGTAGGAAGGAAAAACGGTGAGGTCAAGATGTTTTTTGTGACGGAAGACGGTGGACTGGTTGAGTATCAGGATGCTGTTAATGTTTAGGAGGAGGTGAGAAGATGAGAAGCAGGCTTGTAAACGGGATGCTGCTGGGCGGGGTAGCCGGAGCCCTTGTTGGGCTATATTTCCTTCCCAGGGCGAGGATGAACGGGCGTCAAGAGCTACTGGGCAAAAGCAGGAGAATTAAGTTGAAAACGGGAAGGCTGATGTCTAATGTGGCCCGTGATATTTATGATTACGTCAGTAAATAGCGTTCTTATTTAACGGTAAATGTGGCGAGGGAATGGGTAATTTAGAGCAGGGTTTATGTCGCAAGGTTGTTGTTTTACTTATTGTTGGCGCTGTTTTGGCTTTTTTTGTAGCGATACGCACCGTGTTGTTCCCTTTTTTTATGGCTTATATTATTGCTTATATCTTACATCCCTTTGTTGACTATTTGGAAACTAAGGGTATTTCCCGGGGTCTAGCGATAGCGGCTGTTTATTTACTTGTATTGCTGGCGGCAGCCGGCTCCGTTTTTTTCTTATTACCCGTAATTTTAGGGGATCTCAACAGATTGCTTGAGTTGATCCCCTCTTATGCCGATCATTTTCAACAGTTTATTAAAGACATGGAGTTAGGTTATAACAGTGTCTCGGTACCTACAGGTTTGCGGACGGTGGTTGATGAGACTATCGGCAAAATCGAGAATGTTTTTTTGCGCGTGGTTGAAGGCTTTATTGAGGGGTTGCTCGGTCTTTTTTCCCAGGTTTTTAATTTGGCAATCATACCGGTTGTCAGCTTTTATTTTCTCTTGGAGTTTAAAAAAATCGGCAGTTTTTTGCTTTTGTTGATTCCGGTGAGAATGAGGACCGAATTGTCAGGGGTTGCCGTCGAAATGGATGAGGTTCTAAAGAAATTTATCAGGGGTAATTTGTTGGTAGCCTTGTCGGTTGCAATCATGGTGGCAGCGGGGATGTTTCTGATAGGTATGGATTTTCCCCTGTTGATCGGCGCTTTTACCGGTCTCATGAACCTGATCCCTTTCTTTGGGGCGATAATTTCTGCGCTGCCTGCTATGCTGCTGGCCTTGCTCCAATCAAAGTGGCTGGCCCTTTATGTTTTAGGGATAATGATCGTTGTGCAACAGATCGAGGGAAATATTATCGCCCCAAAGATCCTGGGCGATTGTATCGGGTTGCATCCGTTGATTATTATTTTTGCCCTTTTGACAGGAGGCCATTTGTGGGGTTTGATCGGCTTATTTCTAGCGGTGCCGGCTGCTGCTGTTTTAAAGGTATTGTTGCGTTATGCTTACACTCGCTTGGTTTAATACACTTTGACAACGGTTATATTTGACAAAAAAGCAGCGGTTTCGTATAATTAACTCACTGCGGCGGCAAGCAGGGTAACGGTTGGCTCTCGTTCCTTGACACGGAAGTGTCGACGATGGGAGTTTGTTTTTTTAGGCATATGGAGTAAGGAGGCATTTTTATGTTAAGTGGCAACGAGATCCGGGAAAAGTTTCTGTCATATTTTGAGAGTAAAGACCATACCAGGGTGAGGAGTTCTTCTCTCATACCTCACGATGATCCGACACTGCTTTTCACTAATGCCGGGATGAATCAGTTTAAAGACGTGTTCTTAGGATTGGAAAAAAGGCCTTACTCCCGCGCAACCACATCGCAAAAGTGTGTGCGTGCCGGAGGAAAGCATAATGATTTAGATACAGTTGGGAGAACGGCACGCCACCATACGTTTTTCGAGATGCTGGGAAATTTCTCTTTCGGAGACTATTTCAAGCGTGAGGCGATTGAATACAGCTGGGAGTTTTTAACCGGGGTTTTAGGTTTGCCCCCGGAAAAGCTCTATGTGACGATTTACCAGGATGATGATGAAGCTTATGAATTGTGGAGGGAATTGACCCCTGTTCCTCCCGAACGTATTATCAGGATGGGAGAGAAGGATAACTTCTGGTCCATGGGCGATACGGGTCCCTGCGGGCCTTGCAGCGAGATCCATTTTGACCGGGGTGAGAAGTATTCCTGTGGCCAAGAGTGCGGAATCGGTAAATGTGAGTGTGACCGCTATTTAGAGATTTGGAATCTCGTTTTTATGCAATATAACCGGGATAATAACGGGAAGATGACACCGCTGCCTCGTCCGAGTATTGATACCGGCATGGGCTTGGAACGTATTACGGCTGTGATTCAAGAGGTGGAAAGCAATTACGATACCGACCTTCTCAAGGAAATTATTCGGGCAATTGAGAAATTATGCGGGAAGCAATATCAGCAAGGCCAGCAAGGGTTTCCCTTCAGGGTTGTTGCCGACCATATTCGTTCCTGTACTTTTCTGATCAGTGACGGGGTCCTGCCGGCAAACGAGGGTAGGGGCTATGTTTTACGCCGTATCTTACGACGTGCTGTTCGTTTTGGTAAGGTCTTGGGTATTGATGAACCCTTTATGTACAAGCTTGTTCCTGTGGTGGTCGAGCTTATGAAGGGCGCATACCCGGAAATAGAGGAAAAAAGCGATTATGTTATTAAGATAATCCGCATTGAAGAAGAACGTTTTCATGAGACTTTAAACGAAGGGATATCCCTCGCTCAGGAGATTATTAAAGAGGTACAGGAAAAAGGACAGGATACGCTGCCCGGTGCAGAGGTTTTCCGTCTTTATGATACCTTTGGCTTTCCTCTAGACCTTTCTCAAGACATTGCGGAAGAAGCAGGGCTGAAAGTGGATCTGGATGGGTTTAATAAGGCGATGGAAGAACAAAGAGAACGGGCCAGGGCTGCCCGCCAGGAAGGCAATGCCTGGGATATGGCTTTGACCGTAGCAAATCTAGTGGGTGAGTTGCCTGCCACCAAAAGCTGCTGTTATGATCATTTGCGACTGGAGGCCGGGATACAGGCTCTTATCAAAGAAGGAAATCTGGTTGAAACCGCGTCGGCAGGAGACGATGTATGGCTATTGGTTGATACTACTCCGTTTTATCCGGAAGGAGGCGGACAAGCAGGTGATGCCGGTACGATTACGTCACCGGAAGGTAAGATAAAAGTTTCCACCGTGAAAAAGCTGCCTGACGGCAAGGTAATCCATCAAGGGAAAGTCGAGGGGCTGGTGAAGTCCAAAGACCGTGTGGTGATGGAAGTAGATAAAAAAGTGCGGCTGGCTACGGCCCGCAATCATACGGCGACTCATCTTTTACATAAGGCCTTGCAGGAGGTATTGGGGGATCACATCCATCAGGCCGGTTCGGCGGTGGAACCGGAGAGGCTGAGATTCGATTTTACGCATTTCACTGCCCTTACCGACGATGAGCTTCGGAAGGTAGAAGAACGGGTCAATGAAATGATTTTAGAAGCGCTTGACGTTGGCGCTTATGAGACCGCTCTGGATAAAGCAAAAAGTGAGGGCGCGACGGCTTTATTCGGGGAAAAATACGGTGATGTGGTAAGGGTCGTCAAAATCGGTGATTACAGTATGGAGTTGTGTGGCGGTACACACATTGAGAATACAAGCAGGATCGGCCTCTTTAAAATCACCGGGGAGAGTGCTGTGGGGGCCGGCTTACGCAGGATTGAGGCCATCACCGGTGCTGGGGTGAGAAAATATCTGGAGGACAAGGAGCAGCTGCTGCAAGAGTTGACAGAGCTTCTGAAGGTGCCTGCCAAGGAGCTTCCTCATAAAGTTCGGTCATTGCTGGAAGAAGCGCGTTCAAAGGATAAAGTCTTGGAACGCATCAAAGCCCAAAAAGCCGTGCTGCAGGTGGATGAATTGTTGCAAAAGGCAACGGAGATTAAAGGCGTTAAGGTATTGTCGGCCCGGGTCGAGGTCGGTGATATTGACTCTTTGCGCAATATGGCGGATATGTTTAGGGAAAAGATGAAAACGGGTATAGTAGTATTGGGAACGGTCTTAGGAGATAAGGTCAGTTTTGTCGTTGCAGTAACAAAGGACGTAACGAGCCGGGGAGCGCATGCGGGAAAAATCATCAAGGAAGTGGCAAAAATCACCGGCGGCGGTGGTGGTGGCAGACCTGATATGGCCCAAGCCGGCGGGAAAATGGTAGAAAAACTGGATGAGGCTCTGGGCGAGGCTTTGAAGATAATAGACGCCCAAATGGACTAACTAATTCGCTTTTTTTTAAAGGAGAATTAAAGAGAATAAAGAATTATATATTATGAGGTAAGGGACAGGAGGGTTGATATTATGTCTACCGATAAGAACCAGCAAACAATGATGTTTCGCGTTAAAGCAGAGGAAGATATTAAGGTTAAGGATACATTGAAGCATGTTTACGGGGCTTTGCAGGAAAAGGGCTACAACCCGATTGACCAGCTTGTCGGCTATCTTTTGTCGGGGGATCCGGCTTACATCACCAGCCACAAGAATTCGCGCCAGATGATCAGAAAGCTGGAACGTGACGAAATTTTGGAAGAGATGATCAGTACATATTTGAGCGAGTGAGTATGCGGCCTCACACTGGATGTGAGGCTTTCTTTATGCTTCAAGTATAAGTGCAACTGAGGCTTCCACCGACGCCTTGAGGCTTGGTGCAAGCCAAGTTTTCTTAATTTCAAGGGGAGTGGAGCGGGGAATGAAATATCAGGGTTTGGGAAATACGGGAATCAAGGTGTCCCGTATTTGTTATGGGGCGTTGACCGTGGGTCCGCTGCAGGCCAATATGAGCATAAAAGAGGGTGCGGCGCTTATTCGCTATGCCCTGGAATGCGGAATAAACTTTATTGATACTGCCAAGATTTATGAGACCTACCCCTATATCAGAGAGGCGCTGAAGGGCTGGGACAAGCCTGTCGTTATTGTCAGCAAGTCCTACGATTATACCCGTGAGGGAATGGAAAAGAGTTTGGAGGAGGCCCGGCAGGCTTTAGACCGTGATTGTGTTGAGATTTTTATGTTGCATGAGCAGGAATCCGAGTTGACGCTGGAAGGGCATAAGGACGCCCTGGATTATTTATGGGAAGCCAAAGCCAAGGGTCTGGTCAAGGCCGTGGGTATTTCCACCCATACTTTGCGAGCTGTCAAAGCAGCTACCGAAAGGGACGATGTTGAGGTGATCCATGCCATCGTCAATTACCGGGGTTTAGGTGTCTTGGATGGTACAGAGGAGGAAATGACACAAGCGTTAAAGGTCGCATGGGAGAAGGGGAAGGGCATTTACAGCATGAAGCCTTTAGGGGGCGGAAACCTTATCAAAAATGTTCCGGCGGCGTTGGAATATGCTTTTCGACATCCCTATTTGCACAGCGTGGCCATCGGTTGTAAAATGAAAGAAGAGCTTGATTATAACATTGCGATGCTTGAGGAACAGGATATTCCGGTCGAGGTCATGGCTAAGGTAAGTACAGCGCCGAGGAAGCTGCATATTGAGGATTGGTGTATTGGCTGCGGGGCTTGTGTAAAACAGTGTCCTTTTGGGCTTTTGGCTATAAAGGATGGGAAGGCCTGTTTGACTGAGGATTCTTGTATGTTTTGCGGTTATTGCGGTGCGGTGTGCCCGGAATTTGCTATTAAGGTAGTTTAGACTAGTTGATGTGCTTTGAGTTGATGGGAGATGATGAGTAGGAAATGAGGATCTTGGGGTTGGATGTAGGAGATAGAAGAATTGGGATAGCCGTCAGCGATGAGATGGGAATAACGGCCCAGGGACTCAAGACTTTAAACCGGGAAAATGTCGCGGAAGATGTTGCCGACCTCGGAGAGATTATCAAAGATTATGCTGTAGAACGTGTTGTAGTAGGCCTGCCGCGGAATATGAACGGTACTTACGGGGAACAGGCGGAGAAGGTGAAGGAATTTGCCGCTGAGTTAAAGAAAGCGACTGCTGTTGAGGTGGTGTATCAGGATGAGCGTTTAACAACGGTGGCGGCGGAAAGGACTTTGTTGCAGGGTAATGTGTCACGCAAGAAAAGAAAAGGGGTAATAGACAAGATTGCGGCGGTCATGATTTTGCAAGGTTATCTTGATAGTGCTCGTTTGTAAGGCAAAGGTCTTTTTTTCGATACATAAGAGGTCATGATAAGGGAAAGAATATTTCCGCAGGGGCAAAAGAGGATGAACTTAGGTTTGACAAAGCTTATCAAAGGAATGTACAATGGCTTTGAAGCAAGTGAATGATAAGGAAAGAGGTGGGTAGCGATGAATGATAATGATGAAAAGGTTGTCTTAGTCGACGAAAACGGTGAAGAGCACGGTTTTGTACTTATTGATGTTCTGGAAGTGGACAATGAGGAATACGCTGTTCTTGAGCCCCTTGACCTTGATGAAGAAGAGTCCGAGGCGATCATTCTTAAAATAGGGAAAGACGAAAACGGTGAAGATGTTCTTTTTGATATTGAAGACGACGAGGAATGGGAAAGGGTAGCGGATGCGTGGCAGGAATTGATGGAGGAAGACGGAGAAGAGGAATAGGAGCAATAGAATATAGCAATAATGGGATAATGACAGCCCCTTGCCGAACGGCAAGGGGTTTGTTGTAGGTGGTGAGCGTGGGGAGCAGCCTGACGTTAAGAACTATTGCCAATATTAATATAAAAGATATATAATTAGGATATTGCTAATATTAGTAATTAGAAGAAATAAATACTAGCAAGAAGGGGTGATCGTTTGAAAAGGGTACTGCTTTTTTTTGTTGTCTTAACGGTAATAGCAACGGTGGGCGTACTGTCTCCCGACTCAGCGACAGGGGTTGTAATGGAATCTAATATTAACAAGATAGCCTTGACCTCGCCGAGCGAGGGAGATATCTGGGCTGCCGGTGATGAAAGGGTCATTGTCTGGAAGACCCGGGGAGCTGAGGGAGGATATGTGGCTCTGTATTATCGGAATGTTTCAAATGAAAAATGGCAGCACATTACAACTGTCACAAATACCGGCTCTTACATCTGGGAATTACCGAAGGTGGAAACGCATCAGGCTCAGGTTCGGGCGGTGTGGCAGCAATCAGAAAACGATGATTCGATCAAATATGATGAGTGTATCTCCGGAGAATTCACGATTTTCAAGAAAACACAGGAACAGGCCTTTATCAGAATCAATTCCCCGCTCGCCGAAGATTTGTGGGAACCCCAAAGCAAGCAGGTTATTTCCTGGGAAAGCGGCGGGGCTGTTTCCGGCGGTTATGTAGACCTGTATTACAGGGAAAACAGCGAAAGCAAGTGGGTATATATCGAAACGACAAAGAATACGGGCAGCTTTTTGTGGACCGTGCCGTGGGCGGAGACAAAGGAAGCGCAAATACAGGCCGTTTGGAAGAGCGGAGAAGGTTATGACAAAATATTGGCGGTGGATGTATCCGGCAAATTCTTTATTATGCAGAAAACCCCGGGAAGGAACATCAAGATAACCTCTCCTGTTTCGGGGGACCTTTGGGAAGCAGGCAGCAGTCAATCGATCAAATGGGAACTTAGCGGCGGCACCGGCGGCAAGGTCAGTTTGTATTATCGGGGCGATGACAGCAATACCTGGGTATTTATCAGGAGCGTGGAAAGTATCTCCGGGATAGTGGGGACTTGTAGCTGGCTTGTCCCGAATATGGCTACAGACAGTGCTCAAATCCGGGCTATTTGGGAAGCCGATGGGGTAATGCCCGGCATATATGCCCAGGATATCAGCGATGAGTTTACGATTTATAGAGCTCAAGTTTCAACCAAGCCAAAAACGCCTTCCGACTTAACGGCAACCACGGCTTCTTCAAGTAGGATTAAACTGTCCTGGGTCGATGAGTCCGCTAATGAAAACGGTTTTATTGTAGAAAGGAAAACCATAGACGGGAGCTTTGAGCAAGTCGCTGTTCTAAAAGAAAATACCACTAAGCATTGGGACATTGACTTATCTCCCGCTACTACTTATGTTTACAGGGTAAGGGCCTATAACACAGCAGGTTATTCCGGCTATTCCAATGAATCAACTGCCAAAACACTTGAACAGGGAGCCCCGGGAGAGGTTATCAGCTTGAGGTTTTATCTCAATGAAAAGGGCTACTATCTCAATGACAAGTACTATGAAATGGACGTTGCGCCACTTAACTATGAAAATAGGACGGTGTTGCCGGTGCGTTTTGTGACGGAGGCGCTTTATGCTTCTCCGGAGTGGGTAGAGGATGAGAAAAAGGTAACGATTGCGATGATCGACAGATACATCGAGCTGTGGATCGATAAGTATTACGCCAAGGTCGACGGGTCATATGTGCTGATTGATGAGGAGAATCCCCTGGTTACACCGATTATTGTTCCTCCCGGCCGAACGATGCTGCCTATACGTTTTATCTCCGAGAACCTGGGCTGTAGCGTCGAATGGGATCCGGCTTTGCAGGAGGTGGCCATCACTTATGTGGTTCCGTAGGATTAGAGTGGGGAGATTGACGGGATTGATGGCATAAAAAAAGTGAGTTAAAAGGAGTATAAGGGAGTATCCTGTTTCGCAAGAAAGGGGGATGCTCCCTTTTTGGCGTGGATAACAGGCTATGTTTATTGTTGCAGGGTCTAAATTAGATAAAAGGGGTTTGATAAATGAGTAACAAACGGTAGGTGATTCAATCCTTACTTCATTAGGCATTAAATCATGGTCCAATATCACTACAGGAATCCATTATACTATTTTCTATTCGTTATTCTTTTATTTCCTTGCTTTGGTTATAAGTTTAAGATACAGGAATGATTTCGGCTCAAAATTAGGAAGAATTATGTCAATAATATGTGTAAGTTTTACTTTATTTAGCATGTTCTTGATTATAAAGTAACGAGGAACTGGCTATTTGTAAAACTTCCACCGGGGTCGAAATATCCTTAAGCATGTAGTAACGGGTAATATGTCGAAGGGGATATTTCGAATCCGCTGAGTATTAATCAGTATACTTACTGTGCCAATAACCCGCTCATATACATTGATCCAAGTGGATACGGGTATGTTTGGAATAACTATGGTGAAATAATTGGAACTTGCGAAGGAGCAGATTATACAGATACTAGTCCAGAGGCGACAGCAACTCATGGTGGGC
>JAHDQS010000055.1 GCA_018433675.1 Clostridia bacterium
ATTATGAAGTAGTCGTTTACATAGAAGAAGTCGGGAAGCATGACCTTTGCCTGATCCGAGAAAAAGAAGTAGCCATTTATGGAGATATGTACGATGACTCTCATACCCGTATTGCGACTAAGGATGAATTGAGGTGAAGACGATGGGTACGGGAAGTGGAAGCACAAAAAAGGAAGAGGACCTGTTTGTTAGACTGTTGCCAGTGGGAATCATCATATTGAAAAGGTTCAAAATACTGAGGATAGTCTGCCGGTTCGGACAATTTCGTTCTGTGCCTTGGCATATCAAGGAGCTGTACGGTGAAAGGGGAATGGAGTATCATATCAAAACCCATCAGGCCAACAAGGTGCTTCATGCCACACTGGGGTTAGTTCTGGCTGGATTTTTGGGTTTGGCTGCAGGGAAAATCGATATTATCTTTATGGGGTTTATGGGGGTATTGGTAGCGGGGCTGTTTTTCCTGCCCGACTATGAGCTAGGAAAAAGGGTCAAAAGGAGACGTTTATTACTGCAGATAGAGTTTCCTGAGTTCATCAACAAGATCACTCTTCTCATCAGCGCAGGAATGACGGTGCAGCAGGCTATTGAAAAGATTGTCAGGGATAACAAGAGGATATCCCCTTTGTATCAGGAATTGTCTGCTTGTTTGATCGATATTCGTTCCGGAAAACCAATATACTTATCATACGAAAATTTTGCGAGGAGATGCGGGATTCCTGAGATCACAAAGTTTATTGCTGTGATCCTGCAGAATATGAAAAGGGGGAATGCTGAGCTGGTGTATGTTCTTAGGATACAAGGCCATGAATGTTGGGAGATGCGCAAGCATGCCGCCAGAAGGTTGGGGGAGGAAGCCTCGACAAAGCTGCTTTTTCCCTTAATGCTTATGCTGACGGCAATAATGATTATTACCGCCTCGCCTGCCGTATTGGCACTCAAAAGTATCATGTAGGTTGGGGTGAGGAAAAGAAAGAGAGGAGAAAGGTGAAATGTGGTTGATAATCAAGAATAAAGTGAGGGCGTTATGGAACAAAAATGAAGGCTTAGGTACGGTGGAGATGGTTATTATCCTGGCTGTATTGGTAGGATTGGCGTTACTGTTCAGACACTACCTTATTGATTTGGCGCAGAAGTTTTTTGAGGGGGTGTTTGGCAGTGATCGGGTCAAAGATATCCATGGTGATAACTTTTTGCCCCAGATAAATATCGATACCGGCAGTGGTGGGGGAACAAATTGAAGGAAGGGGAAAGAAAGATTAGGCGTGGTTGCAGGGGTAGTACGACGATTGAGGCGACACTTGTTTTTACGATGGTCATTTTTATTTTATCCTGTTTGGTGTTGTCATTTATGCTTTTGTACCACAAAGCCCTTCTGACGAGGACAGCTTCTTATCTTGCCAATGAAGCCGTATGCTTGTTGGGAACAGGAGATGGACTTTATAGCGGGCTTATTGAGGGAATGATTCCGTGGGAAACACGTTATACATTAGCTGTCGAAAAGGACGAGGGGCTGGCGGTAAAGAGTGGAGAGTTGGCAGAAGAGATTAAAAACTGCGAAGAAGGAACAGAAAGAAGAATAAAAATGCTTCAGTTCTTGGCCTGCCGCAAATTGACCCAAGGTATAAGAAATATTGACAGGACTGAAATTACGATTGTGTACGATCGCCGGCTATTTAATAGGGAAGTTAAGGTGGAATTGGTCCAAGAAGTTAAGATACCCTTTGGCAGGCTCAAATATTTTTTCGACGGCAAGGAGACAGCCGTTTTGACAGCTTCAGGCAGGGCAGCAGTATTAGACCCTGCCGGATATATCAGAAATATTGATATGGTTCTTGAATACGGGTCCGATGTCTTAGCTTTTTTTAAGGCTAACGAGGAAGCTGATTAAAGGAGATAACCATGGGTTTGTTGAGAGAATGTCGCGGGGTAATAACGATATATCTTGCTATTATTCTGTTAGCCTTGTTTTGTTTAGCGGGGATTATCATTGATGTCACCAGGATTATGGTAGCTGAAAACAAGGTTGAAGGGGCTTTGGCAACGGCGGTGAGGTCTAATTTGGCCGGGTATGACAGGCAGTTGGTGGGGGAATACGGTTTATATGCCTCTAATGTCGGCGAAGAAGAAACCCGTCGTTATTTTGCAGCAAACCTACAGGAGGGTGAGGGAGTAAAACTAATTACATACGATATATGTGAATTTAAACTCCAAACTACCGATTTGAGGGAAAGCCTTTTAAATAACGAAAAATTCAGGGAACAGATCTTGCAATATATTAAATACAAGGCACCGGTAAATCTTTCTTTACGCTTTGCGGATATTTTGGGGGTGGAGACTTTTGAAAAGAACGCCCAGTCTTTTACAGCCGGATATGAATGTTACAACGAGAAAACGGAGTTGAGGGAAGAACTCATAAGAATAAACGAACGGTTGAACGATTTGGCTCCATTCTATGCCACTTCTTCTGTCATGGCTGCAGGGGAGGAAAAGACTATCGAAGCTATACGGGAAATGAAAGAGATAAAACGTCTTTTAGAAACGGACATCGCGAGACATTTAGAGTCATATAAAGGGAAATCGGCTAATGAAGCGTACGAAGAAATTGAAAAACTGCAGGCTGAGATTGAGCAAAACAAAGCAGACCTCGCTTATAACATTGAAATCTTGGAAAGAATGATTTCCGGTTCGGGGTTTTCTGCCGGAGAGGGTGAAAGTGGTGCGGAAAAAGCCCATTTGGTGAGACCGGTGGGGTTTGCGATAGAAGAAGATATGGAAACGGAGATAGAAGCCGGTTTTTTGCAAAGCATTGAGAATATTAAAAAGAAGATAGCGGGTCTTGTCAAGATTATACCTGTAGAGGAAACCATAGGGGAAGAAATTTTACGGGAGGCTAACAGGGCGGTTGATGCTGATGTTGTGCAGGTTTGGTCAGAGAGCTTCACTCAAAGAGAACAGACTTATTATGAAAACACAGACCCTGATTTGATTGGCGAGTTGAGCGGCAATATTATTTCTTTTGTTGCATTTTTGGGTGACTTTTTGAAAGATATTGCTTTGCAAGGTCGTGATTGCTTATATATCGATGAGTATATCCTGGACAAAAGCACGTATGCCACCTCACCGACGGCTCGTGACCATTATTTCAAAAGCGGCGAGGTCGAATATGTTTTGTGTGGCTTTGCCTATGAAGGGGCTAATCTGGTGGGGGTTTTTGAACGGATATGGTTCATAAGGTTTGCCATTAATACGGTCGAGGCTTTTTTTGAAAGTGTCAGTCCGGAAATCTACTCCAGGCTTACCCAAGCCTTGTCCGAGGGTTTGGTTCGTGCGTGCAATGATGTGATAAAACTGTATGCGGGGGAAGAGGTTTCTTTGTTTGAATTTAAGATAGGAAACAGCGCCGGTAAAAGAGGGCTTCAGTATTCCGACTATCTGAGGTTACTGCTGTTATTTGAGAATGAGGGAACAAAGCTGGACCGTTTGCGGGATTTAGTACAATTAAATCTACGTAACAAAGGAGGCCAAAAAAACAACTTCGAGCTGCAAAACTATCATCTTGTCTGCAGTGCGGAAGCGGTTGTGGAAATCAATTTGTGGTTTTTGCCGTTGTTGAACTTGGAGAAATTGGGGTTCGGGCAATTCGCGGACGGAAGCTATCGGATCGAAAAGGCCACCGTAACCGGTTACGGAACCAATACATTGTTACCGGAAGCGGTAGGTATGGAGGGATAATATAAAAATGGGGCGGGCACGAGGAAAGCGGGGTTCTCTGACAATTGAAGCTACGATAGTGTTCCCCTTTTTTTTAGTGTTCTTTTTTATATTCTTATTCCTGATAAAAACCGCTTGTATTGATATAAGTCTGGAACACGCGGTGAAAGGAACAACTCGAGAGATTGCGGCATCATATTATTCGCTCTCTGTTTTGGAAGAAATGGGAGCAGAAAAAACGGGAGAGAGTGAACTTTTTAGTGCCGCGTACGAAGGCTTACAATCCTTTGGGAAATACCGTTGGGTACAGTCCTTATTGGAGGATTATTTAGAGGGAAGCCTCGTCGATCCGGAAAAAATACGCTACTGCCAGATAGAAATACCTTCGGGCAAAGTCGACTATGACGGTGAAAACGATGTGGTAATACGGGTTGAATATGATATCCACATCCCGTTTTTAACATCTCAGGAGACGGTGATAACTCTTAGGCATACTGCGGTTGAAAGGGCTTGGGTTTATGGAGGGAACAGGGTTTATGCCGGATTAGATGATGTAAGCATTTGGGATAAAGCAGACGAGCTCTCGGATGATAGTCGCATAGTATATATTACAGAATGGGGAGAAAAGTATCACCGGCATGATTGTAGGTATCTACATTCCAGCAGTATACCTATAGATATTGAGAAAGCAAAAAAAAGGGGATATGAGCCGTGTAAGGTTTGTAAGCCTCCACCCTAAAGGGATGGGAGAAATGACAAGGAAAGGAGTGAAAGAATGAAAAAGGTGATTTTTAAAGGAAGGGAATGTGAGGTTTGTTATAAACAAGATGCTTACGGCAAAGCTTTAATTGTTACTCCTGCCGATAGTATAGGAATTATAAGGTACCAGCACTCCATGATGAGGTCTAATCCTCATCCGCTCTTTTTACCGTTTTATGTACGGGAGGTTGATGGGTTAATGTCACTGATTTACCGAGTGGGTTCTATGGTGCCTCTTCAAGAATATATAAAAGACAGAAAGATTAAAGGTGCAGATTTGTTGTATATAGCGGAGGATATAGTCAAATGCATCTTGGAGGCCAAGAACTATTTGTTGTATGAAAACGGTTTTGTTTTAGAACTTGACTATTTATTCATACAGCCTGAAGAAAAAAGGATTGCCATGCTGTATCTGCCATTTAAAACAACAAGCAAGGTAAACGAAGAGTTTAAAAACCTCTTACTACGGTTGCTTAAACAGGTGCGCTTTGAGGATAAGAAGGAAGCCGTACGTTATCGGGGAGCTTTTTTAGAGACGTTAAAGAATGATTCTTTTTCATTGTTTGCATTCAAGGGGATGATAAAGGGTATAAAAGAATCTGAACAAGGGGGGAAAAGCGGCAGGGAGAAAAGAACAGCTAAGCCTTTTCGTTTAACCTCCCCTGAAAAGCTAACAAGTTCTGTGGCAGAGAACGGCAAGGGACGAAAGGGCAAGAAGGCGAGATTCACAGCAGTGCTGAAAGAAATGATAACAAATAAAAATGGGCAAAAAGAGAATTCGGAAGGGGACGAGTGGAGGGAGGTTTTAGATAGTCTTATTTCGCAAAAAAAAGGTGTGCTACGTTCCTTGGAAAAGGAAAAGCAGGGATAAAATACTTCTTTCAATTAAATATTTTAATACATAAGAGATAGAGGTTTACAAATATTAATAATAAAGTTAAAATAAATTTAAAATATAAAGAGCAGGCGGTGAAAGCCGGTGGATGTGATAGACTTAAAAATCCTTAAAATCCTGCAGGAAAACAGTAGGACGACCAGTACACAGATAAGCAGGAGCGTACTGCTTTCAGTTCCGGCGGTGACTGAAAGGATACGCAAGCTTGAGGAGAAAAAAATCATTAAAAAGTTTACGCTGTCTCTCAATAGAAAAAAGCTGGGACAAAACATCTTGGCCTTTGTTTTCGTCGGGATTAACGGAGCCGAGCATTTATCCCGTTTTAAAGAGCTTATGACGGCTAGTACTTGGGTCTTGGAATGCTATAAAATTGCCGGTGAGTATGACTTTTTGTTAAAGGTAGCTGCGGAGGATACTGAAAAACTGGAAATATACACTTCGCATATTTTGAAAAAAGCCGCGGGTGTCGCAAAGCTTAACACTGTTGTTGTTCTTTCCACCCATAAGGAAGAAATGTGATTAATAAGAGGCTGGCAAAGCGGAAAAGGAGTTGATGACAATAAAAACAGATTTGGTTTGCGTTCCCTGCGTGCTGCGCCATGTATTAGAGACCGTGAAAAAGGTATCTGATAATGAGGAAATACAGGAGAAGGTATTACGTAAGGCCTTAGAGAAAATCCTTGAGATAGATTGGGAAAAAAGCCCGATAGATATAACGAATATGTTGTACAGTGAGATTAGAAAAATAACGGGGGTTGAAGATCCGTACCGAGAGCTTAAAAGGATTAATAACATAGAGAGTATGAGACTGGTAAAGAAGGTTGTAAAAGAAATAGAGGACTCTGTGGATAATGAGGAGAAACTCAAGAAGGCAACATTAGCTGCTATTGCAGGTAATATTATTGATTTTGGGCCTACGGGTGAATTCAGTGTCAAAGAAACCCTGGAAAGAATCATGAAAATGGAGATGAAAGCTAACGATTATCGGGCGTTGGCGGAAAGAATACGTACAGCAGATACCCTTTTGTATTTTGCTGATAACGCCGGGGAAATCGCTTTTGATAAGCTGTATTTGGAGACGATGTTGAGTGTCAGAAAAAGGCCGTTTAGTAAGATAAACTTTGTCATCAAAGGAGGGCCAAGCATCAACGATGCTATGTTGGAGGATGCTAATACCGTTGGGTTGGATAAGCTTACTAATATAGAGTTTCTGTTGATAGGAAACGGGGAAACGGGGACGGGGCCGGACAGGGACAGCCCGGAGGTGCGGAGGTGGATAGAAGAGAATGAACTCGTTATCTCAAAAGGACAAGCTAACTATGAAGGCATGAGTGACATTGGCGGTATATTTTTCTTGCTGATTGCGAAGTGTTCTCATCTTGCGGAACTACTAGGGGTTAAAAGACAAAACATCGTAGTGAAGCACAGTAGTTATTGACATATGACCAAAATAAGAGTAAGCTTGTAGCTGTAGTATTATTAAACGGTAAATAGAGAAGGAGGGTCTTTTTATGGCCGAATGCGACAATAACTGCAGCACGTGCAGTGAAAAAAATAATTGCGATGAGAAAAAGGGCAATGAGCTGAACGATATAAAAAATGTTATTGCAGTTATGAGCGGGAAGGGCGGGGTTGGCAAATCGACAGCTACAGCGCTGTTGGCCGTTGCCTTTAGAAAAAGGGGCTATAAAGTAGGTGTCTTGGATGCGGATGTCACAGGGCCAAGTATACCCAAGCTTTTTGGTTTGCATGGTAGTCCCGATGTTACAGAACTGGGCATGATGCCGGCTCGTACTAATTCCGGGATTGAAGTGATGTCAATAAATCTATTGTTACCGAATGAGGATGAGCCTGTTATTTGGCGTGGGCCGATAATATCTGGTGCAATTAAACAGTTTTGGGAAGAGGTCATTTGGGGTGATTTGGACTATTTGTTTGTAGACCTTCCTCCCGGAACAGGGGATGCGCCATTAACCGTTATGCAGTCACTTCCTTTAAACGGGGTGGTAATTGTTACTTCACCGCAGGAATTGGCAAACATGGTGGTGAGAAAATCGGTTAAGATGGCCGGGAAAATGAACGTCCCTATTATGGGGCTGATTGAGAACATGAGTTTTATGGAATGTCCCAGCTGCGGTCAAAAAATTTATCCCTTTGGCAAAGGAAAAGGGAAGCTGATGGCGATGGAGATAAAAGCTCCTCTGTTGGGAGTATTACCTTTAAAGCCTTCTATAAGCGCTCTGGGTGATGAGGGTAAAATTGAAGAGTCAGAAAGTATTGAGTTGCTGAATATAGATATGTTAATTGACCACAAGTAGTTGTCATAATATGAAATGGAGGGGGTAGTATGCCGAGGCCTCCAAAATGGCGGAGAGTAGAATACGAACCGCGCTTTACGTCTTTTAAGCCTGCCGGTGTTCCAAAGTGGCAGTTGGAGGAATTGATTATCAGCGTTGAAGAAATGGAAGCCATTCGCTTAAAAGATTTGGAAGGGTATGAGCAGGAGGAATGTGCCACGAGGATGCACATTTCGCGAGCAACCTTCCAGAGAATACTTTCAATTGCAAGACAGAAGGTGGCCGAAGCATTAGTAAACGGTAAGGCAATTAGAATTGAAGGCGGGAATTATCGTTTGGCCGGTTCTAATGTGCAATGCGATGCTTGTAATCATGAGTTTGAGGTTTTGCCAAGAAATCACGGGCATGGACGTGGTCATGGTCACGGTCAAGGTCATGAAAGGATTCGTTGTCCGCGGTGCGGAGCTGATTTTCCACAAAAATAAACAACAAAAAAAGGGATACGATTTTATGTCCCCTCCCATAGGGACATTTTGTGAACCGTGGTAATTTGGCGAGGCAGACAGCAGATTAAGCTGTCTGCCTTTGCCGTTGTAAGGCGCCGATGACGCCGATGTCACGGTAGTAGATTATAACCTTCTGCTCCGACGTTCTTGAGTATCGTTCAGCCCGTTCTCCGATCTCAATCTTCTCTATGAAGAGGTTGAGCAGCTCGCCGCTTAGCTCATTAATCTCTGTATACCTTTTCGCCTTATCGATGAACCGGGTGACGTTGGCGATGGAGTTTTGCAGTTCCTCAATGCGCTCCGCCGCTTTAGGGATTCGCTCTTTCAGATTTTTTTGCTCTGCGTTGTAATCGCCGGACAGCATTCTGAACTGCTCGTTGGTTACTTTGCCAAGCACATTGTCCTCATATAAGCGCTTGAATAAGGCGCTGAGCTCGGTATCCCTGCGGCGCATCAATTCCAGTTCCCTTTGGAGCCGTTCAATCTCACGTCGGGTTTCAGCATTGTTTTTCCGGTTGATGTACTGTATGAATAACGACTCCTGCTGCCGTGCGAAGTGAGTTACTCTGAGCAAGTCATCCAGAACAATTGCCGCCAGATGAATCTCTCGAAGATAATGCCCGCTGCACTCTTCCTTGCCGAACTTCTTGTAAGTAGAACACATGAAGTTGTTTTTTACGGCGTCCATGGTATGCGCTCGGTGGAGAACCATCGTTCCTCCGCAGTCGGCACAGTGGACTAAACCGGAGAACATATTCTGCTCTGCCATGTTTGCCCTGCGCCGTTTGTGAGTTCTGATGTCCTGAACGATGTCCCAAGTTTCTTTCGTTACCAATGGTTCATGGGTGTTCTCGAACCGAAGCTGCTCGGACTCAGGTCGATAAATGCGCTATTTAATCTTGTAGGAAACGGTGGTAGATTTCAGGCTGATAGTGTGTCTGAGATAGACCTCATCTTCAAGAATTCCGGCGACGGTCTTTTGACACCAGTTGTATGGTCGGATAACATTAACATTGCTTAAGAGTGCACCCGTTTTGCTGTAGTAGTAATTGCCGGGAGTAAAGACTTTCTCGTTTTTCAGGAGTTTCGCAATTTGCGAGGGGCCTTTACCGCCGACGCAGAGGTTGAAAATCCTTTGTACAATTGGCGCCGTATCCTCGTCGGGAACAATCTGCTTCAGATTGTTCTCATCCTTGTGCGCCCGGCATGGGCGCAGTCTAACGGGTGAAAGTCCCGAACACGCCCGGTAGTGGGAAGTGTATAGCCAAGGCCAAGCGCGTCCATCGTGAGGTGGAGTGCGAAGGAAGGTGGCGGCAAATCTCTGGCCTGAC
>JAHDQS010000040.1 GCA_018433675.1 Clostridia bacterium
GAAATGTGCATGCCTGGGGATAACATCAAGATGAGCATAGAACTGATAACCCCCATAGCTATAGAAGAAGGACTGCGCTTTGCTATTCGTGAAGGCGGGCGTACGGTAGGAGCCGGCGTTGTTACCGGCATCAGCGAATAGTCGTTATAAGAGCAGGAAAACATTCCTGCTCTTTTTTTGGCCTTGAAAACCTAATCCACAGCAAATGTCTCGAGCAAATGTTTGTGTTGACACGGGTGACTGCTTGTGATAAATTATTTCTTGTTACGGGTTTTTAATAACTTGTGTTGGGATTATTCCGGGGAGGTGGCATTGATGCGGGTCGCAGTTACATTAGCGTGCACGGAGTGTAAAAGAAGGAACTACACTACGACAAAGAATAAGAAAAACATACCGGATCGCATAGAACTTAAAAAGTACTGTAAATTCTGCAAGACTCATACTATCCACAAGGAAACTAAGTAAACCCTGTATATATTGCAGGTAAAATTAGGTTATGATATATCTGTGTAGTTAGGATGTGTAAAACATGAGTGTTGCCAAGGGCGAAAAAGCTGGTCTCTTCCAGAAAATCAAGAGGCAGTACAGAGGGATGACCGGTGAACTAAAAAAGGTGCATTGGCCCAATAGGAAAGAAATAATATCATACACCACTATTGTGCTTATTTCGGTGGTTATTGTGGCTGTTGTTATCTGGTTGTTTGATTCAGGGATAGGTTTTTTGATGAGTTTACTTCTGAAATAGATCACTGTTTGTGAAGGAGGGAGGGCCTTATATGCTAAATAGAGGTCCTTGTTTATGGTAAAAAATTGGTTTGTGATACACACGTATTCGGGGTATGAGAATAAGGTCAAGGCTAACCTGGAAAAAAGGGTTGAGTCGATGAATGTGGGGGATAAAATCTTCCGCATTTTGGTGCCTATGGAGGACGAAATCGAGATCAAGGACGGCAAGAGGAAGCTTGCTAAACGCAAGGTCTTCCCGGGTTATGTGCTGGTTGAGATGATCATGACCGATGACTCTTGGTATGTTGTGAGGAACACGCCCGGTGTGACGGGTTTTGTCGGTACCGGTGCAAAACCTATTCCTCTCTTGGAAGACGAAGTCAAGCATATTTTGAAACACATGGGCCTTGAAGAAGCTCGCGCAAAGGTTATATATGAAGTGGGAGAACCAGTAAGAGTAATATCCGGCCCGTTCCAAAATTTTATTGGAACTGTCGAAGAAATATATCCTGAAAAAGGCAAGTTAAAGGTGCTTGTTGCTATGTTTGGACGGGAAACTCCGGTAGAACTTGATTTTAGCCAGGCACAAAAGACTATGTAACCAGGAGTGGGAGGAGGTGTACTGATCGAATGGCAAAGAAGGTAATTGGGTTTATAAAATTGCAGTGCCAGGCTGGGAAAGCAACACCGGCGCCGCCGGTTGGGCCGGCCTTGGGACAGCATAGCGTTAATATTATGCAGTTTTGCAAGGAATTTAATGAAAAAACTGCCAAACAGGTAGGGCTGATTATCCCGGTGGAGATTACGGTATACGCCGATCGTTCCTTTACTTTTATCTGTAAAACGCCGCCGGCTGCCGTATTGCTGAAAAAAGCAGCGGGAATTGAAACTGCCTCAGGGGAACCTAATATTAAAAAGGTTGCCAAAGTACCGAGGGACAAGGTTCGCGAAATCGCCGAAATGAAGATGCAGGACTTAAATGCCGGCTCTATTGAGGCGGCAATGAGGATGGTCGAAGGTACAGCGCGCAGCATGGGTATCGAGATTGTTTAAGACTGAGCGAAAAAGAGCATTCGACCATGTGGGAGGAGCCCCCAAGCGGGTATGTCCGCATGAACCACAAAGGAGGAAATGAAATGACCAAACAAGGGAAACGTTATCTTGATGCAGTGAAGGAATATGACCAAAGTGTCTTGTATGAGCCTCAACAGGCTCTGGAACTCGTAAAAAAGTTAGCGAAGGCAAAATTCGATGAAACCGTTGAAATTGCTTTTAGGCTTGGAGTTGACCCGCGTCATGCGGATCAACAGGTTCGGGGCGCAGTAGTTTTGCCGCATGGAACGGGGAAGACCCGGAAAGTGCTGGTTTTTGCCAAAGGAGAAAAAGCTAAGGAAGCAGAAGAAGCCGGAGCTGATTTCGTTGGTGACGACGACATTATTGCCAAAATACAGGGAGGCTGGTTTGGTTTTGAGGTTGCCGTAGCAACCCCTGATATGATGGGGAAGGTTGGTAAGCTCGGCAGATTGTTAGGACCTAAAGGACTAATGCCTAACCCGAAAGTTGGTACTGTTACCTTTGATGTTGAACGGGCTGTCAATGAAATAAAGGCCGGTAAAGTCGAATATCGTGTGGAAAAAACGGGAATAATTCATGCTCCAATCGGAAAAGCGTCTTTTGACTTTGATAAGCTCCAGGAGAACTTCCAAACCATTGTTGATGCGATCATCAAGGCAAAGCCGGCAGGAGCGAAAGGCCAATATATCAAAACGGTTGTTATTAGTACGACCATGGGGCCGGGAATAAAAATCAATCCTCAGAAGCTCTAAATGTCGAATTAAAGACGTTTTGTAGGATAACCGATTGACTATTTGTTTCCGATAGGTTATACTATTTTAGTGTTAAGAATAAAAGTAAGCCGTAGACAGCAGGTGCGTGTGCTTAAATTCGTTATGAGGCCTGCCGAGGTTGTGTTTTTACCTTTCTTTTTAGTCATGAAAGGAGAAGCCTCCGTCGTCTACGGGGGCTTTTTTGTACTATATGAAAGGAGGCGTTGATATTTGGGTAATCTCGAAGGAAAGAAGCGGGTTGTTGATGAAATTGCAGAGCGTCTCGAGAATGCTCAGTCTGTCGTTGTCGTTGATTACTGCGGTCTCACGGTGGCCGAGGTAACAGATCTCAGGGCTAAGCTAAGGTCGGCTGATGTAGAAATGAAGGTACTGAAGAATACAATGGTAAAAATCGCGGCCGATAAATCGAAGATAGCTGAGCTGTCACCATATTTACAAGGTCCAACAGCATGGGTTTTCAGTAAGCAGGATCCTGTTTCGGGCCCCAAGGTGTTGCTGGAGTTTGCTAAGGGTCATAAAAACCTTGAGATCAAAGCAGGTATTATTGAAAAAAGAGTTATCAAAGAGCAAGATGTTAAAGCCCTTGCCGAGTTGCCGTCACGAGAAGTCTTGCTGGCTCAGGTTCTAAGAGGAATGCAGGGACCCCTTACCGGCATGGCAAACGTGCTACAAGGACCAATCCGCCAGTTCGGTTATGCTCTTGAAGCTCTCAGAAAACAAAAAGCTGAGGCGTAAGATGAAACTTATTGAATATTAATAATGAGAATAATAAGGAGGCAAAATACTAATGTCTAAAATTAATGAGATTATTGAAAGTGTAAAAGGATTGACAGTTCTGGAGCTTGCAGAATTGGTTAAAGCGTTTGAAGAGGAGTTTGGAGTATCCGCAGCCGCTCCTGTTGCCATGGCTGCAGCACCGGTTGCCGGAGGCGCAGCAGCACCTGCTGCTGAGGAACAGACTGAATTTGATGTCGTACTGACATCGGCAGGAGAAAAGAAAATCAACGTAATTAAGGTTGTTCGCGAAATTACCGGTCTCGGTTTGAAGGAAGCCAAAGCTCTGGTTGATGAGGCTCCCAATCCGGTCAAAGAAAAGATCGAAAAGGATGAGGCTGAGGCAATTAAAGCTAAGCTTACCGAAGCAGGAGCTTCTGTTGAAATTAAATAGTTTAAAGCGTCAATGGCGCCCCCAGGGGCGCCATTTATTTTATTGTGGATACAACAAGGTTCCCGGGACCCGACAGTAATCTTTGATTGCGATGTCGGGTGGGGTTCTTATTGGTTCGCCACGTAAGCCGCTTGATGCGAAAAATGCAACAGGTTCAAAAAAAAAAGATCTGGTGACAAAAAGCCTGTTGACAGTAATGTCAGGATATGCTAACATTTTAAAATGCGGTTATTTGGTGTCAGAGTGTTTAAAATGGTTGTTTTAAAGTTGCCATATCAAATGATGCAGGGGTTGAATAACACGTTGTTGAAAGGGCAACACTACATAAATGAGTTTAAAATAGCAAGGTTTTTGCCTTGCTATTAGGTGTTTTTATTTAAGTGTTATATTCTAATCAAATACGAACTGTGGGGTGGGAGTATTAATGCGTCATCCGGTGCAGGTAGGTAAAAGGACAAGAATGAGTTTTGCCAGAATTAAAGAAGTTCTTGAAATGCCTAACCTTATAGAAGTTCAGCAAAACTCATACCAGTGGTTTCTTACCGAAGGGATTAAGGAAATGTTTCGGGACATCTCTCCAATTCAAGATTTTACCGGAAACCTGGTTCTGGAATTTATCGATTACAGCTTAGGGGACCCAAAATATCATGTGGACGAGTGCAAGGAAAGAGATGTTACATACTCGGCTCCTTTGCGGGTCAAGGTACGGCTAATCAATAAAGAGACAGGTGAGGTCAAGGAACAGGAAGTGTTTATGGGGGATTTCCCCTTAATGACGGACAAGGGTACTTTCATAATAAATGGTGCCGAAAGGGTTATTGTCAGTCAGTTGGTGAGATCTCCGGGAGCATACTATTCCGTGCAGCACGATCCCAGCGGAAAAAAGATTTATAGTTCGACAATCATACCAAACCGTGGGGCGTGGCTCGAATTTGAGACGGACGTGAACGAAAACATTTTCGTCAGAGTAGACAGGACAAGGAAGTTCCCGGCGACGGTTCTTTTAAGAGCGTTAGGGTATAGCAGCAACGGGCAGATAGCTGAGTTATTCAAAGATGATGAACGCATTCGCCTGACGCTGGAGCGCGATCATACCGAATCGGATGATGAGGCGTTAGTTGAGATATATAAAAGGCTGCGCCCCGGAGAACCACCTACGGTTGAGAGTGCACGTTCTTTGCTGAATACGTTGTTTTTTGACCCAAAGAGGTATGATTTAGCGCGGGTGGGAAGATACAAACTGAATAAAAAGCTTAAAGTTGATATTCCCGCGGATGTGCGTTGTATCACAAAAGAAGATATTGTTGCCTCAATAAAATACTTATTAAACCTGATGAATGATGAGGGCAAGCCCGATGACATCGATCATTTGGGAAATCGACGCCTTCGTTCTGTGGGTGAGCTTCTGCAAAATCAGTTTCGTATCGGCTTATCAAGGATGGAACGGGTAGTACGTGAGCGTATGACCATACAGGATGTTGATGTGATTACTCCCCAAGTATTAATCAATATCAGACCGGTCGTAGCTGCTATCAAGGAGTTTTTTGGTTCCAGCCAGCTATCGCAGTTTATGGATCAAACCAATCCGTTGGCAGAGTTGACTCATAAACGTCGTTTGAGCGCTTTGGGTCCCGGAGGTCTGTCGCGTGAAAGGGCGGGCTTTGAAGTCAGGGACGTACATAGCTCTCACTACGGGCGCATGTGTCCGATAGAGACACCTGAAGGGCCGAATATCGGTCTAATCGGTTCTTTGAGTACTTATGGACGGATTAATGAATACGGTTTTATCGAAACACCCTATCGTAAGGTAGACAAGGAACAACGCCGGGTTACCGGAGTAATAGATTACCTGAATGCCGATGAAGAGGACAAATACATCATTGCCCAGGCCAATGCGCCTTTAAGAGATGACGGGACATTTATTAATTCAAAGGTCAATGCCAGGTATGATGTGGACTTTCTGTTGGTGCCGGTGGAAAAGACCGACTACATGGATGTTTCTCCTAAACAAATTGTATCAATCGCTACAGCTATGATACCCTTTTTGGAGCATGATGATGCAAACCGTGCTTTAATGGGAGCCAACATGCAGCGTCAAGCTGTGCCTTTGTTGCGGACCGAATCACCTTATGTTGGTACGGGAGAAGAGTATAAGGCGGCAAAGGATTCAGGTGTGGTAGCAATTGCCAGGGAGAAGGGAATTGCCGAGCGGGTAACAGCCGATGATATTGTTATCCGAACAGATAGCGGCAAGCTTGATAGACATAAGCTGACTAAATTTTCGCGTTCTAACCAGGGAACGTGTATCAATCAAAAGCCAATTATTTCTAAAGGAGAAATAATTGAAGCCGGGCAGGTTCTGGCGGATGGGCCGTCAACCGACCAGGGGGAACTGGCCTTGGGCAGGAATGTGATTGTGGCCTTTATGACCTGGGAAGGGTACAATTACGAGGACGCAATTTTAATCAGTCGAAAGCTTGTCAAAGAGGACTATTTCACTTCCATACATATAGAGGAATATGAATGCGATGCGCGGGATACCAAGTTAGGTCCGGAAGAGATTACGCGGGATATTCCTAATGTGGGCGAGGATGTGTTAAAGGATCTTGATGATCGGGGGATAATCAGAACGGGTGCCGAGGTCAGGCCAGGCGACATTTTAGTCGGCAAGGTAACACCTAAAGGCGAAACGGAGCTTACCGCGGAAGAAAGGCTGTTACGTGCCATTTTTGGGGAGAAGGCCAGGGAGGTCAGGGATACTTCACTACGTGTTCCCCACGGGGAAGCCGGTATTGTTGTGGACGTTAAGGTGTTTTCCCGTGAAAACGGCGATGAGCTTGCTCCCGGTGTGAACCAGATAGTACGTGTTTATATAGCCCAGAAGAGGAAAATATCCGAAGGGGATAAGATGGCAGGACGACATGGGAACAAAGGTGTAATATCCCGCATCATGCCTGAAGAGGATATGCCATTCTTGCCGGATGGCAGACCGGTAGAGATAATCCTAAATCCTTTGGGAGTACCTTCCAGGATGAATATCGGTCAGGTCATGGAGGTGCATTTGGGCTGGGCCGCCCAAGCTCTTGGCTTTAAAGTGGCTACCCCTGTTTTTGACGGGGCCACGGAGCAGGATATTAAAGAAATGTTGGAGGAAGCCAAACTGCCGGTTTCAGGTAAAACAATGCTTTACGACGGAAGAACCGGAGAAGCATTTGATAACGAAATAACAGTAGGGAACATGTATATGCTGAAACTTGCCCACCTGGTTGACGATAAAATTCATGCTCGTTCTACAGGACCATATTCTCTTGTAACTCAACAGCCCCTTGGTGGTAAGGCGCAGTTCGGAGGACAACGGTTTGGTGAGATGGAGGTCTGGGCTTTGGAGGCATATGGAGCATCCTATACGCTGCAGGAGATACTGACCGTAAAATCCGATGATGTGGTAGGTCGTGTCAAAACGTATGAGGCAATCGTCAAGGGCGATAATGTTCCGGAACCGGGGGTGCCTGAATCATTTAAGGTATTGATTAAGGAACTTCAGAGTTTGGGACTGGATGTGAAGGTGCTTTCGGAAAACGATGAGGAAATAGAAATCAAAGAGATGGACGATGACGTAAATGAAACCGCAAAAGAACTTGGTCTAGACATTCATGCTCCCGACAAAACCGAATTGGAGGAAGACGGTGCGGAGGAAGAAAGTGAAGATGAGATACAAGAAGAGGAATTTATTGAATATGAAACTGATTTAGGTGATTTTGAAGAAGAGATTGATGTTGAAGAAGAGGAGATAAATTAATACCGCACGTTGAATAAATAAAAAAAGACGGGGAAGGGAGAGAGGCCCTTGTTGGATGTTAATAACTTTGACAGAATGAAAATAGGTTTGGCATCCCCTGAACAGATACGGGAATGGTCAAGCGGTGAGGTCAAAAAGCCTGAGACCATAAATTATCGTACATTAAAACCCGAGAGGGAAGGTTTGTTCTGTGAGAAAATATTCGGACCGACACGTGATTGGGAGTGCCATTGTGGGAAATACAAGCGTGTCAGATATAAAGGGATAATTTGCGATCGTTGTGGTGTGGAGGTCACAAAATCAAAGGTGCGGCGTGAAAGGTTAGGCCATATTGAACTGGCGGCACCGTGCTCGCATATTTGGTATTTCAAAGGAATTCCCAGTAGAATGGGCTTAATCCTTGACGTATCGCCCCGTTCCCTGGAAAAGGTTTTATACTTCGTGTCGTATATTGTTACCGATCCCGGGGATACCCCATTAATGAAGAAACAGCTGCTTACAGAGTTGGAACACCGGGAATATAAGGAAAAGTATGGTTCCAGGTTCAAGGCAGGCATGGGTGCTGAGGCTATCAAGATACTTCTGGAGGAAATGAATCTGGAAGATATTGCTGTCGAATTGCGTACTGAATTGCGTGAAGCGACCGGTCAGCGGAAAATTAGGGCTATCAGGAGGCTGGAGGTAGTTGAAGCCTTCAAGGTCTCAGGTAACAGGCCGGAATGGATGATTATGGATGTTATACCTGTTATTCCGCCTGAGTTACGACCGATGGTTCAATTGGATGGAGGGCGTTTTGCAACCTCCGACCTAAACGACCTGTACCGGAGGGTAATCAACCGTAATAATAGGCTGAAAAGGTTATTGGATTTAGGGGCCCCCGACATCATCGTTCGTAACGAGAAGAGAATGCTCCAAGAGGCTGTGGATGCGCTGATTGATAACGGACGTCGTGGCCGTCCGGTCACAGGCCCGGGGAATCGTCCGCTGAAATCCTTAAGCGATATGTTGAAAGGGAAGCAAGGGCGTTTTAGGCAAAACCTCCTGGGAAAGAGGGTTGACTATTCCGGTCGTTCCGTTATTGTTGTCGGACCGAATCTTAAGCTTCACCAATGTGGCTTGCCGCGGGAAATGGCATTAGAGCTGTTCAAACCCTTTGTGATGAAAAAGCTAGTCAATGACGGTTATGCTCATAATATCAAAAGCGCTAAGCGTATGGTGGAAAGGGTCCGCAGTGAGGTGTGGGACGTACTGGAGGAAGTAATCAAGGATCATCCCGTGCTTCTTAACAGGGCTCCTACCTTACACCGTCTTGGCATTCAGGCCTTTGAACCGGTGCTGGTTGAAGGGCGGGCTTTGCAAATACATCCTCTTGTTTGTACGGCATATAACGCCGACTTCGATGGTGATCAGATGGCTGTGCATGTGCCTCTATCTACGGAAGCCCAAGCAGAGGCGCGTCTATTGATGCTTTCATCTCATAATATCTTGAATCCCAAGGATGGGCGTTCGGTTGTTACACCTACACAGGATATGGTTCTAGGGTCATATTACCTGACCGTAGAGGGTGAAAAACCTGAAGGCCGGGAAACCAAAGTCTTTTGCAACGAGGAAGAAGCAATATTTGCTTACGAATCGAAGGTAGTGACATTGCATGAACCGGTAAAGGTGCGTAAAGACGGGAAGATGCTGGAGACTACTACCGGAAGATTAATATTCAACCAGGTTATTCCACCCCAGATAGGTTACTACAACGAAGTTGTCGGGAAGAAACAACTCGCCCAGATAGTAGACAAATGCTTCCGGCTTCTTGGGAACTCTGCTACCGCCGAAATGCTTGATGGTATAAAAAGCTTAGGCTTTACGTATTCTACCCGTGCAGGAATAACCATAAGTGTTTCTGATATCAAGGTTCCGGGGAAGAAGGAAGAAATACTGAGTGCGGCTGATAAACAGGTAGAAGAGATTGAAGCCCAATTCCGGCGTGGTCTGATAACCGAGGAAGAAAGGTATCAGTTGGTAATCGGTGTATGGAATAAGGCGACTGATGACGTAACTGCCGCCTTGATGGAAATTTTGGATCGTTTCAATCCGGTATATATGATGGCTAATTCCGGGGCCCGGGGTAATATCCAGCAGATCAGGCAGTTAGCAGGGATGCGTGGACTAATGGCCGATCCGTCGGGTAAAACACTGGAGCTTCCCATTAAGTCTAACTTCAGGGAAGGGTTAGCCGTTTTGGAATACTTCATCTCCACTCATGGTGCGCGTAAAGGCTTGGCCGATACCGCATTGAGAACAGCGGATTCAGGCTATCTGACAAGACGGTTGGTTGATGTAGCCCAGGACGTAATAGTTCGCGAAGACGACTGCGGAACAACCGTAGGAGTAGTAGTGGATGAAATAAAAGATGGTTCGGAAACGATAGAAATGCTGTACGAGAGGATTGTGGGACGCTATGTTGCGGACGATGTAGTACACCCTGAAACAGGAGAAATAATTATCCAAGCCGGGGAAGAAATATCTGAGGAGCACGCCGAACGCATTCTGGAAGCAGGCATCAAACAGGTTACAATCAGGTCGGTGCTGACCTGCAGATCACGCTATGGTGTATGCCGTAAATGCTATGGACGAAACCTAGCTACAGGCAGAATGGTTGAAATAGGCGAGGCTGTCGGGATTATTGCCGCTCAGTCCATAGGTGAGCCCGGTACACAGTTAACAATGAGAACCTTCCATACCGGTGGTGTAGCCGGTGACGATATTACCCAAGGTTTGCCCCGGGTTGAAGAATTATTCGAAGCCAGAAAACCACGGGGGCAGGCTATTATTACGGAGTCGGACGGAACAGCTCACATCAATGAGGTGAGAGGACGCAAGGAAGTAGAAATTAGCGGCGACAATGGAGATAAATTCATTTACCAGATACCTTTCGGTTCGAGAATAAAGGTTAAGGAAGGGCAACGGGTTGAAGCCGGAGATGAGTTGACGGAAGGCTCGGTTAACCCTCATGACTTATTAAAAATCCGCGGTATTAAAGGAGTTCATATGTATATGCTGCGGGAGGTGCAAAAGGTGTACCGACTGCAGGGTGTTGATATTAACGACAAGCATATTGAGGTTATGATACGCCAGATGTTGAGGAAGGTAAAAGTCGAAGAGTCCGGAGATACTAAACTTCTGCCCGGCGGCCTGATTGATGTCTTTGAATTTGAGGAAGAAAACGCCGAGGTATTTGCACAGGGAGGCTCTCCGGCAACGGCTAAACCGGTATTGCTGGGTATTACCAAAGCCTCGTTGGCAACAGACTCCTTCTTGTCGGCCGCTTCCTTCCAGGAAACGACAAGGGTTTTGACGGAAGCAGCGATTAAAGGAAAGACAGATCCCTTGCTGGGACTGAAGGAGAATGTTATTATCGGGAAACTCATCCCGGCCGGGACAGGTATGTCAAGGTATCGCAACATATCTCTTGAACTGCCGGAAGAAGAAGCCGAAGAGCTAGAAGGTGTTAACGAACTTGAGTGCATGGATATTGAATCCCCGGAGGAAGGCCAAATTGAAGGTAGTGAGCCTAAGGAGATTTGTCTTGACAGCGCTCAGCCCCAGTGATAATATAATGCAGTGTGGTTTCAAAAGGAGGTTTGACTTATGAACAGCCTTAATGAAGCTAGGAGCAAGACAGTTGGACTCAAGCAGACCCTAAAAGCCGTCGAAAACGGTACAGCCCAAATGGTATATATAGCCGAGGATGCCGAAGATAGAATAAAAGCAATGGTTTTGCAGGCTTGCCGTGATAAGGGAATCGAAACAAAAGAAACGAAAAAGATGACTGAGTTGGGTAAGGCCTGTGGAATCCAGGTTCGAGCGGCAGTCGCTGCTGTGTTGAAATAGGTGAACAAATCCAATTTTAATAAATATGCTGAGGATGTTTTGGAAGGAGGTGCGTCACATGCCAACAATTAATCAATTGGTAAAGCAGGGTAGGAAGATAATTGAAAAGAAACCCACGGCTCGGGCGTTGAAGGAATGCCCGCAAAAGCGCGGAGTCTGCACGAGAGTGTATACGACCACGCCCAAAAAGCCCAATTCGGCTTTGCGTAAGGTTGCCAGGGTCAGGCTGACAAACGGCATAGAGGTTTCGTCTTACATTCCCGGTATCGGCCATAATCTTCAGGAACACTCGGTAGTACTGGTTCGTGGAGGAAGGGTCAAGGACTTGCCGGGCGTAAGGTACCATATCGTGAGAGGAGCACTGGATACCGCAGGTGTTCAAAAAAGGAATCAAGGCCGTTCAAAATATGGGACCAAGAAACCCAAAGCAGGGACAGCTAAGACTTGATGCGACAACATCGAAAAGCCTTATTATAGGTAAAAAATTCTTACTTATGAAGAAAAAGGGGGGGGAATGATGCCAAGAAAAGGTTCTGTGCCGAAAAGAGAGGTACTGCCGGATCCCATTTATAAATCAAAGCTTGTGACAAAGTTTGTGAATAAAGTGATGTACGACGGTAAAAGAGGTGTAGCGGAACGCGAGTTCTACAAAGCCCTCAAATCGGTTGAGAATAAAACGGGCAAGAATGGTCTAGAGGTACTGGAACAGGCTATGAAAAATGTTATGCCTGTTTTGGAAGTCAAGGCAAGACGTGTTGGCGGTGCTAACTATCAAGTGCCGATCGAGGTCCGTACCGACAGAAGAGAGGCCTTGGGTATCAGGTGGCTGGTGGGTTATGCTCGTAAACGGGGTGAAAGAACTCTTGAGGCCAAGCTAGCCGGGGAGATACTGGATGCATCCAACAGCACCGGCGGTGCTGTTAAAAAAAGGGAAGACACACATAAGATGGCTGAAGCTAACAAAGCGTTTGCACATTACAGATGGTGAAATCCAATCAAGGTTGCAGCTATTGCAACCTTGTATTCAGTAATTATACCCCATCTACTGTATGCTGCTTTCAATGGTTTATGGGTTTTTCAGCGTACATCTGGCCGTGTATGGTCTAAGAAAGGGGGACAAAAAGTTGCCAAGAGAATTTTCATTGAGTAATACTAGAAACATTGGAATTATGGCGCACATAGATGCAGGAAAAACAACGACTACGGAAAGAATGCTTTTTTATACCGGGCGTCTTCATAAAATGGGTGAAGTACATGACGGCGCGGCGACTATGGATTGGATGATTCAAGAGCAAGAAAGAGGAATCACGATAACTTCAGCTGCAACCACCTGTCATTGGAAAAATCATCGCATCAACATTATCGACACGCCAGGACACGTTGACTTTACCGTAGAGGTTGAACGTTCTTTGCGCGTGCTGGATGGAGCAGTTGCTGTCTTCTGTTCGGTGGGAGGGGTAGAACCTCAATCCGAAACCGTTTGGCGGCAAGCCGACAAGTATGGAGTGCCTCGTATTGCCTATATCAACAAAATGGACAGAGTTGGTGCCGATTTTACAAGAGGGGTCAACATGATCAGAGAGAGGCTGGGGGCCAATCCGGTGCCTGTTCAACTGCCCGTTGGGGTGGAGGAAAACTTTAAAGGCATTATTGATCTAATTAAAATGAAGGTCTATTACTATCTTGATGACCTGGGGACCCGCAGTGAGGAAAAAGATGTTCCGGAAGATATGCTGGAATTGGCCAGAGAATATAGGGAGAAGCTTGTTGAAGCAGTTGCTGAAACAAACGAAGAGCTTACCAACAAGTATCTGGAGGGAGAAGAGATTACCGAGGAAGAGTTAATTGCGGGCATACGTTCCGCTACCATTGACGTTAAGCTAATTCCTGTGGTATGTGGTTCTTCTTTCAAAAATAAAGGCGTGCAGTTTTTGTTGGATGCGATAGTAAATTACTTACCTGCGCCTACCGATATACCTTCAATTAACGGCGTGCATCCGGAAACCGGTGAGGACGAGGAAAGGCATGCCAGTGATGAGGAGCCTTTTTCGGCGCTAGCCTTTAAGATCATGAGTGATCCATATGTTGGGAAATTGGCTTTTTTCCGTATTTATTCGGGTGTTCTAAAATCAGGCTCCTATATTTATAACGAAACAAAGGACAAGAAGGAACGCATAGGAAGATTACTGCTGATGCACGCTAATCGCAGGGAAGAGGTCCCGGAAGCATACGCGGGAGATATTGTCGCTGCTGTGGGCTTGAGGGGTACGTCAACAGGGGATACCTTAAGTGATGAAGCACATCCCATAATCTTAGAGTCAATGCATTTCCCTGAACCGGTCATTGACGTAGCCATCGAACCGAAAACCAAGGCGGATCAGGATAAGATGGGAGCAGCCCTTGGAAAACTGGCTGAGGAAGACCCTACCTTTCGTATTCATACCGATGTGGATACCGGTCAAACCATTATCTCCGGGATGGGCGAACTTCACTTGGAGATAATCATTGATCGTCTCTTGAGAGAATTCAAAGTAAATGCGAATGTAGGACGCCCGCAGGTGGCATATAAAGAAACCATCAGGTCAGCCGTAAAGGCAGAAGGAAAGTTTGTGCGTCAATCGGGAGGACGCGGCCAATATGGTCATTGTTGGCTGGAAGTTGAACCCCTTGAAGCCGGCGGAGGTTTTGAATTTGTTAACAAGATAGTCGGCGGAGTTGTCCCTAAAGAATACATCCCCGCTGTCGAAAACGGTGTCAGGGAAGCCATGGAGAACGGTACTATTGCCGGGTATCCCATGCTTGATATCAGGGTCACAATTTATGACGGATCCTACCATGAGGTTGATTCGTCGGAAATGGCCTTCAAGGTAGCCGGTTCTATGGCTTTTAAGAATGCCTCTAAAAAAGCAAGCCCGGTACTGCTTGAACCGGTAATGAAGGTTGAGGTTGTTGTACCCGAGGAGTACATGGGAGATGTTATTGGAGACGTAAACGCACGTCGTGGACGAATTGAGGGCATGGAGCCCCGCTCAGGAGTACAGGTAATCAGAGGGTTTGTCCCCTTGGCGGAGATGTTTGGTTATGCGACTGATTTGCGTTCGAAGACCCAAGGTAGAGGAACCTATGTTATGCAGTTTTCTCATTATGAAGAGACACCGAAGAGTATTACCGATGAAATAATCAAAAAACGTCTGGGCTAATAAAATCTCAGTCGTAATTTATAAAGGAGGACGGAAAGAAATGGCTAAGGCAAAATATGAAAGAAACAAACCACACGTCAACGTTGGTACGATCGGCCACGTAGACCACGGTAAGACCACATTGACGGCAGCAATCACATACGTGCTGGCGAAGAAAGGGTTATCGCAGATGGTAGCCTTTGATCAAATCGACAAGGCACCGGAAGAAAAGGCACGTGGAATCACCATTTCGACGGCACACGTGGAATACGAGACAGAGAATAGACACTATGCACACGTGGAC
>JAHDQS010000030.1 GCA_018433675.1 Clostridia bacterium
ACTTCACTCCCATGTAATCTACTGAACTTTTTTGCATTTTTTTGTATTTCATTGAAATACATTTTTGTCCAGTTTATTCATGGTGCTATTGTCTCACAGGTTTTCTATGTTTCCTATGTGTCGGAAGTTTTGACGCTTACGAATAAATAGGAGCGGGGCTAGTTCATTATGAATTCGCCCCGCTCCTATATTTAACATACATCCGGCAAGAAGGCTCCCGCCTCTAAATCACCTTGCTCACGCAAGTGAGAGCGTAGGCAGGAGATGAATTGTAAGCGTAAAATACACGCGTACCTACTACCTGTTTAAATCAAAAAAAGCCGTCATTGGCAATATTCTTTAAATCGTTATATTGTTTTCGGATCAGTTGTTTAAATTCCTTATCTGACAATCCATCGCCAACGTCTACGGCGTCTTCTGAAAGCAAGTCATAAAATAATTCGGCATATTCCCTGTGTTCCCGCACCATTTTTTTGTAGCGTGCTATAATTTCAGTTTGGAAATCTAAGTCGAATATGTATCGGGGAGTCTTACCTGATAGATAATCCTCAATCATTTTCATCATATAATCAATATTCGTTGCCACGTTAGTCTTCCCCCCGCGCATATTTTCCCGGTCTTGTATCTTCTGGTTGCGGTGTAAATACCTTCTCAGGCAAAGATGTGCTACCGGGTAAGAAGTCCTTGATTGCGCTCACAATAAGGCTGTAATAAATAGCGCTAGCCTTTGCACCGTTTGGTGTGTTGGCAAAAAGCCAATTTTTTCGTCCAATAACAAATGGCTTGATGTTGCGTTCTGCACGATTATTTGAAATTTCCAGATCGTATGCAATTTACTGCCGCAATCTGGACAAACACAGTCCTTGGCTGGCAGCTCGTGTTCAATCACCTCAACAGGCAAGTCCTGCGGCAATTTGTCCGTTGTAAGGCGTGTTCGTTTACGATAATGCGTTTTTACTTCGGTAAGCTCCGGCTCCGGCGTGATCATGTCGGAGCTTGATTCGGCCTCGTTGAATATGGACATCTGGGTGCCATCTGTCTGTTCGCTTGATACGCCAAATTGCTTATGTTTCGCAAGACGAATATGCGACATAAGCCACTGTATTTGCTGCTCTAGTTCAGTAATCCTGCTCAACTATGATAAGCAGTTTTTCTGCCGACATTTCTTGTGTTTTCATAAGAAAATTACACCAGAAAAACCGCATAACATCAAGGCTACGGACATTTCTGGGGGGCATATTTTTATGAGATTTGCCGCTCGAAAACTTCTTTCCCCTTAAGCTTTTTTTCCAGCTTTGCTCCTTCAATCAAATAGGACAGCTCTTTGACCTCAACATACGACAGACTTTTTGTAGCAGGTCAGGGTTCGTATCAAAAGCTACGGTTATACGGCAATCTTTGATTTCAATATCCAGTGTTTCTTTCAGTTCTTGGACCTGCGCAAGCTGCATCCATCCTTGGGGTGCATAATTCGCGGACTCTCCCAGTTTTGCGAGCTCCGTACAGGTAACCTTTCGCAGTTTATGCTGCCAATAGAAATATTTGTTTCTGCTTATTTCCTTCGCTTGGCAAAAATCCTTTTTAATTGTGATTGTACTTCTTTCGGGGCCCTTGTTCTATGTGATGATATCTTTAACACAAAGAAAAATAGTAGATTTTAAGTGTTTCCCCAGGGACGTGGCAAGAAAAAGCGTAATTGTCAGAGGATTTGAGAACATCACCAATATACTTAAACTCAAAGGTCTTATTTGGTATAGAAGAATAAATCCCATGTAAATACTCAAAGCTGTGTGTTTGAGAAGAACATTCAGGATACTTTTTTTGAATTAACCTTTTAGACCGTGCATGTTGCGTATAAGCCATAAAAGCGCCCAAAATGTAAAAATCAGGAGTGTAATATTTTTGTGTATCCCGCAAAAATGTGTTTTCGTGGTACAGCATATGCTCATTCTCTCCAAAGAAACTAATCAAAAGATCAACACAATGGTGCTTTATTGGGTAGCTGGTGGATGCATCTGCAATAAACAGTATATTTAACTCTAAGCCAAGCAACTCGATAAGTTCTTTATACATAAAGAGCGTTTCAGGGAATTTATCAATAAATATATAGAGGCAATCGGTTTTTAATTCCTTCAAATGATTATATAAGTAAAAACAGCCATTAATATTAGCCTCTAAGGCCACTTTTGGCTGTATTGATAAATTTCGAAGTTTATTTATTAATAGATCTGAACAGGTACGAAAATGTATACTAAATTCTTCATTTAAATTTCGATATAATTCCCTTTTAAGATCTGGTTTGTCATATTCTCCAATATAAAGGTTTTGCGTTAAAACGATACCGTTTTCTATACGCGCTTTGTAACCACAAATACAACTTAATTCTCCGGAATTAATATATTTATAGTTCATCTTGGCCTGTTCAATATCCAGTGTAGTTCCACAATTTGGACAAGCCAAATATTGTAGAGCCATTAAAGGCACACCTAATTTATTTCTTTTTCCCTGATTTATATCGGTTAGCTTATTGATTTCCTCACTGATAATTTGATGAGATTTCTGTTTAGACTTTATTTCGAGTGTTAATTGACTTTGTTTTTTTTGTAAAAGATAAATATACTCATTTATTATTTCTGGCTCAACCCAGTTCGAGAAAAATCTGAGTGAAAAAACATGTTGAATTTCTTTAAGGCTAAAACCCATGGTTTTTAGTTTTTTGATGATTTCTAAATCATCTATATCGCGTTGCGTAAAATCTAACAAACTACCCTGTAATTTGGGTAGTAGAAGTCCTATTTTTATATAGTAGCGTATGGTATCTTTAGGTACACCGCTTAAAGCAGATAACTTGCCTATTTTCATCAGTACCACACCCTTTCCTGAGTTTTTTTTATCATAAATAGTACTATTCGTCAACAACTACAATAAACCAATTTATAAAATCCATGGAGTACACTCCACGTTCTTGATATTTTATTTATGATAATACTTCGAATGTGACTAATTTCATGAAAAGAGCAATAAAAATAAAAAATAGTATATTGACATTGATAAATCTCCACAAACTAAAATAAATAATAAGAAGAGTGTGTGGTCGTGTTGTAATTAATTCGAAATATTTTATCTTAAGAAAGGTGGGATGTAATATTGACTGGAGAAGTTTTTACCCGGTATATTCGTACTTAAGCATCTATTAGTTAACTTATAATAAAGGATTGATCTGATGAAACCCTTGATTGGAATTACCTGCAATTACACCCCAGAGAGCACTGTCGGCATAATAACCGGATTTGGACTTTCCGGGCAGCATTGGCATATGCTATCAAACGAATACATACTTGCCATAGAAAAGGCCGGCGGCATTCCAGTAATTGTGCCTATGTGTGACGATATTCAAACGGGAATGGATTTGGTTGCTCGTCTGGACGGTATATTGATCTCTGGCGGTAATGATGTTGACCCCTGTCTTTACGGTGAGTTAATTACCAAAGAAACAGGCAATCTCTCCCCTCGGCGGGACCAGATAGAAATGAATGTAGTTCAGTATGTAATAAAAAAGCTAAATATCCCAATATTAGGGATTTGTCGGGGAATCCAGTTAATTAATGTCGCTTTCGGCGGTACAATATACCAAGATTTAGAGAAGAGCGGCTACAGAGAGCATTTTTTGGCAAGAGTACCTATGAACCACTATGTTCATACTGTCAATCTTGTAGAAAATTCCCTGATTCAGCGGATTATTGGAAGTACAAATTTAAAGGTCAATTCCTATCACCATCAAGCAGTTAAAAAAGTAGCTGACGGTTTTGTTGCTACAGCGTTTTCAGAGGAGGGCGTAATTGAAGTTATTGAAATGCCCGGCGACCGATATGTATTGGGTATCCAGTGGCATCCCGAGATGCTTTTTGACTGTGGAATTAACCAGCAAATATTCAGGTCATTTGTTTCTTCTTGTGCATTAAATTTAAAATAGGCAGGTGATAAACATGGGTGCTTTGAAGTGGATTAATAATCTTATATCTAAAATTGAGGTATTTATTCTAAGCTGGAGTATTATTTTCATTTCAATAATTCTAATCAGCAATTCACTTGGAAGGGTCGTATTTAGCCGTACCTTATCGTTTGCAGAAGAGATGGGCCAGTTATTAATACTTATTTTAACTTTTTGGGGAGCAAGTAATGGTGCAAGGTTAGGACGTCACATATCTATGACGGCTGTTTTCGATGCAGTGCCCTTTAAATTGAAAAAGATATTTTTATATGTATTATTAACCGGTACATCGGCGTGTCTGTTTTATCTTACCTATTTAAGTATAGGATATGTTTTTAAGGTATATACGCTAGGAAGAGTTACGCCAGCATTATTTATTCCATCATGGATCATTTATTCTGTTATGCCGCTGGGTTTTTTCCTAACGGCGATACAGTATTTGTTAACTTTTTGCCTGAATATAAAACACAAGGATACTTTGTACATTGGATCTGAAGAAAAAATAGACAACACGAATAAAAATGAAAGTATATCCTCAACCTCGTTATTATAAAAGGTTGAAATAATGGAGGCATAAAAATGGTAACAGTGTTATTGGTGCTGATGTTCGCATGCCTTATACTAGGATTCCCTATGTTTTTATGTATGATTGTCCCATCATTAGTAGTTCTGTTATATTATTTTCCCTCATTAGACATATCACTTCTTATGCAACAAGTAATTTCTGGAATTTCATCATATGTACTTTTGGCGATACCTATGTATATTTTCACAGCTGATATCATGTGTGCAGGTGAGACAACAAAAAGACTACTTGATTGGATTGAAAGTATAATTGGGCATGTTCATGGGGGTTTAGCAATTACTGGCGAAGCCACATGTACTCTTTTTGGCGCAATATCAGGTTCTACTATGGCCACCCTGGTTACAGTTGGTAAACCAATGCGTCCGTCATTGCTAAAAGGAGGATACAATGATTCCCATACAACGGCCATGTTGATGAGTTCCGCTAATATTGCCCTCCTTATTCCTCCAAGTATAATGATGATTTTATATTGTGTAGTTACCGGTACTTCTGTAGCCGAATTGTTTTTGGCCGGGATTGGGCCAGGAATATTCATTTTTATTTGTTTTGCTGTATATGATTATTTTTACGCAAAACGCCGGAATCTGCCGACAAGACCAAAAGCTACTTGGAAAGAACGTTTTCAAACCTTTAAAAAAGCATTCCTTACACTTGGTTTGCCGCTCATCATTCTGGGAGGCATATATTCCGGTATGACAAGCCCTACTGAAGCGGCGGCAATAGCAGTTTTATATGCTTTGATTCTCGAAGTATTAGTTTATAAATCAATTACCTGGAAAGACATTCCCAAGATATCCTATTCAACAGGTTTAGTAACCGGTATTGTTTTTATAATTGCCGCTACAGGTCAGGCATTTTCCTGGGCTATTACCTTTGCCAATATACCGAATATAATTACTGAAACATTACTTGGACCAGATCCTTCAGCCTTAGTAGTTATGTTTGTATGCAGCCTGATCTTTCTTGTTGCTTGTATGTTTGTAGATTCCATACCGGTAGTCCTTATTGTGGTCCCGATAATCTTCCCTGTAGCGGTGAAAGCAGGTGTTAATCCCATACAACTAGGTATTATTGTTACGCTTCAATCTGCTATTGGGGCTATTACACCTCCATTTGGATGCAATATCTTTACAGCTTGTGCCATATGGAATCTAAAATTCCAAACTGTAATCAAAGGATTGGCACCATATATATTAATTTTTGTTGTTGTTGCCCTATTAATGATTTTAGTACCAGAGCTTTCCTTGTGGTATAAGTTTTTTAATCTTGGCTTCTGAAAATAAACTTGGCTATTGAGCCGTGAAAATTAGGTTTAAGGAGGGATGCTGAGGAAGTTTATACTTGGGAATATTTTTGGCTACACCATAGTATTTTCCGGAAAAAGATCTAATCAAAGAAAGGGTGAGGAAAAATGGTTAAAAAATTTAGTATTTTGATGTTATCGATTCTAATTCTATTTTCTTCTTTGATTTTGGGTTGTTCTTCAAAGCCGAATGCTACCGAGAACAATACCGGAGGTAATACTCAGGTTCAAACATATGAATGGAAATTTGCTCTGGAAGAAGTGTCTGGCGGTCTGCAAGATATTTATGCTAAAAAGTTCAAAGAACTCATAGAAAAGAATTCAAATGGTAGAGTTAAAGTAAACATTTACTATCTTGGCCAATTAGGCGATGGTGCAAATCAATTTGAGCTTGTTCAAAATGGGGCGATACAGCTTAGTTTTATGTCTACTGGGGCTACCGGTACATTAGTCCCGGAAGCGAACTTTTTTTCGATGCATTTCTTATTCCCGAGCGATATAGCTAAAGCCCAAGAATTAATGTATAACAGCAAAGCAATAAACGAGACACTAAAATCAGCTTATCTAGCTAAAAATTTCAACATACTGGATTGGATACAAGAAGGATATTGTCAGTTTACAGGTAATAAATTGGTAAAAACGCCTTCAGATTTTAAAGGTTTCAAAATGAGAATTATGGTGTCGCCCTTAATTGCTGCACAGTTCCAGGCATATGGTGCTGATACAATCAATATGCCATTTGCGGAAGTCTACAGTGGGTTACAGTTAGGGATGGCTGATGGGCAAACCAACCCCATAAGTCTTATTGAAGAAATGAAGTTTTATGAAGTACAAAAATACCTGATGATGATTAATTCAGAATTAGGGGTAATAGCCCTTGGCAGTAATGCCCAATGGTGGGACGAGTTGCCTGACGATTTGAAGAAAGTAGTTAAAGACTCAATTTTGGAATTGAGACCATATTACCTCGAACAAGTAATAAAGGTGGAGAATGAACGGCTTGAAAAAATGAAGGAAACAAAAATGGAAATTGTCGAGTATACCAATGAAGAAAGGGATGCATTTAGAAAAGCAGCCAGAACTGACGCAGTGTTAAATAAGTATATTGAGATAGCTGGACCAAATGGAAAAACATTGATGGACCAATTTTTCCAAGAATCAGAGTCATACTTTAAATAATAAAAAGTTGGACTTAAGGCTTACTTAACGAATCATTCAGTAAGCCCTAAGTCCAATCAACAACTAAAAAAAGTATTGCTAATTCCTTAGATTTCGGTATTTATAATTCCGCTGATGAATTATTTCAAAAGATTTGAAGGAGGAAATACAATGGATATAAGTGTAGAACAAGTAAGCTTTTTAATGCCAAGAATACTTCGCATCTGTGGCAGGTTGCATATGGTTGGGGCTAGTACTCTTGTTAATAATTTCGGGCCGGATGGTGAATTAATGGTAAGGCAATGGTTAAGGCGGTTCGGTTTTTGGCGGGGAAAAGAGATGCGTAAAGGCCATATGTCACTCGGGCTTCCTATAAATGTCGAAACACTAATGAAGAACTGGGATAGTGCTGCTTCATTTCATTTAGAAGAGAAATGGAAAACAGAGGCTTACTTCTCTCCTTATAATGTAAAAACGCCCAGCAAAAGAGATGAAGGCGGATGTCCTATGTCAGACCCCTGGATTGAAAATGACTTTTGGCAATGGGGACATGTCCTATGTGATGAGTTGCATATCCAAATCGCCAGGGGATATCATCCTGATGCTGTAGTCGTTATTCCTGTTTGTATAATGAAAAGGGAAGATAGGTGTGAATTCAACTGGGTTATGCCCCCTGATGCGAGAAAGCCGGAACCAATTGATCCGTATCCGGGACAGGATGTCTTAAATGACTGGAAAATTAATAACGAAAAGGATAAAGCGGTTAAATGCCTCAGACGTTCGATGCGCGTTGCTGCAGCCCGAAGCTATTTTCTATGGGAGGTCCTTTCAGAGTATCGTCCTATGGAAGCTGTAACAGTATTTAATAGAATTATGAAGGAGTGGGCAGCTAGTCGGGCAACTGCTCTAAAGAAAGAGATAGAAAGCAACGGATGGGGAACGGATGCAAACAGTCTGCTGTCATACTATGACTATCCTTACGAGATTGTTTGGGGAATAAATAAGGAAGTTAAACCTAATGGAATCGAAATAGAGGTTTCATACTGTCCTTTTGCCGAGACATGGGGTTGGCTTGGAGGCTTGAACAGCATGCAACCCTACTGTGAAAACTGTTATTCGGTAATGTCTTCAAATGGCAATCCCAAGCTTACTGCAAATGTTTTAAAGTGTAAGACTAGAGGGGATAAGAACTGTCTAATTCATATTAAAAAAGCCGATTGATTTTATTTAGAAGTCCACAAATAATTAAAAGCAGCTCTTTTTCAATTGCAGGGGTAATCCAAGATGAGGAGTAAACAGACACTATTATGATTGCATTTTAAAAATGATTATGCTACTTTCTGCTTGCAGATAAGTAGCCTTCTTTATATACTAACTTGTAGCCTTTGTTATTTTTTGAAGGGAGTGAAATCTAAATATGAAAAGTAAAAACAAATGTGCAAGTGATATTCTTAGAAAAGAAGCTCTGGACTTTGACCTTTTGGAACGGGCAAAAAACCATACCTTTGATTATATGAAAAACATTCTTTGTCAACCGGTATTTCCAAATAATATGTCTTTGGAGGCTTTAAACGTTTTTAGGGAGCCTCTTCAGGAAGAGCATGGCGATCCTTATGAAATTATTGACTTATTGCATAAAAACGGTTCACCGGCTACAGTTGCACAAACAGGTGGCAGATATTTCGGATTTGTAAACGGAGGCATTACTCCTGTTGCTCTGGCAGCAAAGTGGTTGTCAGATGCTTGGGATCAAAACACCGCCTTGTATGTTATGTCTCCTATATCATCTACCCTGGAAGAGATATGCGAGAAATGGCTTATAAATCTGTTTAATCTTCCTGATGATTCAGCAGCCGGGTTTGTTGGAGGTAGTTCCGCAGCAACACTTTGTGGATTGACTGCCGGAAGAAATACTTTATTAAATAACCTCGGTTATGATGTAAGTACAAAAGGACTTTATGGGGCACCTGAAATCCGTGTTATATTGGGAGAAGGAGCCCATTCCACAGTATACAAGGTGCTTTCGATCCTTGGGCTAGGGAGTGAACGTTTGATAAAAATTCCCACTGATGAGCAAGGGCGAATAATAACAGACTATGTCCCGGAACTAGATAATCATACATTGTTGATACTACAGGCAGGCAACGTAAATTCAGGTGCCTTTGATGATTTTGAAACGTTGTGCCCCAGGGCGAGGAATGCGGGCGCATGGGTTCATATCGACGGGGCTTTTGGTTTATGGGCAGCGGCTTCTGAAGAATTAAATCATCTTACAAAAGGCGTCGAACTAGCTGATTCATGGTCAGTTGATGCCCACAAGACCTTGAATGCGCCCTATGACAATGGAATTATTATGTGCCGAAACCGTTATGCATTAATAAACGCTCTTCATATGACAGGTTCTTATATCATTTATAGTAATCAACGGGATGGAATGCTTTATACACCGGACATGTCACGCAGAGCGAGAATCGTTGAACTCTGGGCAACCTTAAAGTCGCTTGGTAAAAGAGGTATTTCGGAACTTGTTCATGATTTGCATAACAAAGCAGTATATTTTGCCAACAAATTGAAGCAGAATGGTTTTGAAATAAAAAATGATGTTTGCTTTAATCAAGTTCTAGTCTTTTTTTCAAGTTCTCACAAAACCGAACTTATTTTAAAAAAAATTCAGGATTCCGAAGAGTGCTGGTGCGGTGGAGCTAAGTGGCAAAATCAATCAGTCCTTCGGATAAGCGTTTGTTCATACCGTACAACCTACGAAGATATTGACCGTTCTGTTCAAACTTTTATTAGGGCAAAAGAAGAAGTATTAAAAGAACTCCTACTTTGCTAATCTATTAACTATTTTTATATTTGTTGTCATAGACACACCCTCCTATCAACCAGTTTGCTAAACACCCGGTTCATAATCCGTGCCATCTTTTCAGGAGACTCCCTGTCCTCTTGGTTAATCCACCGCTTGAGCATACTGTAGCCACCGTATACAATGAAATCGTAAATATAGTCTGCTTCCGGCTGAACGTTGACATCTGGAATGACTTTCTTCAATTGCTCATGGATTGTCGGCAGGTATAACAATTTTTGGGGAAACTCCGAATCAACATTGGAATTGATCAGCATTCGGATTAAGTCTATATTCTTGCCGATAAAATTCAAAATATTAATCAGATTTGTGTGGTCGGAATCTGGTCTCTGATCCGATGGTACAGAATCGCTGCAGGGCAAATTGTTTTCAATCCGCATCAGCACCTCGTCTTCTATCTCTTTTAACAGATCGAACTGTGATCCGTAATACTTGTAAAAGGTTGAGCGGTTAATGCCTGCCTTCAAACAGAGATCCCTAATAGAAATACTGTAGATACTTTCTGTCTTTAATATTTCGATCAGGCTTTCCCTTAATAGGTGCTTTGTTAGCCGGACACGTTTTTAGCCTAATCGGATCAATTGTTATGATGCAGATTTTGGGGATTTCAATCAACTTGATTTCCATGTTGGGCTTTCTAACCTTAGTGGGGACCGTTGTAAACAATGGCATCTTGTTTATCGACACGACAAATCAGCTGAAACAGAAAATGCCGGTGAAAGATGCTTTGATTGAAAGCGGTGTTATCCGGTTGAGGCCAATCCTGATGACGACACTTACCACAGTCATTGCAATGATTCCCGTGTCCTTGGCAAAGGGAGGAAATACCGGTATGATGAGCGGCTTGGCCATTGTCATCATAGGTGGTCTTATCGCATCAACACTTTTGATTCTTCTGTTTCTTCCTAATTTTTACCTCCTTATTGCCGGTAAGAAGGCAGCAACCCTGGGCTTAAAAGCCGCTGAGAAGGAACAACTGAAATCGGTATTATTATTGTTGATAATTCTACCAACCTGTTCAAAGTAAAAGCTATGCTGGCCGACGCAGCAGATCTTCCCGACGGCACGACTGTGGAATTAACTACGGTAACCCATGTAGCGGATAACTCAGTTTTGATTCCCTATGATGCGCTATACTTTGAAGGTGGCAATGCCTATGTCTATGTGTCACAAGATGGAAAAGCCGTGAAAAAGTTGGTAACTGTCTACCTATACAGCACAGATATGGCTGCGCTTTCGGCCGGTCTTTTTGCAGGACAAGAAATTATCACCACTTGGGCTCCCACCTTAAAAGACGGCACGCTAATCAAAACTTCAACGGAAAAAGAACAGTAACAGGCATCGATGGTGTCTATTTGCTCTACCAAATAGATTGGAAGATCGCCGTGCCTTTCGCGTTGGCTTTGAAATATCGAATTATTTATGAAGGTACGATACTTGTTCTATACTCCTAGCGCAGGATAAAGGAAATGTCCTTGGCAAAGTTGGTTCTTTTGTCCATCATCGAAAGCAGAATGCCGTCAATGGTCAGCTTGGGATTGATCTGCCGCCTGACTCTGGCAATAGTCTGTAAAAGCTGTATCATTCCTTTGGCGGGCAGATTTTCTATCCTTAAGCATTTCCCCTATATAGTTTGAACCAAATATCATAATTCCGCCAATAATTTGAGGGAAAGTTAATGTCTCTCCGACAAAGATTACACTGAATAAAATACCAAATAAAGGTTCTAAAAAACTGTAGGATACTATTTCGACAGATTTCATATGTGTATAGAGGGAAAAGAAAATTGTATAGGCCACACCTGTATGTAATACACCTAATAGAATGGTATAAATAACTGCCCTAGCATCTAAGTATACAACCATTAAAATATTTCCATCAATTAATACAAAAGGCAGTAAAACAATCATCGCTGCAAATATTTGCACAAAGGTGGCCGTTTGATTATCCACCCTGACTTTAATACTGCGGTTAATAAGCACAATGGTTGCGTAAAGCATCCCTGAAATAGCACTAAGTGCCAGCCCCATGAATCCGTAACCATCTAATAAATTATGGCCAACAATCAGTAAGAGACCTAGAAACGAGATGGAGATCACTGCAATTTGAACCTTTGAGATAGTCTCTTTCAATACCTGTGGTGCAGCTATCATTACGTATACCGGGCACATATTGTAAATCATAACGGCAGATGAAATACTAGTATGTTTAAACCCATAAAACAAAGTTAACCAGCCAAAACCCAGTAATACACCTGAAATAAGATAAGGTTTTATAAGCGGCCATTTCACATTATTTTCTTTTTTCATTTTCATTACAACAAAAAGGACTGGCAGTGCGATAAATGCCCTCAGAAAGGCCAAGCTTAAAGCTGACAATGGAATGGATCTTGTAAAAACGCCCAGACTCCCCCACATAATCATGACAAGTAACAATTTAATTCTATTCATAGACGAACTCCTTATCTTTGCTAACTCTAGATTAGCTAAATAATAAGGAGTTGTATTGTATAAAATTGACACTATCCCTTTAATTGCTCTATATATGCCCCCGGGGTAATACCATACATTTTTTTAAATTCCCGAATCAAATGGGCTTGGTCATAAAATCTCAATTCCTCACATATATTAAACACGTCTACACCTTTATTCAACAACCTTTTTGCCTCAGCAACCCGATATTGTAAATGGTATGCGGCAGGGGTGGTTATATATTGCTTCTTAAAGTTCCTGTTGATCGAAAACTTATTTAATCCGGATATCTGCTGAAGCTTATCTAATGTTATGTCTTCCCTCACATGATTTAATATATAATCATGAATCGTTTTAATAATTATACTTGTATTTGTAGCAGCAGTTTCAGTAGTGCTTTTTTCTCCTAACTCCAGCAATAAATCAATAAGTATATTTTCCAATGTGTTTGGAACCTTTTCTATTAGCAATTGTTGAATAAAGCCTTTTAACTTCCAGGCTTGATTGCCTGTCAACTTTTTTGCTTGACTAAAACTTACTACACCACTGTAGTAACCGGGATCAAGAAATAGCATAATATATGTCCAGTGATTAATATTATTCGGCGCACATCTGTGAGTCATTAATGGAGGTATAATGACACCATCACCTGATCTATAATGAATTATCCTGTCGTTCAATGTTAAGTCAGTGGATCCTTCTAGGATATACCCTAATGAAAGTTCATTATGGACATGAGGTTTATAAGCATGGGGGTCGTTTCTGCATAGCTTGATTTCCACTTATTATCTGCTGTGACTATACTAATTTCCAACCTGTGAACTTCCGATTCTTTTTATAATTGTACTATAATTTGTTCATTGCGATGACATATTTTACAAGAACATATTTTTTAAGAAAGTGTCAGACACAAGCAGTTTAGGCAGGTTGTCTACTATGGTGAACATGACCACCCTCTTTTATGGTGCGTCATTTATTTAAGTACATCCGAATTAATTTGAAGTTAACAATCACTTTTATAGCGTCTCCGTTTTCTTGCTACACTACGCTTACGCTATCATTGTTTTTGCAATATCAACTATATCCCCGACCACAGCGCTGGCAGTGGGGAGTTTTCCTGCGCCCGGACCATAAAACATAACCTGACCAACGTTGTTGCAATTTAAAACGATTGCATTATTCACATCCTCGACATTATATAGTGGATGAGATTCGTTAATAAGCGTAGGGCGTACACTTGCAATCAATTTATCCCCTTGCATTTTACTTGTAGCAATTAATTTTATTTTTGCCCCAGACTCAAAGGCCTTTTCTAAATTATCTAAAGTGATATTCTGTATACCTTCTGTGGGGATTTTCCGATAGTCTATAAACTTGTTAAACGCAAGGGAAGAAAGAATAGCCAATTTTCTCACTGAATCATAGCCTTCAATATCTGCGGCTGGATTAGCTTCGGCGTACCCATTTTTTTGCGCTGCTTTCAAAGCATCGGCAAAACTTATTTTATTTGAAAACATTTGACCTAAGATGTAATTGGTGGTTCCATTAAGGATGCCTTCAATAGATTCAATTTTATTTGCTTCCAGACTTTCTTTCATGGACTTGATAATGGGAATTCCTCCACCAACACAAGCCTCATAAAGATAACAAACCTTATTTCTATTTGCAATATCAAATAATTCCGGACCATGTGCAGCAACCAGTTCTTTATTTGAAGTCACGACATGTCTTTTAGAGAGAAGAGCCCTTTTAGAAAGCTCATAGGCAATACCTGTTCCTCCAATAGTTTCAACAATAATATTTACATCGGTATCGTTAAAGATATCATCAGCTTTTTTTGTAATAATACTCGCAGCGGGATGATCGGGAAATTCCCGGATATCTAAGATATATTTTACATTTAGAGATTGAGCGGTCTTATTTTTTAAGTGTTCCGGATTATTTGTTATTATCTCCCATACCCCTGAGCCGACCGTGCCAAAACCAAATATTGCTAAATTCATCATATAATAACCCCTTTCCAATCAGATTAATGATGGCCTTTTGTACACTTTCAACAAACTATAAGTTTTCTTGCAAAGTGATTAAATAATAATCTTAGTGCATGGTAGGACTGATTCGGCGAAACGGCCCAAGCACCGCCGCAAGGCAAATTAAAAAAAACCTGCGCCACAATACCCTTGCTATTCAAAACTTGTTCAACTTTTGTCTTGGATAAATCTTCCGCCGGATTCCATACTAAGGTGAGCAAATCACATTCAGCCGAGAGAGAATATCTGATATCTCCAGGCCATTTCTCTGGTTGTAGAGGAGCCTGTACCGCCAGATAAGACCCGTCCTCATCTTTCTGATAATACATTTCATCCACTGCTAGCCTTTTTAATGTTTCAGGAGTATTATGTTCCTTTATCTTAAGTATAAAGATGTTCTTCAAAAGAGAGGCCCCGTATATTCCTCCTATACTTTCACCGTCACTTCCCACAAGAGTACCTGAACTATCGTCAAATGTGGAGCGGACCATAAATGGCTGATGATAATTGATCGCCGTTTTTACTGCCCTGTGATATATGACCTTGGCCCCTGCCTTAGCCAAAAAGTGCATTGAGTAAAAATCTATACTCTTGAGGTAAGGGGCTTCTGGTATTATACGCGGGTCGGTAAAGGCAATACCGGGTACATCAGTGTATATCTCAACAAGGTCGGCCTTCAGCTCTCCACCAAGGGCAATGGCCGTAGTATCGCTGCCGCCACGGCCCAGGGTAGTTATCTTGCCATTCTCTGTCATGCCCTGAAACCCTGCCAATACAACAATCACTCCCTTCTCTAAGGCCTGGCGGATTTTCTTTGGGTTAATCTCTCTAATTTCTGCATTGTTGAAATTACAATCAGTAATGAACCCGGCCTGAAAACCAGTCATGGGACAAGCTTTATACCCTTTTTGTTCCAGGGCGTGGGCTACTATGCAAGCAGTTATTATTTCACCGCAGGAAATCAACAAATCTTTGGTTTCCCGACGCGGCCCAGGTCCCACCTGCTCCAACATTTCCAGGAAAGTATCAGTGGCATAAGGTTCGCCTTTCCTGCCCATAGCCGAGACAACTACTACTACGTCATTTCCCTGCTTCTTGGCTCCGATAATTTTCTCCAGGACCTGATTACGCTTTTTTGGTGTATTTACCGAAGTGCCACCATACTTTTGGACAATTATGGACACTCGTTATACCCCCTTAAGCCAATTCTTTTCTACAAGTAGTTCAGCTATTTGAACCGCGTTCAGGGCTGCACCCTTGAGCAGGTTGTCTGCTACAACCCACATGTTCAATCCGTTGCCAACCGTAAAGTCCTTACGTATTCGCCCCACAAAAGTCTTACCGGTATCTTGGCAGTATATCGGCATAGGATAGACGTTATTAGCGGGATTGTCCATTACTTTCACCCCGGGGGCCTGATCCAGAATAGCTCTAATTGTGGAAATATCGGGTAGGGGTTTCTCGGTTTCAATATTGATAGCCTCAGAATGGCAACGTAAAACAGGCACCCGCGCTGCTGTCGGCGCTACCATTATATCCGGATCTCCCAGGATTTTTCTGGTTTCATTTAACATTTTCATTTCTTCCTTGGTATATCCATTATCCAGGAAAGAATCAATATGAGGCAGAACATTTAATGCTATCTGGTGGGGGTAAATGTTAACGGGTATTTTCTGTCCACCTGTGTATGCGGTGATCTGATTGTTCAGTTCTTCGATGGCTGGGAGGCCTGAACCGGAAACAGCCTGATATGTGGAAACAACTATTCTTTTAATTTTAAACCTGTCATGTAGCGGCTTTAAGGCTACCAGCATTTGAATTGTAGAGCAGTTGGGATTGGCAATTAAGCCTTTATGCTGCTGGGCAGCCTCGGGATTGACCTCCGGGACCACAAGGGGAACCCAAGGTTCCATACGGAAAGCGTTGCTGTTGTCAATAACGACGGTTCCTTCTTCAACAGCGATAGGTGCTAAAGCCAGACTGGCTCCTTCCCCTGCGGAAAACAGGGCAATATCGATACCCCGAAAAGCCCTCTTTTCGGCAGTCTTAACAACCAGAGGTTCTCCCTTAAATAAGACAGTTTTCCCTTTGTTTTTACTTGCATCCAACGGTATTACTTCAGTATAAGGCAAGGTCGATTTTTCCAAGGTGGCAAGCATTTGTGTGCCAACTGCACCCATGGCACCTACTACGGCTACACTTAATTTCTCCATAATTATAACCATTCCTTTCACTTCGCTCAAGACAGAATACGGGATGTAACCTAATTAAATTTTAAGCGAGGGAGTTCAATCTGTAAAACGAATTGATTTGATGGAAACAATCAAAATATCAGATTGACTTCGGTATTTGATTTCCATACAATAAAGGCAAAGAAGGAAGGAGGATATCTGATGGAAATTCGGAATTTACATACGTTTTTGCAAGTGGCATTGATGCAAAACTTCACTCAGGCCAGTCGTATTTTGGGGTATTCTCAATCCAATGTCAGTGCGCAAATCCGGCAGCTGGAGCAAGAGGTTGGAGTGCCTCTGTTTGACCGTATTGGCCGGGGTGTCGCCTTGACACAATACGGGCAGGAGCTGATTCCTTATGCCCAGAGCATTGTTTCCACCGCAATACAGATGGAGAGCTTTATGCGTTCGGAGATAGCGATGGGCGGTACGATTAGAATCGGAATAGTGGAGTCTGTGTTTGAAATGTTCTTTGAAGCCACTATCCAGCGATATCGGCAGCGGTTCCCACAAGTTAAGATCGAACTGACCGTGGATGCAACGCGCACATTGCAAGAATTGCTCCGAAAAAACCAGCTTGACATGGCTTGTCTGATTGACGATCCGCTGTCTCAGACGGAATGGGTCTGCTGGCACACATGGCAGACACAAATCGTAGTTGTAGCTAATCCCACCAACCCGTTGACTACAAAGAAGCGTGTGCAGCTAAAAGAGCTGGAAACGCAAGAATTTATTATGATGGAGGAATCTGCCCCATACAGTGTCCACTTCCTGCATGACATGGCAAACCAGAGGATTGAAATACAATCCTTTATCAAAATGCAAAACGCAGGCATGGCGCGCCAATTGGTGGAGCACGGAAACTATGTCTCCGTTTTGCCATATTATACGGTAAAAGAAGCCGCTGCAAAGGGGCGTATTGCGATCCTTCAAATTCCAGGCTTTGAGCAGCATCAGACCGTACAACTGATTTTACACCGGAACAAAGCCGTTACACCGCAAATGAGGGGATTTTTGGAAGATATGTACACAGAGTTAAACGCATTTTTTGCGATCCAACATATGTAGATAGCGCAACCAGAGCAATCAAAAGAACCGTCCCTCTGGTTGCCAAAACGAAATAAAATCAAGAGTCCCGGTTTTCTAAAAGCAGAAAACCGGGACTCTTTTCAGGGTAGTACTATTTGTTCTATTGCTTCAATTATTGTTCTCCAAGTTGGATAAATGTCCCGTCATAATCAACAAATAGTATGGGGCGGGTGATTCCGGCTACTATCTTCCAGTATGTGCCGTCAGTATCATCATCATAATCAAACTCCCAGTATAATAGAGGAGCTGTCCCGGTGCTCGTCATGTCTGCGATATCATACCCATCAAGATTCCAGTGCTCAGTACTTGATATGGCACTGCCGTTAACCGTCATATTCTGATTGGCGTAGTTGCGATCCAGTTGCGAACCGCCTTCACTAACTCCTGATGTACTGCTGCCCAGTATTCTGTGAACGTTTGTAGTTCCTGCGACAGAAGGATTAAATGCCAGTTGATCAATTATCCTACAATTATCGCCGGCAACTTGACTATATACTCCTACTATACCGCCGACGCTGTCGACACCTGAGACACTACCGGTTGCATAAGATTTGTACACCAGAACATCCCACTCGATGCTTCCGGCTAAGCCTCCGACATTATTATTGCCAGTTACATCACCCGTTGCATAGGCATTTTTTATTGCCGCATTACCAGTCTGATCGTAGCCATCAAAACCTTGATAAACATCTCCAACCAACCCGCCGACGTTATTATAACCAGAGACATTTCCTGCGGCATAAGATGCATGTATCTGAGCTCCGTCATAAATACCGCCGGCCAAACCACCGACATGATTGGCACTTGTTCCGGTACCTGTCACTCCTACTGTTGAATAGGAATATTTGATAGTTGGGTCTACACTGCTTCCACTGAACCAGCCCACTAAGCCGCCAAGATACATACCATCACCGACTACGCTTCCCGTTGAATAACAGAAGGAGATGTAGGTATCCAATACATCTGCTACCAGTGCGGCTACTTCTCCGCTACCGGTGACATTTACATCTAGCAAGCCCAAATCTGAGATCACCGCACCACTTGTCGCGCCAAAGAGCGCTTGATAATCTTCTGTTGGCCGGTTAATAAACAGATTACTGATGGTTTTGCCATTGCCGTCAAAGCTGCCGGAAAATTGGGTTGTATCACAATCTGTTATGGGAAGCCAGCCGACACCTGTTGTAAACTGGGTCTTAATACTTTCTGAACTGTTTCCGTCACCGTTCCAATCTGTTCCCGTGGCCGCAGGATCAGTATAGCTGCTATCCGCACTAAAATCTAAATTGTTCATGAGAATATAGTAGTCGTCAAGTTCCCAGGCCTGACCGGAGGCAGCATGGGTTTGGCCAATGCTGGCTAAATCCTCAATTTTGGATATCTTCCAGGGGTCTGCTTCAATACCGGAACCATAGGCAGATCCCAGCACCGTAATACTTAACTGACCTTTGACTATTGTTTTACCGGTGGAATCATCTATTACCCGATAGCTTATGATTGTATCCCCTGGTGCTACTGCTGTGATTACACCTGTACCGGTATTAACTGTTGCTTTAGAAGTATCACTTGACTGCCATTGAATTGTTTGGCCGCTGGCTGCCGGAGTAAATCCTGTTGGTGTTACATCCCCTGCACCAAGTTGTACCGTTCCTATCTCAAAGGTATCAACTGTTGCCGCTTCGTGTACTGTAATCAGTTGTTGGCCTTTGGCGACCACTCTACCGGTACTGTCTTCAAGCACTTGATAACTGATTGTGGTATCTCCTGGTGCTACTGCTGTGATTACACCTGTACCGGTATTAACTGTTGCTTTAGAAGTATCACTTGACTGCCATTGAATTGTTTGGCCGCCAGCTGCTGAAGTAAATTCTGTTGGTGCTACATCATCTTCGTCCACTTGTACTACCCCTATGGATGGATGGTCGATAGTTGCGAGGGCGAAGACCTGAATTTCAACTTTATTGGTAACCTCTCCAACAATGTAGCGGATTACCGTCGTACCCGGTGCTTGTGCAGTTACAACTCTTGAGCTTGAATCGATTGTGGCAGCTGTTTCATTGCTGGATGTCCAGCTGAGTGTACCCGCTTCGGTAGTTGAAGCCGTTCTAGTTAAAACTTCCCCTATTTGCAACACATTAGCAGGTGTATCTAAACCTGTTATTTCTGCACCCAGTTCGAGGGTAGTAACCTCTATGAACCCACTGGGTTCTGAGGCGGGTTGACCACCTGCTGCCTTGAATCTTGCTGCAAACCTATGCTGCGTTCCGGGGTCTAAACCTTCAATTACATTGGTAAGGCTATCCCCCCACCAAAATTCCGGCCATACTCCCGTAACATCATTATAGATACTCATTGCATATTCAAGATCTGCAAGATTTTCCTCAGCCGAGCAGGCTAATACGACCGTGTCTTCGGTTCTGCTTGCTAAGGTTGGTGTTGAAGGTGTTGCCGGGGCTGCTGCTGCCGTTACAGTCAGATTGTTCGTTGCAGCAGTTTTACCGGTTGCATCATGGGTTATCGTTACCGGGTTTCCATTGTGGCTTGCTGCCGTCAGTGTTGAGCCGTTGGCCGGATTAGCTGTGTAGCCCACCGCTGTACCGTCTGTGAATGTTGCGGTTGCTGTCGAACCGTCATTGTTGGTTTCGGTTATTACCATTCCATCCAACGCTAAGGTGTCATCTGTCGTTTCCGTATAGCTCATCTTTGTTGGTTGTGTCGTTACGGCGATACTGTCCACAGCCAAGGCTCCGGTTTCCGCAAAAGTCACGGTAAAGCTTACAGTGTTACCTACGCCTGTGCCTGTAGTCGTGGTAGTACCTACAGAGTCCGCACTTGCCACCGTCGGAGTGAAGGCTGCTGACTGGAACTCTTTGGCGTTCTTCGAGGTTAATTCCAATGTTGCTGTATAGACGGTTGCTGCCTTGAATTTGCTGCCGGCTGTTAGGTCTTCGTTCCAGGTTACATTTGTTACGATAAAGTCAGCGTTGCTTGTTGCTGCTTCTACTGCGGCTGTATCCTGGGGAGTTTCTCCTAAGACCGGAGCTGTAATCACAACTGCTGCGGCTGTGATGTCCACCGGATCTGCTGCCGCTATTCCTATACTCACAGCATTTCCCGCAATTTCGCTGGTAAGGGCCGTTGCATTTGGCTGGATACTTAAAGTTCCGGGTGCCGCGGTGCCGGTGAAATCAAAGGTAGCACTTGTAGCTGTTCCCGGCGCATCATGCAGTGAAATATTGTCAACAGTCAGGCCTGTAGTGCCTGTGTCTATTGTCCAATTGGCTTCAGTTGTGGCCCCTGCGGCATATGTATCCCCTGTTAAGCCGATAACCGTGTTTGGATTTGATGCGCCATCATCGATTGGTGTTGCTGTTGTGGCTGCCTTGACGGTTACTGCGGCTGTTGCGGTTTTTGTTGCGTCTGCAGCCGAAGTCGCAGTTATATTTGCTGTTCCTGCCGCCACCGGTGTTACTACACCGCTTGCTACCGTTGCCACGTTTGCAGCACTTGATGACCATGTAACATTGATATTTGTCGCATTGGCCGGGCTGACACTTGCCGTGATTGTTCCCGTCGCCCCGCCTGCTGTCAAACTCAAGGTTGTTGGGGTAACACTTACGGAGGTTACAGCAACAACAGTAGGTTCATCACTGCTGTCATCACTACTTCCACCGCCGCCTCCGACATAACTGGTGTCATTCGATGAGGGGGGAGTAGTGGCAGGCTCATTTGCGGGAGGTTCCACCCCCGGGGCGGTATTAACATTCGGTTGGGTTGTGGTTGAAATAACGACATCATCTGCGTTAACATTTGCTGTTGTTACTTCACCGTCACCTTTGACGGTTGCTGCCTTATTCAGGGTAACAGTAGTTACTTTTGTTCCTTCGGCAACGGTAACGGTTGCCGTGTTGTTGACAACAATATTTTCAATCGTAGTCTGTCCCTGGGTAGATACCACCGCATCCGCTGCGGTTACTTCAACATTAGAAAAGGTACCTTCTAAGATGACCTCTTCTCCTGCCTGCCCGGTGGCTACAACCACATTCACCCCTTGAGCGTTGGTGGTTACAACCCTGGTTCCACCGTCGGGGGTGCTTTCAATAACAAGATTACCCCGGAAAGAGCCTCCGTTGATATGGATGCTGTTCTTACCGCCGCCTCTGACAAAAGTGTCCCCCAGAACACTAATATTCTCCAGGAAAACGTCCCCGTCTCCGACGGACTCTGCTATAATCAGGTTGCCTTTGATTACTTTGTTCTGTAATCTTACATCAGCTGCCGCCACCGTAACATTGCCTGCTATGGTTTCAGATCCCTGGGTTGGACCATAAATCCCTTCTTCATCATAGGTTTCCGAGTAACCGTAGAAATCTACGCTTCTGGTTGAGTCATTCCACTCATAACCTACACTCAATGCTTTGGCTAAGAAGGAAATAGGCAGCATGGTGCGTCCACCGCCACCGCCGATATCTTTGATTTCAGCGGCGGTATCCATCATCAAGATTTTACCGTTGACATTCAGTTGTTTACTTCCGATTTTGATAATGATAAGGTCATCATCCCTGCTGATTCTCACTGTTTGCTCCTCCGGAAGCCAGACAGCACTGTCTGTACCTAGTGCAGGCGCGACAAATGCTACCGGTACTAACGTTCTGTCGTCTTTTATGTATGGTGCCACATCCGTAGTCACATTTTGGGTACCCTTTTGATAGTCCTGCTGACCGATTGTAAAAGTGACGATCTGCTCAGATCCTTTCGCCTGCTCGGTTGCAAGCGTATTAAATGACAACATTGAAAGGATCATGACGGACAACATTACAAATGTCAGTCTTTTGTTTCTTTTCAAACTTCCCATTTGACTCCACCTCGTTAAATTTCTTTTCTTAAATTATACTTAGAATTGCATTTGTCTTGTTTGAAAGGCAACGAATCCGCAAAAAAACAGCGTAAAACGTAAAAAAAACGGTGTAAACGGACACCGCATTCGTAATGTGGTATTTAAATATGCTAGAATGAGAATGACAGGATAACTCTGCAAATACAGGTAAATAGCAAAACCGATAACGCAAATGGGGAAAAATGATGAAAAAATACAATAAATATGTTATTCATGTTTTAATACTCTCCCTGGTTTTAGTTGTTGTTGCTACTGAATGGCAGAATTTTATAAACAACAGGGGGCTAGAAAAAACTGAGCTTAAAGCTCAGCAGGGTATACTTGATTTATCTGAGTGGGATTTTGATGAGAGACCTTTACATACACTTGATGGAGAATGGTGCTTTTTCTATCAAAAATTCATAAAACCGGACGGGGAAGATATCTTGCCTGACGGATTTATTCGCGTTCCCGGTTTGTGGAATTCCTTCCGATATGGCGGAGAGGAAATAGGTGCTTTAGCACATGGCACATACAGGCTTAAGGTGCTGCTTCCCCCTGACAGCAGAGAAAAATTTGCCTTGAAGGTCTCGGATATGTCTGGCAGCTATCGGCTTTTTGTCAATGGCACTGAGATTTCCTCCAACGGGGTCATAGGAACAAGTCGGCAAGAAGAAAAACCCCAGTGGAAACCGTTGGTTAGGAGTTTAAACACAAATTCAGATGAGTTGGATATTGTGGTCCATGTCTCTAACTATCACCATATCAAGGGGGGAATGTGGGAATCCCTTGTACTGGGCACAGAAGAAGCAATTTATAAAAACAGGGAATTAAACCTTTTGGTGAGTTTAGTCGTAAGCGGTGTTTTGTTTATTTCAGTCTATTATTACCTCATTATTTTTGCAGTAATACAAAGCAATATGGCAAGCCTTTATCTGGCTGCATTTTCCTTCATGGCCTGCTTAAGGGAGCTTTTTGTCAGAGAGGTTGCCATCCTTTTGCCTTTTCCGAACTTATCCTTTGACCTCATAGCAAAACTGGAATATCTAACGGTGCCTTCAGGACCCTTATTACTGGCGTTAGCCGTATATAGTCTATATCGGGGATCGTTTCCCAAGAAAGTTTTACAGGTCATTGTGACTGTATTTGCCTTCTATATGGTAATTATCCTTTTGACTCCTTTGAAAATATTTGCTGTGCTGATGGACCTATACATAATCCTTTTCGTCGTTACTGTTGTTTATTTGATTTATGTCGTTGCCAAAGCCGCTAAAAGCAGAAGGCCCGGTGCAGGCACACTGTTATTCGGTATGCTCTTTCTGTTTTTGACTATTCTTTTAGATATAGGGTATTTTTACAAGCTTCATAATAATTACGATCTTTCCTACACCTTTTCCATTGGTCTAATCATCCTTATCCTTTGCCAGATGAACTCATTGTCTTTATATATTGCCGAAGTATCCCAACGCGCTCAGCAATTGGCTAAAACAGAAATGGCGTTTTTACAAGCACAGATAGTACCTCATTTTCTGCATAACACACTTAATACCGTCATTCATCTTACCAGGGAATCTCCGGAAAAGGCTCGCGACCTGCTCGTTGAACTAAGCAATTATTTACGGGGTAAATTCAATTTTGACTTATATAAGAGAAATACATCAGTTTCTCTAAAGTATGAACTGGATATCGTTAAATCATATTTAGCCATCGAAATTGTCCGTTTTAATGACCGCTTGGAAATAGAATACAGAATAGAAGAACAGGCTTTAAATTGCAAAATCTTGCCCTTTCTCCTTCAGCCTCTGGTTGAAAATGCCGTCAGACACGGGTTTAAGAATAAGTCTGATAACTGCCGTCTTGTTATTTCCGCTATGGTTCAGCAAAATAGCCTAATACTTTCTGTTGCTGACAATGGAATGGGAATGCCAAAGGAGAAGATACTGGCTTTGACTAAAGCCGATACTAATGAGCATGGGACAGGACTTTACAATATAAACCAACGCTTAAGTGCTGCTTATGGAGCAAATCTTAGTATTTCCAGTGAAATAGATAAAGGGACCACAATTAGCATTACGATCCCATCAAGGAGTGATCCAAAACATGTTAAAGGCAGTATTGATTGATGATGAGTTGATTGCCCTCAAGGAACTGAAGCTGCAATTAGAGAATTCCGGCAAGATTCAAGTCATAGAATCCTTTGCCAATCCTTTGGAAGGCTTCTTGAATCTATCTGTTCTTAAGCCTGATGTGGTTTTTTTGGATATTGATATGCCGGAAGTAAGCGGTATTTATCTGGCAGAGCAAATAATGATCACTTATCCTGAGATAAGGATTATTTTTGTCACGGCTTTTGATCAGTATGCCATCAATGCCTTTGAGCTTAACGCCGTGGATTACATCCTCAAGCCGGTCACTTTAGACAGGATTAAAAAGGCTGTTTCTAAACTGGAAGAAAAAATCGCCCAGAGAATAGAGTCAGATTTTTATTCTTTGAGTAATCAGTATGAAGAGTCAGTTAAGAAGTTTTTTATTCATGAGCAAGATAATATAATACTTTTGAGCATAAAGGACATCTATTATATTGAAGCAGAGAATAAAACTGTACGTATTCGTACTAAGAACAGAAAATACAGTTCAAACCACCCCATAAACTATTATCACAGGAAGTTGAAGGATCTGAATTTTTTTCAGGCACATCGTGGTTATTTGGTTAATCTTGATAAGGTCAGTGCAATCATACCAAAGATAAATTACTCATTTGATATCAAGCTGGCAGATATTGACGATATTGTTCCGGTCAGTAGAGCGCGTATCAAGTTGCTAAAACAACTATTGGAGATATAGCATGAATTTAATATATTTATTGCTGTTACATTTTAATGCCTTCTTTTGGTCTGCCCAGAAAGAACCCCTGTCCATAATCAACGCCAATTGTTTTTAATACATTAAAAACAGCTTCGTTTGCAACAAATTCTGCAATGGTTTTCATTCCAAGGGTGTTGGCTATAGTATAGATGGCCTGAATTAAGGCACGGTGAACGGGCTCTTTGTCCGCATTTTCGACAAAAGAACCGTCAAGCTTAATATAATCTACAGGAAGAGTTTGGAGATAAGAAAAAGACGAAAAACCTTTCCCAAAATCATCTAAAGCGAAAAGACATCCTAGTTTTTTAAGCTTGTGTATCCAATTTTCAGCTCGTATTAAATCTTGAACTGCTGCTGTTTCTGTGATCTCAAAGCCCATTCGGGAAGGGGCTATGCCGCTTTCGCGAATGTAGGATTCAATTCTCTTCAATGCTGTGTCATCACTAAGCGTTACTCCTGAAAGATTAACAAAAAGCTTGCTTTTAGGGAATGCACATAGAACGTTTAACGAGGATTTTACCACCCAGAGATCAATTTGTGACATCAGACCAAAGCTTTCTGCGACCGGAATAAATTCATATGGATGGATTATCTGTCCATTTTGATCTTTAATACGGATTAGGGATTCATAGTGAAGTATTTTTTTATCTTTAATTTTAAATACCGGTTGAAAATGAAGTACAAAGCCATCTTCCTGCAGCGCATTTTTTATAACGTCAAGTATCCGGTTAGTTTCAGTCAATCTATTTACCGGATCATCTTTGGGTTCGGCAAAGGCAACCCTGTTTCGGCCTCTTTCCTTGGCTTTATAAAGTGCTGTATCTGCCAGAGCAAGGCATCTTTGATAGCATAGAGTGCCGTCGATTATGGCTATGCCAACACTTATACTTAAATTTAAACGAAAACCATGCGTAATCAGGTTTAATTTGCTTTCCCATACCGCACGGCGGAGTTTCTCCGCTACTGTTTCGGCTTCTTGAAACGGAGTATCTTCCAGTAGTACGGCAAACTCATCTCCACCTAACCGAGAAAGAAAAGCGTTCTTTGGCAGATTTTCAAAAAAAACATCGACCAGAGCAATTAGTAATTTATCACCTGTTTCATGTCCAAACGTGTCGTTGATCAATTTAAAGTTGTCAAGGTCAATAAAAAGAAGAGCACCATTTTTTCCTGTTTTTGCTTTTTTTATTATTATTTTTAGGATTTTCTCCAGTTGATATCTGTTGGGTATGTTGGTAAGGGCATCATGGCTGGCCTGATATTGCAAGGCTTTTTCTATCTGTTTACGTTTCCAGTACATACCTACCATTTCTGCCGCTACCCGCAGAGCTTTTATATCTTCATCGGACCATTTTCGTATTTTCTCAGTATCGTCAAATCCCATAAAACCATTTAACTTTCCATCAGTTGAATTAATGGGAACAACAATAAGGGATTTTATTTTTTGAGCTTGAAGAATTTCTTTTTCTGCGGCAGCGTAAGAAGGAAGGATATCAACATTAGGAATATTAATGTTTTCTTGGTTTTCTAGTTTTTTCATCCACCAGGGAAATATATTGGAATCCAAATTTTGAAGGTTCTCTATTTGAGGTTCTGTTCCGACACTGCACCATTCAGCAACATTGTCCATTTTGTTTCCGTTATCCCTCATTCGAAAAATATAAGATCGGTTGACAGCAACAGCTTTCCCCAGAATCTTTAATACTTTGGTAAGATTAGCTTTGCCTGGAGATACAAGCAATCTAGAAGCTTGAGCAATTGCCGCCTCTAAATCAATTCTATGTCTGATAGATTCTTCCATTCTTTTTTGAGTTGTGATATCAGATGCAATCCCAACAATTCGCACAACCTGGTCTTTGGAATTCTTAATCGGGATTAAAGAAGTATTAAAGTAGGCAAGTCCTGTAGGAAGTTTTAATACCTCCTCATAACTAATCGTAGTACCTTTCTTACAACAAAGACTATAATTATTAATCAATATATTAGCGAGTTCCCGATCGAAAATTTCTTCAACAAATTTTCCTGATACCTCTTCGCTTTTAAATCCTATTGATTTCTCCTCAGCAGGGTTAAACATTAGATATTTAAATTTATGGTTCTCTATGACATCAACCAGAAAAATACAATCGGAAGCGTATTCGAAAATGTCACGGTATCGTTGATTGCTTTCTATTAAAGCCTTTTCCGCGTCATAACGTTGTGTTATATTCCTGATTGTTGTAATATGTACATTCTGTTCGTACCAGGCAAGGCGTTTGGAGGTTATTTCAACAGGAAAGATTGTTCCATCTTTTTTTCTATGCCAGCGTAAGGGGATACAAGTCATACTTTCCTTGGTTGCCTGTCGGGTTTTATCCGGCTCGGAGGAGATGTCTGTGTTTTTCATAGCGAGCAGTTCTTCTTTAGAGAAGCCATAAAGTTCAGATGCAGCTTCATTGGCTTCTATAATTTGTCCGGTTTTATTATCAGTAAGGAAAATAGCTTCTGCTATCAAAGAAAAAAGCTGGCGGTATCCATCTTCGCTTTCCTTTGATAATTTTTCTGTTTGTTTTCGTGTTGTTATATCTATTACAATCATTAATTTGCCGTCAAATTCACCGTTTTCATTATGAAAATAACTATAAGATGTAATTGTCCAAATTCTCGAGCCGTCTTTGCAACAAAACTCAGTATCAGCTTGTCTAGGAGCAGAGTGTTTGCTCGTTTGATTTATTATAGTCAGTTTGGTGGATTTATCAGCCAAATAATCAGTAAAAGGTTTTCCAATCAGTTCTTGTTTAGAATATCCTAACATTTCAGCCGTTTTATCATTCACATAGGAAGTGATATTATTGCTATCCGTGATCCAGATCCCTACTTGAGCAGTTTCCACAATTCGCAGATACATATTGTTGCTGTCTTGCATTGAGCTTCCCCCTTTGCTCAATTATCTCTGTCCTATACGTGCTCCTTTCCAGATCAATATATATTTGTCAGTGCTGTTTCTCGCCGGGATTAATTTTAAACTTATTGTACCATAAAAAACCAGCAAACGCAGTACATGCAAATGATTTGCGTTCTATCATGTAACAGCTATAAAAGAAGAAATCCCAGACAAGCCGGGATTAAATTAGAGTTTAACCTATCTATTTTTAAATTCAAAAACAATGAAGATTTGGGGGATTTGCAAGATATCAAAGCCAAGGACAATAAGTCGGTTGTTCTTTTGCATAAACTCATTTGCCGTTTCCGATGGAAATTCATCTTTACAAACGAGAACTTCTCCTATTTCCAAGGCGTTTACACTTTGTAAAGCTGTCTCTTTGGATACCCAATTTCCCATACTTTGTGAAGTGGTATTAAGCCAATGTTTAGTTTTAGGGAAAAAATCCACTATATCCAAAACAGGGGTTTGATGGGGATAGAAAACGGCGAAAACTCCGGATGTTAAATCCCCGAAATCAGGAACGATATTATAGAAACGGAGAGAATTGATTTTGCGGTTATCAGTGATTATCGTAAGAGCGTTTTCTGTAAGACTCGAAACCTTGTGAATACCAAGGTCAATTATATCATCTTCGGGATTTCCCCATAGATATCTTTGTTTTTCAGCAGAAAAAAAACCTAGGCCGGTAAGTTCATTTGTTTTTCCGCCTGTTCCGTCCAAACTGGCATGTTCCGAATCAGGGTAATGGCTGAAAGCTCCTTCGTCGGAAACATAATATTTTTCGAAGATGATTCTCACATAATCTTCAATCAAACCTTTTGCCGTAGCCTTATCGTTATCCGAAGCTTCCCGCCATAAATATCTTGTCAGCATGATTGTTCCTTTCCCCATTTTCAACGACCATTCATGCCAAAGAGACAAATCATCATCAGCAGGCAGGGGTTCAGACATAACTTCCAAGGCAGTTTTGAAGAGTTCCTTCTTATACCGCGAGGGAAATGATTTGTTAATGTCATTGCCGTTTCTGTCGATAAAGGTCTTGATGACGGAAGCCGTGTTATTCAAATCCTTTTTCAACAGTTGGCCATCTTTTCTTGATTTAGGGCCCCAAAACCCGGTTTGCGGGTCCTGATTATCATAGAACCATTGCAGTAAAGCTTGCTTCCATTCAGGGGAAAAGTCATACAAATCGTATTTTCCAATAACCCCTTCCCCGTTGTAGAAGCTCAATAAGCTTCTGGCAAACACAAAAGTGGTTTGGGGCAGCTTAGAAGCGATCCATCCCACATTGGAAACATCGTCTAAAAAAAATTGCAGCTTTTCAGGTGTGTTTATCTCATTCAGGTATTTCAAAGGGTATTTCAGGCGTAAGGGCTGTCCTGTCTCGGCGGCCAGTGCGGCAAGATGGGATAAGATATTCTCCGTAGGTTCGTTATAGGTGCAATATGGATAGGAAGCATCCATAAAGGCTCCGGTTTCAGGGTTCTGAAGATTCAAGTAGAAATCCGATTCCTCTTCCTTACTTGCAAATTTCGGTATCTTGATTAATCCTTCCCTTGTTTTTAGCTGATTGTGCAGTTTTCCCAGTTGTGATAATGCTGTGTGGTATTGGCCATGATCCAACCAGTATGCCATTGCCATCATCTTGAATTCAAAGTCGGCCATATAATAGCCTTCTTCCTGAAGTTCTTTGTTCATGCGAAACAAATCTTTTATTTGTGTTTTGACATGAAAGGCGGTAAAGACAGTAAAGATGGCTAAAACCAGTATAAACATTAAACTGATGAAAATTATTTTTTTATGTCTCATTTCAACATCTCCCTCATTGTTGTGTACAAAATAAAAACCCCCTCACCTTTATGTTAAAGATGAGGGGGTTTTTGCACATCATACTAAAGACACGGTTTTCTCTACCTTAAGTCATGAATTCTTTGAGTCAGCAGTGCCAATTGGGTCCTGTCCCTTATCTTTAGTTTGGCCAAGAGACTACTGATATGATTTTTTACTGTTCCCTCGACAATAAACAGTGCAGAAGATATTTCAGCGTTGGAAAAACCCTTGCCGACCAATTTTAAGACTTCCTTCTCCCGATTAGTCAGTTGAGAAATATCATAATCAGACAAATTATCCTCGGCAGACTTCTCATCCTGGTCGGCTATTTTTGCGAGAATTTTTTGAGTCACCTCAGGATGCAGGCAGACTCCGCCGCCATGAACGACCCGGATGGTTTTACATAGTTCCTCGGGCTGCATATCTTTGAGCAAAAATCCTTTGGCGCCCTTTTGCAATCCTTGGATAATAAGCATATCTTCATTAAAAGTAGTCAAAATTAGAACATCGGTATGTGGAAAGAGACGAGTGATTTTTTCGGTAGCCTCAATCCCATTCATCACAGGCATCCGTGCATCCATCAGAACTATATCGGGAGAATTTTGTTTACAATAGTCCAAAGCCTCCCGTCCATTGCGACAGCAACCTATAACTTCAAAATCTTTCTCAAGCTGCAGGATGGTATTCAGTCCTTCACAGACAATAGGCTGGTCATCAACAATCAGAATTTTTATCTTCTTCATTTCTGGACTCCCATCTTCTTATTTATATGACCGGTGATTTTAAAGCCTTCTCCTGGTTGTGATTGGAAAGAAATGCTGCCGTTGAGTTCGGCAATCCTTTCCTTCATGGATTCTAGGCCGTTTCCCGTTTCGATTATATTTGTTCCTCTCCCATCGTCACAATAAGAAAAAGAAATCTCTTCCTGATTGCCGGAAATAAAAATATGTGCATGTTTGGCATTGGCATGACGTAGGGTATTGGTGATAGTCTCTTGGAAGATGCGATATAAAGTGAACTTTTCTTTATTTGATAAGCAAAGACTTTGCGGCTTCAGATCAAGTTCGATCTGCAAGCCGGTTAAAGCCTGTGCGTTGCAAATCATTTCGTTAAGACGGGGAGTAAAATCAAATTCGAAATCTGTTTTTCTATTTTCCGAAACGAGTTCCCTAATGGCGTTAAACGCCTTTCGGGAAACTTGCAGGGCTTTATCCCAGTACGTCTTTGCGGTTTCAGGGTCATGGTCGGTCAGCTTTTTTCCTGCTTCGAGAGTCAAAATCAAGCCGGTGAGGTCATGACCGAGGCTGTCGTGGATCTCGCCTGCGATTCGCCGCCGTTCAGCTTCGGAAGCGAGTTCTTCACTTAAGGACATGCTTTCGTTCAGTTGAAGGTTGATGTATTCAAGCTTCTTTGTCAGCTTCTCATAGGCCAGTTTTTGTTCCCTTTGCCGTCTTTCGCTCAGTACCAAAACAAATACAAATCCATACAGCAATATTTCGGCAAATCCCAAAAATTGCAGTTGCCCTGTCTCCCTTAATTCAAACAGGGCAAAAGAGCCCACGCTGGCTACTGTGGCAAGCAGTGCGTAAATAACGAAGAAAGGCTTAGGTAATATCGCTGTTCCTTCCATGAGGTAAACCATAAAAAGCTTATCAAAACCGGCACTTTTCGGAAACATGCCAACAAGGACAGCCAACAGTAAATCCAGCGACAGGGTAATCATATTTACGTTTGTTTTTGCATATCTGTGATAACTCCGCCAAAAACCACTGGCTAGAATAGCGAGGACAATTGTTACCAGCGGTAAACTGAACGAAGTTTTTTGCAGGATTCTAATCAAAAACCAGGAAAACATAATTATTTTTGCCCCGGTTAACCAGATAAACATGATTCAACCTCACAGGTATTTTTACACAATTAGTTCTCTTTTAAGGTCCAAATATCCTTTATGTTAAGTATATTTCCAACGATGGTGGCAGGGGGAATAGTCTCTATGCTATGATGTATCTGATTGATTCCGAAAAGAAGGTGTGTAATCATTTTTAAGATAGGAGAGTTTTCAAAATTAACACAAGTATCGATTCGGATGTTGAGATATTATGATGAAACAGGTCTTTTAAAACCGGCGCAGATTGATAAATTTACCGGTTACAGGATATATTCCGTTGAACAGATTCCTATTTTACATAGGATTATTTTTTTACGGGACTCGGGATTCAATGTCTCGGAAATTTCGGTTGCCATTAGTAATTGGGACAATGAAGCCATAACCGCACAGCTCAAAGAAAAGCAACGGGAGATAGAGGCGAGCATAATGCTGGAGAAGGAAAAATTAACGAAAATCGCTGTTGCTATCAATGATATCCGTGAAGGCAACATCTCTACACATTGCAATGTATCTCTAAAAAGTGTACCTTCCTATCAGGTTCTGTCGCTGCGGGAGGTTATCCCCAATTATTTTTGTGAGGGAGCGTTATGGAAAAAATTATATGACTATATGAATAGCAACAATATCCATCTGTCGCAACCCGATAATTCTTTTGCCATTTACCACGATGAGGAATATAAAGAAAATGGTGTCGATGTCGAGGTATGCGTGGCCGTCGATGAGATGGGGATAAGTAAAAACGGCTTTACCTACCGGGAAACAGAAAAGGTAGATATCATGGCCTGTGCAATGGTATATGGACCCTACGAAAATATCACGGGGGCTTACAAAGATTTTGCCTTTTGGCTTGCCCATCATAACCAATATAAAATGCTGGGGCAAAACAGGCAAATATGTCATCGAGGTCCATGGAACGAGAAAGAAGCGGACAAATACCTTACCGAAATCCAAATACCCGTAGTTAAACAGTAAGCTCCTTGTTATGGGGGGGATGACTCTCACATGGTGTCAGGGTTTAACCTCATATTTGTAAGCAACAAAAAACAAGGAGGTCGTTGACCATGGAGAAGTTTAAGGTAAAACCGGTCGGTAAAATCAGTATTTGCGAGGAAGGTTTTTTCTTAGAGGTATCTAAAGAGTATGTTTCCGCATTAAAAGGACTGAATGGGTTTTCTCATTTAAGCGTTCTTTGTTGGTTCCATGAATGTGACAATGAAGAAGGCAGAAGTATTTTGCAAGAGTCCTCCCCTTATAAAAGGGGGCCGGAGTTAATGGGAATGTTTGCAACCAGATCACCAGCCAGACCGAATCCCATCGCCTTTAGTGCGGTACAGGTCATTAGTATAGACTACGAAAAGGGCAGGATCCAAATAGCTTATATCGATGCAAACGATGGTACGCCGCTTCTGGACATAAAGCCTTATACGCCAAGTATCGACAGAGTTGAAAGGCCGGGTGTTCCTGATTGGTGCAGTCATTGGCCCCAAAGTTGTGAAGAATCCGGTAATTTTAAATGGGAAGATGAATTCAATTTTTAGTTTTAATAAACTTAATAACCAGAGGGACGGTTCTTTTGGTATTTTAACCATAAGAACCGCCCCTCTGTTACTTCCTCTCCCTCCGGCACCTCCTGTGGTACTTCTGCTCGGAAGATCTTTCGGACAGACACCGAATAAAAGCCTTGTTCATATTTTACTATTAGTCAAAGTTAAACACGTGAAACATTATTACTCTACACTTTGCCTGTTTAACATAAAAGAGGGAGGAATTCTATTTATGAAAGAAAAGCTAATACCTTTGCATATGCTATCCCCGGGCAGTTTTGGGAGAGTGACCCAACTAACAGCTCGCGACAACTCCAGAAGAAGGATGCTTGATCTGGGTTTCATTAACAACACAATAGTAGAAGCATTGCAAAAAAGCCCTTCCGGTGATCCTACCGCGTACCAGGTTAGGGGAGCAGTAATTGCTCTTCGCTCGGAAGAGGCCTCCAATATTTTGGTCGAGTGTTTTTCTTAGGAGGGTGGGCAAGGAGATGTTTGAAGTTAAGCTTGACTCACCCTATGACCTTGTCATCGCTTTAGCCGGGAATCCTAATACGGGGAAAAGCACAGTTTTTAACAGCTTAACGGGATTAAAGCAGCATACGGGAAATTGGCCGGGCAAAACAGTTACTAATGCCCAGGGGAAATATCGACATAAAGGCAGAAGCTTTGTACTTGTTGATTTGCCGGGAACCTATTCCTTATTTGCAAGCTCCGTTGAAGAAGAAGTGGCCCGTGATTTTATCTGTTTTGGCAGACCTCATGCCACAGTGGTGGTCTTAGACGCCACCTGTCTGGAAAGAAATCTTAACCTGGCTTTACAGATAATTGAAATAACCGATAAGGTTGTGGTCTGTGTCAATCTGATGGATGAGGCGAAAAGAAAGAAAATTAATATAGACCTGGCAGGGCTTTCAGCAAAACTTGGGGTGCCGGTGATAGGAACTAATGCCAGAGACGGAACAGGTCTTGCCGATTTAAAAGATGCTGTCTTTAAAGTAGCTACAGGAGAAATAATCGTTGATCCCATGAGAGTTGAATATGACAGGAATGTGGAAAGGGCGGTAGAGATCCTAGAACCAATAGTGAAAGAATCGGTAAACGGGGAGATAAGTTCCCGTTGGCTCTCCTTGCGCCTTTTGGACGGAGATAGAACCCTATTAAAATCATTAGACCATTATCTGGGTTTTGAGCCGAATAAAAAAGAAAGACTATCAGAAATACTGGTTTCCGTCAGAGATGTAATAAACTTCGAGGACATCAGGACCAAAGACCGTTTAGTCGAAAGTATTGTTAAGCTGGCAGAAGATATCTGTGCTGAGACAGTAACCTATGAAACCAAACAGCATAACGCCCTGGACAGAAAGATAGATAGTATCCTTACTTCCAAAGCTTTCGGCATTCCCATTATGCTGGTACTGCTGGGTATGGTTTTCTGGATTACGGTTGAAGGAGCCAATGTGCCTTCAGCTATGCTGGCAAGGGGTTTTAATTATCTGGAAGAACAGCTTACAGCATTATTTATGGCTTGGGATTCTCCTGCCTGGCTCCATGGTATTCTCGTGCTCGGAATTTATAAAACCCTGGCCTGGGTAGTTTCCGTAATGCTACCCCCTATGGCTATTTTCTTTCCGCTATTCACTTTGCTGGAGGATCTGGGTTATTTACCGAGGGTGGCTTTCAATTTGGATAGTTTCTTCAAACGGGCTTGTGCCCACGGCAAACAGGTTTTGACCATGTGTATGGGATTTGGTTGTAATGCCGCCGGTGTTATTGCCTGCCGCATTATTGATTCTCCCCGTGAGCGTCTGATTGCAATAATCACAAATAATTTTGTGCCCTGTAACGGACGTTTCCCCACCTTAATAGCCATTGCTTCCATTTTTATCGCTTATAATATGGGGGGATTTAAAAGCATCGGAACTGTTCTAAGCGTCCTGTTCGTAGTTGTATTGGGGGTTGTCCTTACCTTGGTAATCTCCAGAATCCTTTCCAAAACAGTTTTGAAAGGTCTGCCATCTTCATTTACCCTGGAACTTCCGCCCTACAGAAAGCCTCAGGTGGGCAGGATCATTGTGCGTTCGATTTTTGACCGTACGCTCTTTGTCCTGGGTCGAGCGGTAGTGGTAGCAGCCCCTGTCGGAGCGGTTATTTGGATAATGGCAAACGTTACGATCGGTGATTCGAGTATTCTTAATCATTGTGCAAGTTTTCTTGATCCTTTTGCCCACTTATTGGGGCTGGACGGTTTTATCCTGATGGCTTTTATCCTCGGACTGCCGGCCAATGAAATTGTAATCCCCATCTTGATTATGAGCTACATGTCTCAAGGAGTGATGTTAGAGCTGGAATCCCTTGAGTCTATGCGACAGCTATTCGTCGAAAATGGCTGGACTTGGCTTACCGCTGTTTGCACCATGCTCTTTGTACTAAACCATTGGCCTTGTGCAACAACGCTTTTGACCATTCGGAAGGAAACCCAAAGCCTTAAATGGACCGTTATATCATTTCTGGTTCCTACCATAACAGGTGTCATCATCTGCTGCACCGTGGCACAGCTTGCCTCTCTGCTGGGTTTGGTTTGATACTATGTCATATAAATGACCGGGGGTAATAGAATTAGGTACAGGATGGGGGGATGAACATGGTTTCTCAAGACAGAAAGTTTTATACGGTTCGTGGTTACTCATTGCAGAGCCAAGATGAGGATATTCTTACACCCAGTATGGAAGATTATCTGGAAATGGCTTACCGTTTGGGAAAGGCTAAAGGGTATACCCGGATTAGTGATCTGGCCGAAGCATTAAACGTTCAACCTCCATCTGCCAGTAAAATGGTGCAAAAGCTTGCGGAAATGGGTTATTTAAACTACGAAAGATACGGGGTTGTTGAATTTACCGAGAGAGGACGGAAAAGCGGTGAGTATTTACTTAAACGTCACGAAACAATCGAGAAGTTTCTGACAATGATCGGTGTCGTCACTAATACGCTGGAAGATACGGAGAAAATCGAGCATAATATCAGCGAGGAATCCTATAAGCATATAACTCTGTTTTTGCAATTCATGCAGAAAAAACAGAGTTGGCTAGAAGAGTATAAGGTTTTTTTAGCTGAAAAAGCAAAATAACTAAGAAGCTGACTCATACACAACCATTTTCCTTGTATTATCGGAATGACCCCTTGCATTTATAGCATAGGGGGGTATACTATAAATGCAAGGGGGGTATGGAAATGGATTACCAAGGTAAAGGTAAAAGAAGTTGGGATGATGAAAAAGCGGCCCAAGAGCTAAGTGTCCGTTTGAACCGGATTGAAGGGCAAGTAAGGGGAATAAAAAAAATGATAGAGGAAGGAGTTTACTGCGATAATGTCTTGAATCAAATCGCTTCGGCCCAGTCGGCCTTAAACGGCGTTGCCAAACTACTTCTGGAGAAACACATGAAGTCTTGCATCAAGGGTCAACTGCAGGCCGGCGACGACGAAGTTATAGATGAATTGACGAAGACAGTATTCAGATTAATAAACAGAGGCTAGAGAAGAGAGGTGTACTATGTTGGAAAAAACTTATGAGCTGAAATTAACACTTCCCATTTCCGGCATGTCGTGCGCCGCTTGCTCGGCCAGGGTAGAAAAAGGACTGCGTCGCCTGGTTGGGGTTTTGTCAGCGGACGTCAACCTGGCGTTGGAAAAAGCGACGATCAGTTATAACCCGCAGCAAATCACGCCTGACAACTTTGTTAATCAAATAAGGGAGATGGGTTATGATGTCAGGGCAGAAACTATGAAACTGCTGGTTACGGGAATGTCCTGTGCGGCTTGCTCCGGAAGGGTTGAGAAGCAACTCGGTTCCTTATCCGGTGTGAAGGAAGCAGTTGTTAACCTGGCTACCGGTGAGGCCAGGATAAAATATATTCCCGGTTTAATTTCCATCCGGGAAATGCGCAAAATGATAGAAGACCTTGGTTATGGGACTCATTTAACAGAGGATCTGTCAGTTACCGAAAAAAATGAAGCTCAGCGCCAAGAATTGCGGATAAAAACAATCAGGTTTGTCGGGGCTGCTCTTTTATCCCTGCCTTTTTTAGGGATGATGCTGGACATGCTGTTCGGTTGGAGGCAATATACGTTGGGGCCTTGGGTGCAACTGCTTTTGGCCACGCCGATTCAGTTTGGAGCCGGTTGGCAGTTTTACCGCGGAGCCTATCATGCGCTGAAAACCGGCGGGGCCAACATGGATGTCCTGGTAGCGCTGGGTACTTCGATGGCTTATTTTTACAGCCTAATATCTTTGTTGGCCGGCTGGGGACACTACTATTTTGAATCATCGGCCATACTTATTACATTAATCCTCTTGGGAAAACTCCTGGAAACCATAGCGAAAGGGAAAACCTCCGAAGCCATCAAAAAACTGATGGGGTTGCAGGCCAAAACTGCTCGTATTCTGAGGGCTGGAGGGGAAGAGGATGTTCCCATTGCTGAGGTTCAAGTGGGGGACATCGTTCTGGTACGACCGGGTGAGCGGATTCCGGTAGACGGCATAATCCTGGAGGGTCATTCGTTTGTTGATGAATCAATGCTTACCGGGGAAAGCCTGCCTGTGGAAAAACAACCGGGAGATAAAGTGGTGGGAGCTTCAGTCAACCACCAAGGCAGCCTTACTTTTAGAACAGAAAAAGTGGGGGGCGATACCGTCCTGGCTCAAATCATTCGCTTGGTGGAAGAGGCCCAGGGATCCAAGGCCCCTGTCCAGCGTCTGGCCGATAAGGTTGCCGGGATCTTTGTACCGGCTGTCATGGCTGTTGCCCTGGTAACCTTTATAGTTTGGTACCTAAACGGCGCGGGATTTAGCGATTCTTTAATGCATATGGTCACGGTGCTGGTTGTTGCCTGCCCTTGCGCCTTGGGATTGGCCACACCTACGGCTATTATGGTAGGAACAGGGGTGGGTGCCGAAAAAGGCATTCTCATCAGGGGTGGCGAGTATCTGGAATTGGCAGGCAAAATAGACACCGTCGTTTTGGATAAAACAGGAACCCTTACTAAGGGCATACCTGCTGTGACGGATCTTTATACCTTGCCTTTCTTTGAGGAAAAAGAATTGCTGGGGATAATCGCCTCGGCAGAGAAAAAATCGGAACATCCTCTGGGGAGGGCTATTGTCCGGCGGGCCGAAGAAGTCGGAGCACCTTTAAGGGAAATAGGCATATTTCAAGCTATACCGGGACAAGGGATTTATTTTAAGATGGGGGATGAAACATGGTATATCGGTAATGAGGCTTTGGCCGGGTCCCAAAAAATAGATATATCAGCGGTAGCGGAGCAAAAGAATCGTTGGGAAAAAGAAGGGAAAACCGTGATGCTAGTCATGACGGATAAAAAAGTGGCGGGATTAATAGCGGTGGCGGATACCATTAAAGAGCATGCCGCTTCTGCAATTGCTCAGCTTAGGCAAACGGGATTGGATATTTATATGTTAACGGGGGATCAGCGGCAAACGGCCGAAACTATAGCGCGGCAAGCGGGTATTGAAAAGGTCATTGCCGAAGTCCTGCCTGAGAATAAGGCTCGCGAAATCCAAAAGCTTAAAGATGCGGGCAAGATAGTAGCTATGGTGGGTGATGGGATTAACGATGCCCCGGCTTTGGCTGTGGCTCATGTAGGTATGGCGATGGGCAGTGGAACGGATATAGCCAAAGAGAGTGCTCCCCTTATTCTTACCCGTTCGGATATACAGGCTGTTGCTTCCGCTATTCGCCTTTCGCGCCAGACATTGCGCAAAATCAAACAGAATTTGTTTTGGGCTTTTGTATATAATCTTGTTTGTATTCCCTTGGCGGTGTTTGGTATTTTCACACCCATCATGGGAGGAACGGCCATGGCTTTCAGTTCGGTATCGGTGGTGACTAACTCCTTGCTGTTAAGGCGCTATAATCCGGACAATTAAAGGTAGTAGCATTGATTTAGAATATTTGGTCTTGACATTGATTGTTTTGTAAAAACACCGTATAATCATAGCATAAAACTATGCTTGAGGTAATGAGATGACACTCCAACAACTGAAATACATCATCAAAATAGTTGAATGCGGTTCAATTACTGAAGCCGCTAAACAGCTTTTTATCACACAACCCAGTCTTTCCACGGCAGTTAAGGAGCTTGAAAAAGAACTGGGAATAGAGATTTTTTACCGCACAAACAAAGGCATATCATTATCTCTTGATGGTACTGAGTTCCTAGCATACGCACGTCAAATTATAGAACAGGCAGAACTGATGGAACGGCGTTATATGGGGAAAAAGCCTTCAAAACAGCTTTGTTCAATTTCCACCCAACACTACGCTTTTGCTGTCAATGCTTTTGTTGAATTACTTTTAGGCTTGGATGTAGATGAGTACGAGTTTACACTTCGTGAGACAAGAACATATGAGATTATCGAAGATGTTAAAAATTTACGCAGTGAAATCGGCATCATATATTTCAGTGATTTCAACGAAAAGGTTCTTAATAAATTGCTAAAAGAAAACCACTTAGTATTCAATCTTCTTTTTGAAGCCGATCCGCATGTTTTTATCAGTTCAAAGCATCCCCTGGCCGAGAACACATCAGTTACTCTTGCAGATTTGGAGAATTACCCTTTTCTTGCCTTTGAACAAGGTGAGTATAATTCTTTTTATTTTTCGGAAGAAATTCTTAGCACTGTTCCTCGCAAGAAAACAATTCATGTCAGTGATCGTGCCACACTCTTTAATTTATTAATTGGCTTAAACGGATACACTATCTGCTCGGGAGTTTTGAGTAGCGACCTCAACGGAGACAATATTATTTCCGTGCCGCTGATAACAGATGAACGAATGCGTATTGGCTGGATTGCAAACGAAAAAACTCACCTGAGTTTACTGGCTCTTGATTATATTTCGAAGTTGAAACGACTGATTTCCGAATATGGATATAATGTACATTAAATGGTATGAAACAAGCAGCGTGTTTATTGCTTTGTAGATCCGAATACACAACCAAGATATTCTGATATTTCTTCAAAATATCTTTTATAGTATTTAATAATAGTTTCAATCGAATCAAAGACGATATTATCATCAATTTGATGGCGCTATTTGGAGGACGAAATCAGGCCAATGCAGACGGAGCACACCAAATGGAACAACTCTTGACATAAGCAGATCCCTTAAGTATACTAATTTTAGCTAAAATAAAATATTAGCTAAAATGGAGGTGAAATTCTATGGAAATACCATCAACAGAAGCCCAAAACAATTTTGGTCAGTATTTGAAACTGGCACAGTTTGAAGACATAATAGTGACAAAGAACGGGAAAAGGGCCGTAGTCATTAAAAAATATCAAGATACAATTAAAAACTGTTTTAATGTGGCAGAAGAGGCCGAAAACTATGACTGGAAGAACGAGAGGATATCCTATCAGGATTTCCTGAAGCTTTCTGAAGAGAGTGAGAATCGCTATGAGTATATCGATGGGGAAGTATACCTGCTGGCCTCCCCGTCATATGACCATCAAAACATTATCTTGGAACTGGTCAATATGTTCTACAACTGGTTTAAAGGGAAGAAATGCAGGCCGCTGACCGCGCCTTTTGATGTGACGCTGACTAAAAATAACGAGAAAAATGTTGTACAACCGGATATCATTGTGATTTGCGATACTGAGAATATCAATGAAAAGGGCAGATACACAGGTATACCCACCTTAGTGGTCGAAGTCTTATCTGAATCGACACAAAAAAAGGACATGCTGAAAAAGCTGAATCTCTATTTATGCAGCGGAATCAAAGAGTATTGGATCGTTAACCCATGGCGTAAAGAGGTGTATACATACTGTTTCGCTGAGCAGGATATTAAAGAACACCGTGTTTACAAAAAAGCAGAGACTGTGGAATCTATGACCTTTGAAGGTTTGGAGATTTCACTGGAACAGATATTTTCGTAATCGGGTAGGAGGCTACCCATTACTTGAGTAGCCGACCTCCCACAGAACCGCACGTACCGTTCGGTATACGGCTCCTCCCAAGTTTACACACGAACAGACTCGTAGTAATCGAGAAAATCAAAATATCCAGCCTTCTTA
>JAHDQS010000036.1 GCA_018433675.1 Clostridia bacterium
ATACTTGATCGTCTAAGCAATGTGGTTACATTTTATTCCAGTTAGCCCCTCTGCTAACATGGGTAGGTTTTTTGTTGCCTTTTTTATTCTGCCTTTAATATTTCCCAGTTTTATGGGCTTGACATATTACCGTGGGTCTTTATATTAAATCCATTGTTTTCATAATAGATTTATTTACTAAATTGACATCATACTTTTCTTTAGCAAGTTTTAAACTGCGTTCTGCCATTTTCTTATTTGTTTCTTGATCTTCTATTAGGGTTCTCATCTTCTCAACTAGTTCATTTATATCTTTAACAGGCACGAGAAACCCATTATATTTATCAGTTACAGTTTCTCTACATCCAGGAGCATCACTGGTTATAATCGCGCGCCCTATTGCCATGGCTTCGAGAACAGTTTTAGGTGTCCCTTCATGGTAAGAAGGCAATACATAAGTGCTACATTGTTTTAAGTAAGGCCTAACATCGCTCTGTTCTCCAAAATACTTAATTATCTCTTGATTTATAAAGGGTTGAAGTTCTTCTGGCTGTATTGCTGACGGGTTGCTATCATATGGACCCACGAGTAAACATCTAACTTCAGGATATTCTTCCTTAATTCTCTTGCAGGCTTCTAAATACTCCATTACGCCTTTGTCTTTAATTAATCGTCCGACAAAAAGAAATACTGGTGTTTCAGGCAACGGTTGTGGTTTAAACTTCTCTAGATTCACTCCGGATCCATTTATAATGACAATTTTTTCTTCTTGAATAAGTCTGTTATTAATAAACTCTTTTTTATCATCATTATTTTGAAAAAACACCTTCTTGCTTGCATTACATGCTAAACGATACTGGGTCTTCATTATTGCCTTAATCATTTTATTATTTAGTCCTTCACCCCTAAAAATCGAACCTAATCCAGCTATTAATAGGTAGACCTCGGTAATACCATTAGACTTTGCTGCAAGACTTCCATAAACTACAGTTTTGGCTTGGTATGCAAATACCTTATCTGGCTTTTCTTCTTTCATAAATTTCTTAAGCTCACGATATGTCCTTAGATCACTTAATGGATTTATTCCATTTCGTTCTACAAAGAGTTGCTGATATCTAATCCCATTTTCCTCGAACTTACTCTTCCAGTTTGATTCGGGTTCTGGTCCTAAAGCAATAACTAAATGTCCTTGCTTTATAAAATCTTTCATCATATCCATACGAAACCAAAATAGTGATGACGTATGGCTTGAAAGTACAGCTATTTTCATTACTTCACTGTCTCCTCGGTTTTTGAATTTGCTGCTTGGGATGCTTGACCAGCCTTAATCCCAGTCCCACCTTCAACAACACCATCACTTCTAAGAACACTAAATATCGTCCCAAAGAAACATCTGACATCCATCAAGAATCCAATCTTCTCTGCATACTCTCCATCAAGCCTCGCCTTCACATCAATCTCAAGTTCATCTCTACCATTAATCTGCGCCCACCCAGTAAGACCAACCGGCACGTCATTCGCACCGTACTTGTCCCTTTCTTCAATTAGGTCATACTGATTCCAAAGCGCTGGCCTTGGGCCAATGATGCTCATCTCACCTTTGAATATGTTGATGATTTGTGGTAGTTCATCAAGAGATGTTCTTCGCAGGAACTTCCCCACCTTTGTAATCCACTGATCCGGATTCTCTAAGAGATGTGTTGGAATGTTCTTCGGCGTATCAATCCTCATTGTTCTAAATTTCAATATATAAAAATGACTCTTATGGATACCGACTCTCTTTTGTTTAAAGAGAACATATCCAGAGGAATCAAGCTTGATTGCTATGATAAGTATTAAAAAAACAGGAGATAATATAATAAGTCCTAATGTTGAAAGTATGATATCTATCAATCTCTTTATTTTTAAATAAACCATATGCGAAACTCCTCTGCTTGCTCAATCTTCATACACATGATCTGCTAATTTATATATATTCTACTTTAAGCCCAATATCTGGCACTATATATTTTCCATATCCTGTTATTCTATTTCGCACAGCTTCGCCCTTTCATGGGGGAACATATGCCCACACTACCTTAAACTTTGCTATCTAGTCTTGCAAAACTTGACACGCACGAGTCGATGATCAAGCTTCACAAGGCGTTAAATCCAATACACTAAGGGAAACTTGCCGGGTTTTTCCGTCAAAATCAAAACTCACCATAGCCCTGCGCTTATGGCGGTCAAATCTAACAATTTTCCCTTTTGCATCCAAAAGCGGACCATCGACTACCTTAACCGATGCCCCCTCGATAATCACGCCGGATGCCCCTATTCTTCCGTTGTGGCGATAGAGCCACATGGCATATTCGTAATCCTGTCCTAAAAGCTGCCTGTCGCCGTTTTCATAACCCAAGATCCTGTAAACGGCTGTTTGCCTTTTAATGTCTTCAAAGGGCAATTCTCTCTCCGCATAGATAAACATATACCCAGGTAAAAGCTTCCTCTCCCGGGGTATCCAGGCACCTTTAACCTTTTCCTGGAGGACACGGACAGGAATGATGGTTTTTGCTTCTTTGTTAGTCCCTTTTATCACTTGTTTAACGTGGCTCTCTGCTCCCGTTCTGCAAAACAGGCAATAGGCTTTCAGAAATTCAAGCATTCTCCCTTGATATTCTCCTTCCTAACTTACCCTTACGGCTTGAGAATTTTTGCCGATATCTATCCCTTTATCGAGCAGCTCGGCTAAATTTTTCGGATTGTAGGATTCAAAGGTATAATACGCTAATTTCTGCAACCAGTCGCCAAATTCCTCCTTATCAAAATCAGTTGGCCTTACAGCATTGATACGGGGATGTCTGGTAGTAGCAACATCTTCCTCTTTTGCGACAAGCTCTTCATGAAGCTTTTCTCCCGGTCTGATGCCAACTATTTCAATGGTAATGTCCTTTTTGTCGCAACCGGAAAAGACGATGAAATCCTGGGCCAGATCCATTATCTTGATTTGTTGGCCCATATCGAGGACGAAGAGCTCACCGCCGTTGGCTATAGCCCCGGCTTGAATTACCAGTTTGGCCGCTTCCTGAATCGTCATGAAATACCTGGTCATCTCAGGATGAGTAACGGTAAGGGGTCCGCCCCGTTCAAGCTGTTCCTTAAAAACCTCCAAGACGCTGCCGCGGCTTCCCAGAACGTTACCAAACCTGACGGCGACAAAACGTGTCTCCTTTAGGTGGGAATAGGCTTGCATAATCATTTCTGCCGCCCTTTTGGTTGCACCCATTACACAGGAGGGATTTACGGCCTTGTCGGTGGAGATCAAAACAAATATTCCAGTCTTTGTCTTTTGGGCGGCATCAGCTAAATTCAAAGTTCCGAATATGTTATTTTTGATTGCCTCGGAAACGTGGGTTTCCATCAGCGGCACATGTTTGTGTGCAGCGGCATGAAAAACAACGTCCGGATGGTATTTTTCGAAAACGGCTAAGAGTTTGTTGCGGTCTTTGATGTCCGCAATTATCGGCACATAATTAAGCTCCGGATGTTCGGCCTGCAACTTGTTATTAATCTCAAAAATGGGGTTTTCGTCGTGTCCGAGCAGCAAAAGTTCCTTAGGAGCAAAACGGGATATTTGACGGCAAAGTTCCGAACCGATGGAACCTCCGGCTCCCGTGACGAGTACACAGCGCCCGGTCAGATACTCTGCAATCTCTTTCAATTCCAGGGATATCGGTTCTCGCCTTAAAAGGTCTTCCACTTTGACCTCGCGAATCTGTTTTACTGCCCTCCTACCTTCAACGAAATCGTAAAGGCCGGGTAGCGTCCTGATACGTACCGGTAAATCGGCACATACCCTCGTAATCTCGCGAATCACCGAACCGGGAGCAGAGGGCATGGCAATAATGATTTCATGTATCCCGTATTTATCCACCAGCACAGGAATATCCTCGCACGGACCAAGGATGGGCAAACCCAGTAGTTGGCTGTTTTGCTTGTTCGGGTCGTCGTCGACAAAGCCAATAACATTCAAATCGCTTTCCGAATTATGTTCAAGCTCCTTGACCATGATAATCCCTGCTTGTCCCGCCCCGATAATCAGAGTTGCAGGTCCATCTCCTCTTTTCGGAAAAAGATGTCCGCTACGTATCATGCGCAAGAAGAGACGAGAACCGCCAATCAGGCCGACGGAAAGGATCCAGGTCAGGATATAGGTGGACCGGGGAAGTCTCACTTCAAAGAAAAAGGCTAACACAACATTTATAGCAACGGCACTGCTGACGGCATAGATGATCGATTTCATTTCATGAATGCTGGAATACTGCCAGAGCCTTTTGTGCAGTCCGAAGTAATAATTGGAGGTCAGGTGTACTACCATAAAAATCAGAACTAATCTTTGATAGGCCAGGACATAAAGTTCCGGAACATGACCGTCAAAACGCAAAAGAAGGGATAAGATAATTGCTAGGTTAACTAGGAGGAGATCGATAAGGGCTTTAGCTACAAAACGTCTGTTTATTTTCATTTTCTTCACCTTCTTTCAATAGGTACGCCAGTGAGCTTTAGGGGGCAGTGATAATTTGATAACCCCTCACGGAGTGGGCATCACTTCCCCACAGGTCAATCAATCCATGCCTGTATAACTGCTCTATCCGGGTCTGGACACCATGTCCGTACTTTCCTTTAAGACTACCGATATTCCCTTGTAGCTGCATCCCATTCTCTCTCTTGGCTATCAGCCATTCCAGATCTTTTCCGAGCCATAAATAGCGCTCGGGATGGGCCATTATCAGTGTTATCCCTTGAAGCTGTAATCTATAGATCACATCGTCTACCCAGAGGGGACAGGTACTAAAGGGCAGCTCCACGAGCAAGTGCGTCTTCTTGTCCTGCATAGTCATCAACTTGTTTTGGGCCAATAAGTCAGGAATCTCAGGACCAAGCATGACCTCCGAGCCGGGTTCAATGGCAAGAGGAATACCCGCTTCGCCTACCGCCTTTTGAAAGGCAGCAACTGCCTGCAGGACGATTTCCCGATCGTTTTTGTAGTAATAGGTCTCGTAATGAGGGGTTGCAATTACGGTCTCAAATCCAACCTCGACTGCCGCTTTTGCCATCCCTAAGGATTCTTCCAAGCTTTCTGAGCCATCGTCCAATCGCGGCAGGATGTGACTGTGGTAGTCCACGTTTGACAATTTATTCGTCACCCCGATAGTAGTAATAGTAGTAATTTTCTCCCTTACTGCGTTCTACTCCGTTGAGTATCACCCCTACAAGATGGGCTTTACTCCTGACAAGCTGTTCCTTGGCCTCTTTAGCCCGGTTGATTTGGGTCTGTCCGGATAGGACAACGGTGATAACTCCATCGGCCTTGGTAGATAGCAGGCTGGCGTCGGTCACAGCCAATACCGGAGGAGCATCGACCAGGATATAGTCGTATTCTTCCTTCAATTCATCCAAAAGCTTGGTAAAGCGTTCCGATCCTAAAAGCTCAGAGGGATTAGGCGGAATAGGCCCGGCTGCTAAGAGATCCACTCCTTCGGTTTGGGTCTTCTGAACATGTTGTCTGTACGATCCTTCCTCCGCAAATGTGTTAGTGACACCGTGAAGGTTTGATATATTAAATATCTTATGTTGTACAGGCAAACGCAGGTCACAGTCAATTACCAGGACCCTTTTTTCCGTCTGCCCGAGGGCAACAGCTAAATTGGCTAGGACGAGGGATTTTCCTTCATCCGGTCCGGTGCTGGTAAAGAGGATTGTTTTCATGGGTTTGTCTACACCCACAAACTGCAGATTTGTCCGCAAGACCTTAATAGCCTCAGCTTCCGGCGATTTGGAATTCTCGTAGGTGATAAGAGGCACGCGCAGCAGCTTTTTCTTGCCTTTTTTCTTCCCATTTTTATTTTGTCTGGAAAGATGTCCATTGGATTCCGAAAAAATCGGGATTTCCCCGAGCACCGACAATTGCAGATATTTTTCAACATCCTTCCTCGTGTTGATCCTGTTATCCAGCATCTCCAAAACGAAGGACAAGGCGACTGCCAGCATCAAGCCAAGTACCGCAGCAATAGCGATATTCAGCTTCTTGTTCGGCTTCACCGGATCGCTTGAGACTGTGGCCGGGGAAATAATCAAAAGACTGGTGTCTCCTAAACTGACCGATTGACTGATTTGGGTCTGAGTAATCTTTTCTGTCAGGAGTTGATTGGTCTTTTCTAACTCTTCTACCCTATCATACAAAAGGTCGGCTTCCGCTCTTTTATCGGTGAGTTGAATCTGCAAAGAATCCAGCTTCTTCTCCAAATTGAGAATATACTCGGAAGTGGTGGCAAGCTGGGACTTTCTTTCAGCCAATTCCAGCTTCTTTGTAGATAATTTCTCGGTCAAGCTCTGGTAGAGGGGATTGAGCTGCCCTTCTTCGAGGGTTTTGGAGGTGGCTGCAAGCTGGGATTCCAGTTCGTTAATCCCGGTTTCCAGTTGTCGGCAGGCGATTTTGGTCTCATTGTAGCTGCTGCGGTAGGTGGTAAGTTCCTGCATGTACCCTTCCTGCTGCTGCTGCATATAGGCTACGCTATTGGGGCGGGACTCAAATTCTCGCAAGAGGGCTCTTTGTTCTTCGAGTTGGGTGCTGACGAGAGCCGCTTGCTCCTCTAGGAGTTGAACCGATTTGCTCATCTGCATCTGGTTGTTCTTTGAGATACTGTCCAAAAACTCTTCCGTCAAGGTTTCGCCGATGGACAGGGCCAGTCTGGGATCGGTGTTTTGCACTGTCACTTTGATTAGGTTGGTGTCCTGAATAGATGTAGCTTCGACCATCTTTTCCAGGGTCGAATATGTATAGTTCAAAGTTTCTAATTCCAGCTTTTTGACCACTTCTCCCAAGAGGACCGGGTTTTTCACCTGTTCCACATAGGTCTTGATAGTCATGGCTGGCAGCTGCGAAATATCGCTAATCAATGATTCCAGATCATCAGTACTTGCGCTAACGGTTTTTTTATCTTCACCCTGCACCACTAGGAGCGTTGTCTGGGCCTCGTAAATCGGTGGAAGTATAAAGAAAGATAGAATTCCTGCCACCAAAATGGCAACCAAGGTGATGATTACTATCATTATCTTCCACTTGTTAAGTACTCCCAAAATATCCTGCAGGTCAAGCTCCACTGTCTCCTGTCGTGTTTCCAATTCCCGTTCCATGGACAACCTCCTCGTTAGTTAAGGGTAAGATACAATTTCTGTATTTCTTCGTATGCAGTCTGTTTTGCTGCATTGTCATTAACATACTGTTTAAAGAAGGTGGCGCTTTTCTTTTCATCGCTGTTTTCAAAGACCACGCTCAACCAGATGCCGGCTTTCTCTTTCGTATCACCATACCGCAGGGCCTGCTCAAGATATTCTTGCGCAGTTTCTTTATGACCGAGCAGGAATGCCGCCTGTCCGGCGGCCAAGTAAAGCTGTGGTGTGGGTCTCATTGTGTAGCATTCTTTTGCTATAACATAGTTTTCCTGAACGGTGTCCATGGCATTGAGAACCTTCTCCAGTTTCTCCCCGGCTTTGGTGACATCTTGTTGTCTGAGTAAGGCAAGACCACTATCCAGGTAACTCTGGGACAGCGCCGACCAGGCCTCAACCATTTTCGGGGCAACTTTCGTAAGCCGCTCCTGTTCCAGGAATCGTGCTTCCTTATCTCCAATGAACCAATAGGTTTGAGCAACCTTTTGGCTGCCGGGGATATAGCTTGGAGTCAATTTGACGGAACTTTGGGCGTATTCGACGGCTTTTGTTTTGTTTTCTTCGTTCTTCGTTTTGTAATATGTATAACCGTGCAATTGTGCAAGGTTAGCCGCTGTTTCTCCCGTGTAGGGGGATAAGGCAAAGGCCTTTTCATAATGTTCCAATGCTTGTGCATACTGCCCGGCAACCAGCTCTCGAGCACCCTCTTGTACAAGAGCCTGAGCTTGATGTTCACGATACCCCAACCCCAAGGAGGTCAAACCGCAGACAACAAGAAGGATTATGACGGATAATGCCGGTATTTTTAGGTTTTTAATTACTTTCCTTTTCTTTATTACCTGGTTGCTCAGCATGGCACCAAGGGTCCAGAGAGTTATGGCCACAGCCGGCAGTGAGAGTTCAAAATCCATTGCACTGTGCAAAAGCAACAACAACAACGCCAAGCCTACGCTTAAGCCCAAGGGCCAGGAGGTCTGTCCCCGACGTTTATAGAAGTATCGTGCAGTGATAGCTATTAAACCCAGCCAGAAGGCCAGATAAGCTAACATGCCGATCATGCCGTTTTCTACCCCTATTTGGAGGTAGTGGTTATGCACCTCGCTGGACCAGTAAAATTTATCCTGGTATTGATGGTAAAGGGCGTTCCAACCCCCGCCTCCCGCACCGGTCAAAGGCCTGTCCATAACCATCTGGGCAGCAAGTTTGCTCATCTCTAAGCGGGCTTGATAGCTGTTGTCCTGCCCGCCTATGCTTTCAAGAGTTGTAATCACGTTACCGGATACGATACGACCGCCTCCGGTGGGATAAACATCAGCCACATAACTGAAGTAGGCAACGCCTACGATCGCGACTCCCAAAGCAAAAACCCACGGCAACACAAGGCTATAGTGTCGTTTGAGACGGATCTGTGTAAGAAACCGGGGCACCCAAAAGACAAAGGCTGTCCCCAATCCGGTCAAAACAAGACCAATTAGCAGCCAATTTTTAGCTGTTTGCAATTCGCCGGCTGAGATGGCCTCCAAATATCCCTTACTGGTGAAAACGGCAGAAAATATTATGAGTGCGTAAAAATAGAAGGACTTCCAAAAACCCGTGCTTCCCTTGAGCAAAAGGTAAGTCACAAGGAGCAAACTGAGCAAAATCCAGGTACCGCGTGACATACTGATGATAACGCCAAAGGCATTAAGGTAAATACCCATTCCGATAAGGGCTTTGGCCAATATGGAACGGAAATATCCGACCAATCCTAGGCCGAGTAGTACTCCCACGGCGGCAAAAACGGCGTAAGCGTTCACGTATTCCAGTGTAGAGAAAGCCCAATTGGCATCAACAGTAAGTGTAGCTAAAGATATCAGTTCCAATTCTACTAAAAATGCCGCTACCGAAGCAACCACGCTACTGATGAACAAGAGCACCACCAACCGGTTGCGCCAGGATAATTCCCGGGTCAGATCCCGGACAAGGAAAAAGATAATCACATAGTTCAAAGCCTTGAAAGTGCCGAAAACAGCATCCTTGATGTGCACGGCCGTCAAGAGACTAAGAATGTTAAAGACAATGTAGATAATAAGTAATATTTCCAACCAACCTATACTAAGTTGCTTATCCCGCCGTAAGAAGCGCCGGCAACCGTAAAAAATAAATATGGCCCCCAGGTACATCTGCGCCTGGGTGAACTCCAGGTAATAGTACAGCCCCCGCAAAAGCGGAGCCGCTATCAATAAAACCCCCAGACCCCAAAACAACAGGGCTTGCAGGATAGGCTGTTCTTTCTTTTCTTCCTGTAGTATTGGTATTGGTAGAGGATTTATCCTAATCACCCCGTAACAGCTTGCAAGATGGCAAGCTACGTTTGTACAAAGAGGAGTATCCGGCTGGATACTCCTCCCGTATATACTCTGTCCTTGTTAGTCTTGCTGTTCTCTACTTAAATACTTGTACAGTCCGGGTTGAAGGAATCCAGTTTACTTTAGCTCCGAAGGATTCGCTTATATACCTTATTGGCACTAATGTGCGGCTATTGACAATCATGGCCGGCACATCCATCCCCGGTGTTATCTTGCCTATGGCGAAGGAAAGCTGTTTCCCGCCCTGTTTCATGACAACGGTCTGAGTACTTTCTACCCATTCCACCTCAACGCCCAGAGCCTCGGCAACATAGCGCAAGGGCACCATTGTCCGATTTTCAACGATTGTTGGTGGGGCATCTATCGCCTTGCCGGCACCGTTTAAAACGGTGTTGGTGCTGTCAATCACCATGGAGATGTTAACAAGTCCTTCTTTCCTTACGACTGTATAAATACTGAACTTTTCTGTGTAGAAGGTAAACTTTTTCGTTGTGGCGTTATATGTTCCGCCCAAGACCACGGGAACATAGTTTCCTTCAGCGTCTTTTTCCATCCTGGTGGCAGTTAACTGCTGGATTTGTGCAGCTGTCAAATTCAGATCAGACAAATCAATTGTGACGGCTACCGGTTCGTTGAAGCTTGATATCGATTCGCTGGTTGAACCAGCATTCAGACTGGCTGTCAGATCAACGACCTTGCCGCCCACTTCGAAAATTCCGGTGCTTTCTCCTAAACCGGCCTTCGACATGATAGCCTCTTTTTCAGTGGTTGTAACAACCTTCGCCCCTATTTTCACCGTAGCTTGTTCGGTAGCCACGGCCTGGGTGACCTTCGATGTCAAAAGGGCTTGCCCGGTAAATTCCAGCGATACTCCTTCATTCTCTATGACGAGAGGAATATCATTCTCTGCCAAGCCATTGACAATCCCGGTACTTATCTCCGCCTCCGGTACGTCTTTGTCCGCTAAGGTTACGGTAGCTGTTCCGGTAGTGCTGAGATTGTTTTCCAACTCAACGTCATCGTCTGTCGTCGCCTCGCCACTGATTACAGTATCCCCGACCGGTTCAATCACTACGGGAGTATCTCCGCTGCTTCCGGGATCACTGCCATAATACCCAAAAACCGGCATAGCCATAACCATCATCAGGATACATGTCAATGCAGTCAAGAAAAGCGCCCGATCGGATCTGCTTTTCCCTGCCGATGCTGTATGTAATGGGTTGTGCAATTTATTTCCCTCCTCCTAAATATAATACATATATGCTCAATTCTAACAATATGCATTCATCTTGTCCAGGTAATATTTAGTATTTTAAGCAAGATTTTTGAATATTTATAGTAAGGGGGGCAGGGGTCAGGCTTGAATTATTCCCTTATTATGTATTATATGTAGCAGTGATACCTGCAGCATAATTATATCAACAATCATATGTTTTTCTTTACCGCACACATAAACGTGTAATATAATGGCCGCAAAGGAAGGGATTGATGATCATGACAAAATCAAAAGTATATTTCACCAATCTGCGCACTGTCGCCTTTAAGGTAAGTTTACAGATGAAATTGGAAAAACTTATTAGAACAGCCGGTATAGAGAAAATCGATTTTTTCAAGAAATTTGCCGCTATAAAAATCCACTTCGGCGAACCCGGCAATCTGGCTTATCTCCGTCCTAACTATGCCAAGACGGTTGCCGATGTCATAAAATCTTTAGGCGGTAAACCTTTTCTCACTGATTGCAACACCCTTTATGTCGGTCGCCGCAAAAACGCCTTAGACCATATTGAGGCTGCTTATGAAAATGGCTTTTCCCCATTCAGCACAGGCTGCCACATCATTATCGGCGACGGTTTGAAAGGTAGGGATGAGAATCTCGTTCCTATCAACGGCGAATATGTGAAAGAAGCAAAAATCGGCACTGCCATTATGGAGGCTGATGTTCTTATATCGTTAACCCATTTTAAGGGACATGAAACCACCGGTTTCGGCGGAACAATGAAAAACATCGGTATGGGCTGCGGTTCCCGCGCAGGAAAAATGGAAATGCACTCTGACGGAAAACCAAGGGTTATTATCAAAAAATGTATCGGCTGTGGCATGTGCTTAAAAGCCTGTGCTCATAATGCCCTTAAGATAGATAATGGGAAATGTATTATTGATTACGATAAATGTGTAGGTTGTGGCCGGTGTATCGGAATGTGCCCGATGGACGCTATAAAGGTACCCTTTGATGCTTCCTGTGACATGCTGAATTGCAAAATTGCCGAATACACTTGGGCGGTAATAAAGGATAAGCCAAACTTCCATATCAGTCTGGTAATAGATGTCTCTCCCAATTGTGACTGCCACAGTGAAAACGACCTGCCGATCACACCTGACGTGGGAATGTTCGCCTCCTTTGACCCGGTGGCATTAGATATGGCTTGCGCAGATGCAGTGAATAAACAACCTATCATCCCAGGCAGCGTGCTCGATGAAATTAAGGCGGAGCACGAAGATCACTTTAAAAATACCCACCCCGATACAAATTGGCAAGTCTGCATTGAGCATGCCATGAAACTCGGGATAGGTACAAAGGAATATGAATTGATTGAAGTTGAATAAAATGATTTTGAAGGGTGGTTTGCGCAATGAATATCAGTAAGAAAAATCAAACATACATTCCTATTACCCCCATGAGAATTCTCGTATTACTCTCGTTTTTAGTTATGATAATTGTAAATGTGCTTGCAAACACTCTGCCTATTAACGGACAAACAACAGGGCAAGTATCAGATTCTTATCCGAATCTCTTTGCACCGGCTGGGATAACATTCATAATCTGGGGTCTGATTTATTTATTACTGTTAATACATGTACTCTACCAATTCGGCCTTTTCCAGGATCATTGGATGGCTTCGCGAGCAGATTTGCTAAAAGAAATTTGCCTCTATTTTTCTATTTCCTCCCTTGCCAATACGGCATGGATATTCTCCTGGCATTATCACCTTATCTTCTTATCACTGCTACTGATTGTTGTAATTTTATTATGTTTGATCCTGATAAATCAGTTAATTAAGATAAATAGAAAGTATCTCTCATCTAAAGAAAAGTTCTTTATATCTCTTCCCTTCAGCGTATATTTCGGTTGGATTACAGTGGCTACAATCGCTAACGCGACTACTTTTCTTGTCAGCCAAAACTGGAATGGTTGGGGAATCCCTGAGTATATCTGGGCGATTGTTATCATTGCCGTAGGTATGGTTATTGGAAGTTTAACGATGTCGAAAAATAGGGAAATTCCTTACGGACTTGTTCTGATTTGGGCCTATATCGGCATCCTAATCAAGCATGTCTCCGCAAGCGGCTTCGCAAACCAATACCCGTCAATAATAATTACGGTGATTATTTGCCTTGTTCTGTTTTCTGTCGCTGAGGCACGCCTTTTTTCCCTTAGTAAATAAATCAGGAGGCGTCTTTGCTCGCAAAGAATTTTTCTAAATTCTTCGGCAGTGTATACGGTTTTTCCTCGCAAGTTTCTTTCATGGGCTCTTGCGCAGAATACAGCACTTTCAAGATACCGTCTATGATCATGGCTTTTGGCGGCTGGTCATATTCCACTCCGTCATAAACAAAAACCCGGCATTCCACCTCGCTGCCGCACAGGTCACCGCAATCTTTGCAGTTATTCTCTGTGATATCCTCCGCACAAATGTCTTCGCCATTTACACGGATTGTCGGTGAGCTCAAAAACCGATGCTTTTGGGCAATTTCACGGGAAGTGATGTTGACTCGGTTCACAATAATTTTATAACCAAGGGAATCCAGCACATTTGATAGTTCAGCAAGAGCTTCATCTAAGGTTGAATCAGTCGCCATGCAACGTTCGCAGGTATTCAGATCGAGGTAGAGAAAATCCACTACGACCTCTTTTTTATCCGCTTCGGAACAACAACAGCAGTAGTCCTCTTGTGATACCCCTGCGGCAGTCAGTACTTCCAACCGCTCTTTTGCCTTCCCGCTCCCCTCTTCGCTGATGGAATAATGGGTCCATTTCCCCTCGCTGCGACCTTCGACGATACCCGCATCACAGAGGATCTTCATATGATACGACAATGTGGATTGCCCGATATTCAAATCTTCCAACAGGATACAGGCACACTTCTCTCCGCCCCGCAACATCTCTAATATTTGCAGGCGGTTTTCATCACAAAAGGCTTTAAATAACTTGGCATCTTCAATATGGATTCTATCCATACTATCACGTCACCTCATATCTATCGTTATCGATGTATCAATTCTAGCATACTATTCATATCAAAATCTGTCAATTTGTTTTTGCGGCTCATTATGTGTACAGCCTATGTAATATGAAAGCACGCCAAAAAGGGTCAAGATCATTTTTATCCCGAAATGATCTTGACCCTTTTTTTCACCTGCAGTATTAGCTGTTATTTGCCTGCAACGGCTCACCTTCTAAAATCTCCTCAACCTCCTCATACCCTGTTGGAAATGCGTAATTATAGCGGGCCGGAAGGGCAAAAACATATTTATCATTACGGTCAAGTTCTTTCGGCGGTATAGGTGCCGCTCCCACATTAAACTCTTCCTGTTGAAGCGAACTCCATTGGATGGCAGTAAATATCATGACGGGTATATCTTGTCGCTGGTTTTCAGTCGTCCAGAGAGGGTGCCGAATATAGATAATGGGACCTGTTTCCTTAGCTCCCTCCCATTTGTCACCGTCGATAACTTTATAACCTTCCCAACTCTCCGGCAAATAAAAATTGAAACCGTATTGCGTGTTTTGATAAACAACCGATTTGACCTCTTCATAAACACCAAGGTTAGCATCGTTAATAGACCAGTGATCGTTTTCTTTTTTTACAAAAAAAGTGATTGGTCGCCTGCCGGCAACTCCTCCCCTCTTTTGTTCTGTACCGGTTACCTCTATAATCTCCCCTTTGACTACATACTCGCCTACCGAAATCTTTTCAATGGTCAGAATCTCTATTCGCTCCGGCCAAGGACTGGAAGTTAATCTTCCCGGGATGTTTGTCTTATCCCTCTGCCACTTTTCAAGAAGCACGGGTGATACCAACTCGCCGTAGGTTTCTTGCAAACATTCATTCAAGACGTCTTGGGGAGCAAACAAAGAAACCAGTTTTATTTTTTCTCCAAATTCCGCAATCACTTTTTCTATTTCAGGAATATCACTCATATTTCCGGTTTCAATAATCATTGCCCCTAAGCGATCATCCCACTGCACTTCAGCAGAAAAGACCTCACTGACAAAACACCCCGGAATAAAAGTCCGACCCCCTACAATCTTTGCCGCAACTTCTAAGTTCAACTCTTCTTCTTTTTCTGTTCCCTCAATACGCCTTACAACCTTTGCCTTTTCTTCGCCGATAATTAATTCAATGTTCACATCATCAGCATAAACTTTAACAGTTTCTCTTTCCGAATACCATTCAACTTTGGCCCCTAAACCCTCCATAACTGCCCGCAAGGGTAATAATGTGTGACTGTTTTCAATGAACGGCGCAGTATCACAATGCAGCCAAGACCCGTTTATTTGTATTTTAATATCTTGCTCTTCCCCGCCATCAGCTAAAGCCGTGCCGGTCAATAATGCTGTTAAGCATATCCCCGCTGTCAGTGTTTTTAAGAACTTTGCTTTACCCATGAATACATTCCCCCTGATTAATCCACATATCTTACTGCCTGAGCCCCTCAAGGGGACCATCACCTATTTTTGTTTTTACTCTTTGTTTTTATATATTCCCGGGCGTTTTTCATTCCACCAAAACCGGAAAACATTTCGTTTATCTTTTCCTTTTCGATTTGCTTGGAGTTTAACCTTTCATACTTGGCCTCTTTCTTCAGCTTTTTATAGCTGATGAGCCTCTCTTCGGTAATAAAACCTTCTTCAATAGCTTTTTTCACGGCACAACCCGGTTCGTTTTCATGCTGACAATCGTTAAACCTACATTCTTTGGCAATCTCATCGATTTCTGCAAAAGTTTTTACCAAATCCACGCTTTCAACCCCCAGCTCACGCATTCCCGGAGTGTCTATGACTGCGCCGCCTGAAGGTATTACGATCAATTCCCGTCTTGTGGTGGTATGTCTCCCTTTGTCATCTCTTCTCGTTTCTCTGGTTTCAATAACATCCTCTCCCAGAAGACGATTGATTAAAGTCGACTTCCCGACCCCGGAGGAACCGATAAAAGCCACCGTACGTCCTGCCTTAATATATCCAAGTATTGTTTTGTATCCGTCCTGGGTCATGCTAGAGGTGACAACAAGATCAACACCTATCGCTGCGTGTTTGATTTCAAAAAGCTTCCCGGAGACATCATCGCACAAATCCGCTTTTGTCAGCACGATCACCGGCACGGCTCCGCTATCCCAGGCAATTGATAAATAACGCTCAAGCCTGCGCAGATTGAAATCATTATTAAGAGACATGCAAATGAAAACGGTATCAATATTGGCTGCTACCACCTGAACGTCGTTGCTTGTTCCTGCAGCCTTCCGGGCAAATACACTTTTTCTTGGCAAGATATGATGTATGATTGCGTTCCCTGAGGAATCGTCCTCCCTGTCGACCATGACAAAATCGCCCACCGCGGGATAATCCGACAACTTTTCGGACGAATAGCGGAACTTCCCTGATATTTCTGCCAGCACTTCATGATTCTCGGTGATTACTTTGTACAAATCTTTGTATTGGGAAACCACTCTTCCTAAAAACAGACCTTCATGGCAAGCGGCTTCTTTAACGTATCTTTCGGTAAAACCTAAATTCAGCAATTTATTTTCCAAAATATCAACACCTCTTCAACGATCTTTCATATCAACAATCATTCATGTCCCCTATCCCCAATAATACTCCCTCACGGCACCATTTTGCAATCCCTTCGAGACGAGGATATAGTGTTAACAATAAGTGAATTTTTCAAGTCTGACCCCATGTTTGCATGTTTGTACTTGCTGAAGTCGAATTATTCCGGTTATAATGAAGAAAAAGGAGATGAGAAGCATAGATACAAAAATATTTCGCAAGATTAGTTATGGATTATATGTAATCGGTTCACTTAAAGACGGAAAGTACAATGGGCAGATTGCCAATACCTTTTTCCAAATTTCATCTGACCCGGCTACGGTAGCCATAAGTATCAATAAAGGCAATTTAACAAATGAATTTATAAAAGCCAGTAAGGTTTTTTCCGTATCTGTCTTGCCAAACACCGTACCTTTGAGTTTTATCGGCCACTTTGGTTTTAAATCAGGAAGGGATATGGATAAGTACCAATCCGTTTCATACAAGAAAGGGGTTACCGGTGCTCCCGTGCTGTTGGAAAACACCTTGGGATATTTAGAGGCAGAAGTAGTCGATATTTTAGAGGTAGAGACACATACCATTTTTATTGGCAAAGTGCTTGAAGCGGAAGTTTTAGGACAAGATGAACCTATGACTTACGCTTATTACCACCAGTTAAAGAGGGGCTCGGCGCCTCCACCTGCGCCGAAGAATAAAACAGAAGTCAAAGAGAAAAAGACCCACGGTAATATGTCAAGCCCATAAAACTGGGAAATATTAAAGGCAGAATAAAAAAGGCAACAAAAAACCTACCCATGTTAGCAGAGGGGCTAACTGGAATAAAATGTAACCACATTGCTTAGACGATCAAGTAT
>JAHDQS010000002.1 GCA_018433675.1 Clostridia bacterium
GAAATGTGCATGCCTGGGGATAACATCAAGATGAGCATAGAACTGATAACCCCCATAGCTATAGAAGAAGGACTGCGCTTTGCTATTCGTGAAGGCGGGCGTACGGTAGGAGCCGGCGTTGTTACCGGCATCAGCGAATAGCTTGCTGCCAAAGTTTTATGAAGGCAGCCCAAAAAACACTTGTGGTTTTACGAGTTTTTTAATATAATCATTAGGTATGGTTGGCACGCGATGAGGCAGGAGGTTGCTGTCGGCGTTGTGACACACCCGAGCGCGTTGTTATAACGAATGTACCCTAGCAAAAAGCGGGTATATAAGTCTGGCGAAGATGTGTTGGTACAACTGCCTGCAGGGAATTTCTGCCGAGAATGTCCGAAAAATAATAAGTCGGGCGAAAAGGAGGATATAGCTATGGCAAACCAGCAAAAAATCAGGATTAGGCTTAAGGCATTTGACCACAAAATCCTTGATAAATCCGCGGAAAAAATTGTTGACACGGCAAAGCGTACGGGGGCTTCTGTGGCAGGACCTATACCCCTGCCGACGGAGCGTAATTTGTATACTATTCTACGCTCTCCTCACGTGAACAAGGATTCCCGTGAACAGTTTGAAATGAGAACACACAAACGGCTTATTGACATACTTGATCCGACTCCCAAAACGGTCGATGCCCTGATGGGGCTTGATCTGCCGGCCGGGGTCGATATTGAAATCAAGCTATAGGGAGGTGGCAGAAGTGGAAAAAGCCATAATAGGTACAAAGCTTGGGATGACTCAAGTATTTAATGAAACCGGCCAAGCGGTACCGGTGACAGTCATCAAAGCCGGACCATGCGTCGTAGTTCAGAAAAGAACGATGGAAAACGACGGATACAAAGCAATTCAATTTGGTTTTGGCGAAGCAAAGGAACAGAATGTAAATAAACCTTCGCTGGGACACTTTAAAAAGAATCAATTAAAGCCGTATCAGTTTCTAAGGGAATTCAGAATTGATGACTCCGATAAATATACAATCGGGCAGGAAATCAAAGCAGATGTATTTGCCTCAGGGGATTGGGTGGACGTAACAGGTACCTCTAAAGGAAAAGGCTTTGCCGGAGGAATAAAACGTCATGGTATGCATCGCGGTCCGATGAAGCATGGCTCGAAATACCATCGTCGCTCAGGTTCTTTGGGAGCCAAGGGGCCGGCTAGGGTTTTCCTCGGACGTAAAATGCCGGGTAGACTCGGCGGTGATAGGGTAACTGTACAAAAGCTTCTGGTGGTTAAAGTGGTTCCTGAACAAGACCTGATTTTGGTAAGAGGAGCAATTCCGGGACCTAAAAAAAGTCTGGTAACCATCAAGAGTTCTGTTAAGGCTTAATGCTTGACGGGAAGGGAGGAAAATTGGATGCCTAAAGTTGCTTTATATAATATGGAAGGCCAAGAAGTTGGTGAAGTTGAACTTAATGATGCCGTCTTTGGTATTGAGCCGAATGAAGCGGTCGTGCATGAAATGGTAGTAATGCAGTTGGCCGGTATGCGTCGGGGAACGCACTCTACCAAGAGTAGGGGAGAAGTTCGCGGTGGAGGCAAGAAACCCTGGAGACAGAAAGGCACAGGCAGGGCGAGGGCCGGTACGACAAGATCGCCGTTATGGCGTAAGGGTGGAATAGTATTTGGTCCTAAGCCTCGTGATTATTCTTATTCTATACCGCGCAAAAAAAGAAGGCTGGCACTGAAGTCTGTATTGTCGGCTAAGGTCAAAGAAGGTGCCCTGATAGTGCTTGACAGTCTGGCGTTTGATGCGCCTAAGACTAAAGGAATGGTCAAAGTGCTGGACAGTCTTAAGGTTGATACAAAAGCAGCGGTGGTAACAGCCGACAAAAACGGTTTCGTTAATGAATCGGCCAGAAACATCCCCGGAGTTAAACCCCTTGTGGCTGAGAACATTAATGTTTATGACCTGTTAAAATACGATAGGCTGGTTATTACCAAGGATGCTGTCGCAAAGATCGAGGAGGTGTTGGCCTGATGCGTAATCCACATGAAGTGTTAGTGAAACCGATTATTACGGAGAGATCTACCGGCTTGATGGAGGACAACAAGTACACCTTTAAGGTTGATAAAAATGCGAACAAAATAGAAATAAAGCACGCGGTAGAGACCATCTTTAAGGTTGATGTAATCGAGGTAAGAACCATGAACGTTAAAGGAAAGTTGAAGCGCCAAGGTAGAACTTCCGGGATGACGCCGGGATGGAAAAAAGCCATTGTAACGGTTAAAGCCGGACAAAGGTTACCGATATTTGAAGAGTAAGATTCATTGGCAAGGGAGGGAAAAGCATGCCGATTAAGGATTTTAAACCAACTACACCCAGTAGAAGAGAGATGACAGTTTCTACCTTTGAGGAAATCACAACGCAAAAGCCGGAGAAAACATTGATTGAGCCTTTAAAAAAGAATTCCGGTCGGAATAATCAAGGCAGATTGACTGTTCGTCACCGTGGCGGCGGCCATAAACGCATGTATCGTAAGATTGATTTTAAGCGTGACAAGGATGGGATACCGGCTAAGGTGGCAACAATAGAATATGATCCTAACCGCTCGGCAAATATTGCCTTGCTGAATTATGTAGACGGTGAAAAAAGATATATTCTTGCCCCTAACGGGTTGAAGGTCGGAGATACGGTGGTATCCGGACCGGAGGCCGATATTAAGGTAGGCAACGCGTTGCCTCTTTTGAATATACCGGTGGGCTCGGTCATTCATAATATTGAGCTTAAACAGGCTAAAGGAGCTCAATTGGTTAGGTCGGCAGGAACGTCGGCCCAGTTGATGGCCAGGGAAGGTAACTATGCATCGATAAGAATGCCTTCCGGTGAGGTTCGTATGGTACATGTTAAATGCAAAGCTACTATCGGACAGGTTGGAAACTTAGAACATGAGAACATTACAATAGGTAAAGCCGGAAGAAAACGCTGGATGGGAATCAGGCCGACAACCCGTGGTGTTGTCATGAACCCGGTTGACCACCCGCACGGCGGTGGCGAAGGGCGTTCGCCAATAGGCCGTAAGACTCCGATGACTCCGTGGGGCAAGCCGGCTATCGGTGGAAAGACACGCAAGAAGAAGAACCCCTCGGATAAATTCATTGTAACGCCTCGTAAGAAATAGTTGGCTTGTAAGAACTTTTGAAAGGAGGCAGATGAATGAGCAGATCGCTGAAAAAAGGGCCCTATGCTGAAGAGAGCCTGATGAAGAAAATAGAAAAAATGAATAGTGCAAATGAAAAAAGGGTTATAAAAACGTGGTCCCGGAGGTCGACGATATTTCCGCAAATGGTTGGCCACACCATAGCCGTTTATGACGGGAGAAAGCATGTGCCCGTTTACGTCACGGAAGATATGGTTGGGCATAAGCTGGGGGAATTTGCTCCGACGAGAACATTTAGAGGTCATGGTTCACATACTGAACGGTCAACGGCCTTGAAATAAATTCCGGGAGAGGAGGTAAAAAATATGCAAGCCAAAGCAGTTGCCAAATATATTCGCATATCTCCCCGGAAAGCCCGGCAGGTAATAGACCTAATCCGGGGAAAAGATGTGGTTGAAGCGTATGCTACTTTGAAATTTACACCCCATAAAGCGACGGTGTTGATTAACAAGGTATTAAAATCTGCCGTTGCTAACGCTAGGAATAATCACGAGATGGATGCTGATAACCTTTACGTGAAGGAAGCCTATGTTGATGCGGGACCTACCCTCAAAAGAGTTATGCCTAGAGCCATGGGTCGTGCCGATATGATTAGAAAGCGTACCAGTCACATTACGGTTGTAGTCAGCGAGAAGGAGGAGGGTTAAACAAGTGGGTCAGAAAGTACATCCAAAAGGATTAAGAGTAGGAATCATTCGTGATTGGGAGAGCAATTGGTACGCTGACAAGAACTATGCTGAACTCCTTCACGAGGACATCCGGATCCGTAAGTACATTAAAGATAAATTATACCAAGCCGGAATTTCCGGTGTAGGCATCGAGCGTGCTGCCAACAGGATCAAAATCTCTATCCGTACGGCAAAGCCGGGTATTGTAATTGGCCGCGGCGGAGCGGAAGTAGAAAATTTGCGCAAGACGTTGGAAAAGATGACCAGCAAAAAGGTAAATGTCAATATCCTGGAAATAAAGAAACCGGAGCTTGACGCTCAGCTGGTGGCCGAAGGAATTGCGGCACAATTGGTTAAAAGGATTGCCTTTCGTCGTGCCATGAAGCAGGCGGTGTCCCGTACCATGAGGTTAGGTGCCGAGGGTATTAAGATTTCTTGCGCAGGTCGTTTGGCCGGTGCGGAAATAGCTCGTACGGAATGGTACAGTGAAGGTAAAGTTCCCCTTCATACGCTTAGAGCGGATGTGGATTATGGGTTTGCTGAAGCCAATACCACTTATGGGAAAATAGGCGTAAAGGTCTGGATATATAAAGGAGAGATACTTCCTGAGGCTAAGAACAGGAAGGAGGAGAACGATAATGCTGGTTCCTAAGAGGGTAAAGTGGCGCCGTCCCCATCGCGCCGGGGGTCTGAAAGGCAAGGCCACACGAGGGAACAAGGTTTCCTATGGAGAGTATGGTCTACAGGCGCTTGAACCCAGTTGGATAACAAACAGGCAGATAGAGGCAGCCCGTATTGCCATGACACGTTATATCAAGCGTGGCGGGCAGGTATGGATAAAAATATTTCCGGATAAGCCTATCACCGCTAAACCTGCCGAAACAAGGATGGGTAGCGGGAAAGGGTCTCCTGAGCATTGGGTGGCTGTGGTTAAACCGGGTCGCGTAATGTTTGAGATTGCAGGAGTCGATGAAGAAACTGCTCGCGAAGCACTACGGTTAGCTTCTCATAAACTGCCCGTTAAAACGAAATTTATCAAGCGCGAGGAGATGGGTGGTGAAGCAAGTGAAAGCTAGTAATATTCGTGACTTGACCGGAGATGAACTGGTTCAAAAAGTTGCACAACTGAAAGAAGAGTTATTCAATCTGCGCTTCCAACTTGCCACCGGTCAGTTAGAAAACCCGATGAGGATTCGGGAGGTTAAAAGAACAATTGCCCGTACTCAGACAGTTATCAGGGAACGGGAATTAGAAAAGCAAAGAAGCTGAATTTCCTAATACGGGTTCTTGTAAAGGAGGTATAGTTTTGGAAAGAGGTATGCGGCGGACGATGACCGGTACTGTTGTCAGCGATAAGATGGAAAAGACGGTAGTGGTTGCTGTTGACAGCTATATAAAACATTCGGTTTACAATAAGGTTATGAAACGTACAAAAAAGTACAAGGCGCATGATGGAGAAAATGCTTGCAAAACAGGGGATAAGGTAAGAATCATGGAGACTCGTCCCGTTAGTAAAGAAAAGTGCTGGAGAGTCGTCCAGATCATAGAGAAAGCGCCTTTGCTATAAAAAGGAGGTACATGGCGTGATTCAACAAGAAACAAAGTTAAAGGTCGCCGATAATACCGGTGCCAAAAGGTTGTTGTGTATTCGTCCTTTAGGGGGTTCGTATAGACGCTACGCTTCAGTGGGTGATGTTATTGTGGCGACGGTGAAAGAAGCTACACCCGGTGGCGTTGTAAAAAAAGGCGAGGTTGTAAGAGCTGTTGTTGTGCGTACTAAAGATGCCGTTAGAAGAAATGACGGTTCATATATACGCTTCGACGAAAACGCTGCGGTTATTATCAAAGAGGACAAAAGCCCTAGGGGTACGAGGATATTTGGTCCTGTTGCCCGCGAGTTGAGGGAAAGGAATTTCGTCAAAATACTCTCTTTAGCGCCTGAGGTGCTTTAAGCAGTGATGCTATTCTACCACTGGAGGTGAGTTTATGAAGGCAAAGGTTCATGTCAAAAAAGGAGACATGGTTCAGGTAATATCCGGTAAAGACGCGGGGAAAAAAGGGAAGATACTCAATGTTGATCCAGGCAAAGGGAAGATTATCATTGAAGGGGTCAACATCATGAAGCGGCACACTAGGGCTTCGAATAAAAATCCGCAGGGTGGAATTATTGAGCAGGAAGCTGCGATCGATAGCTCGAACGCGATGATTTATTGTTCAAAGTGTAAAGGGCCGGTTCGCATAAATAAAAAGCTTTTGGCCGATGGTCAAAAAATCAGGGTTTGTAATAAGTGCGGCGAAGAATTTGACAAGTAAACCCGGTCGGAAGGGAGGTTGAAGGTGTGACACGCTTAAAAGAGAAATACACAAACGAAGTGTCTCCTGCAATGAGACAAAAATTTAGTTATAAAAATGTCATGGAAGTACCTAAACTTGCAAAAGTGGTGATTAACATTGGGATGGGTGAAGCGGTGCAAAATCCCAAAGCCCTTGATGGGGCAGTTAATGATCTGCAGATTATTACCGGACAGAAGCCGGTTATAACCAAGGCGAAAAACTCAATAGCCGCTTTTAAGATCCGTGCCGGAATGCCGATTGGCGTTAAAGTCACTCTGAGAAACGAGAAGATGTATGAGTTTGTTGACAAACTCTTAAACATTGCTTTGCCCAGATTACGGGATTTTAGAGGAGTGCCGACAAACGCCTTTGACGGTCGGGGTAATTACACCTTAGGCATCAAGGAACAACTAATATTCCCTGAAATAGAGTATGATAAGGTTGAAAAAATTCGGGGGATGGATATTGTTTTCGTTACAACAGCCAGGACAGATGAAGAGGCAAAGGAGCTGCTGGGATTAATGGGCATGCCTTTTGCCGATAGATAACCGCCCATTTTAATGATAAGGAGGGAGCTATGTGGCAAAAACGTCCCTAAAGAACAAGCAGAGCAGGACACCTAAGTTTCAAGTAAGGGCTTATAATAGATGTAAAATATGTGGTCGTCCCCATGCTTACATGCGGAAGTTCGGCATGTGCCGTATTTGTTTCCGCGAGCTGGCTTATGAAGGTCAAATTCCTGGCGTTACAAAGGCCAGTTGGTAAGGTTGGACTTAAGGAAGGGGGTCAATGAAGATGGTTATGACTGATCCAATTGCTGATTTTTTGACAAGAATTCGGAATGCTAATTCTGTAAACCATGATAAGGTAGAGATTCCGGCTTCCAACGTAAAAAAAACAATGGCGGGAATCCTCAAAACAGAGGGTTTCATTAAGGATTTTGAATACATTGATGATGGGAAGCAGGGTGTGTTAAGACTGTACCTGAAGTATGGTCCGGATAAAAAGAAGGTTATTACCGGATTGAAGCGCATCAGCAAACCGGGATTGCGCGTTTATGTTCAAAAAGATCAAATTCCGCGGGTATTGGGGGGGTTAGGTATTGCCCTTATCTCCACATCCCAGGGAATAATGACAGACAAGGAAGCGAGAAAGCGTCGTCTGGGCGGAGAAGTAGTCTGCTATGTTTGGTAAGATGTAATACTAGTAAAAGTGGTTTGAGCAATTCGAAGAACTGCGCGGGAGGTGTGAAAATGTCGAGAATTGGGAAATTACCCGTCGCGATTCCTGCGGGTGTTGATGTTAAGCTTAATGGGGCAAACATAAACATTAAAGGACCGAAGGGGACTTTAAGCAGGGAGCTGCCAAAAGATATTACCGTTAACATAGAAGACGGAAACATCATATTTGCGCGCCCCAGCGATCAGAAACAGCACAGATCGTTGCACGGCTTGACCAGAACGCTGGTAGCGAACATGGTCGAAGGTGTGACTAAGGGATTTGAAAAAAATCTGGAGCTGGTTGGTGTTGGCTACAGGGCGGCGAAGCAAGGTAACAAGCTTGTACTGACCGTAGGCTATTCACACCCGGTGGAAATTGAACCGGGGCAAGGATTGGAGATTGAAGTGCCTGCACCAAACAAGATTATTGTCCGGGGTGCGAGCAAGGAGCAGGTCGGGCAGCTGGCAGCTGACATTCGCGCTGTGCGTGAGCCGGAACCCTACAAGGGTAAAGGTATACGCTATGCGGACGAACATGTCCGCAGAAAAGTAGGCAAGGCTGGTGCGAAAAAAGGCTAACATGATATGAGCTTTAACTCGCAGCGGAAAGGAGTGAAGCATGTGATAAAAAAACTGGACCGTAAAAAAATACGGCAAAAGAAACATTTAAGAATTCGCAAAAACATTAAAGGAACCTCTGAACAGCCAAGGCTTGCAGTGTATAGAAGCGCAAAGCACATTTATGCTCAATTGATAGATGATGTGAACGGGAAAACACTTGCTGCGGCGTCTTCTTTAGAGGCTACGTTGAGGCCTGAACTGAAGTCGGGCGGGGATACAAAGGCTGCCAAGCTGGTTGGCGAGACTATCGGCAAAAAAGCCTTGGAAAAGGGCATTACCGGAGTAGTGTTCGATCGGGGAGGAAACATTTATCACGGTCGTATCAAGGCATTAGCCGAGGGGGCCCGTGAGGCGGGTTTGAAATTTTAAAATATGCCGGCCGAAGGAGGGAAAAGGATGGCAAAAAATGAAGGAAATACCGTGGAACTGCAAGAAAAGGTCGTCTATATCAACCGTGTTGCCAAGGTTGTCAAAGGCGGGCGTCGCTTTAGCTTCAGCGCATTAGTCGTTGTGGGTGACGGAAACGGTCAGGTAGGAGCAGGCCTTGGTAAGGCAACCGAAGTACCGGAGGCGATACGCAAAGGTGTTGAGGATGCCAAAAAGAATATGGTCACCGTTCCGATGTCAGGCACCACGATTACCCATGAGATAAACGGCAGGTTTGGGGCCGGACGTGTCATGCTGAAGCCGGCTTCTGAGGGAACAGGGGTTATTGCCGGTGGTCCGGTACGTGCCGTGCTTGAATTGGCAGGCATTAGAGATATTCTAACTAAATCTCTTGGTTCCAATAATGCCAACAACATGGTCAGGGCGACGATTCAGGGCTTAAAATCTTTAAAGCGGGCCGAAGAAGTTGCCAGATTACGCGGCAAAACGGTTGAAGAGCTCTTTAACTAGGAGGACAAAATGGCTAAATTAATGATTACGCTGAAAAAAAGTGTTATCGGTTCGAATGAAGCTGTCAGAGAAACCGTGAAATCTTTGGGGCTAAAAAAAATAAACAGTAGTGTCATTCAAGAAGATTCACCAAGTGTCCGTGGTAAAATACGCAAAGTGGAACACTTGTTATCTGTGGATGAAATAACTCAGTGACAAGAAGGAGGTGCACTGGATGAAACTTCATACATTAAAACCCGTACCGGGATCAAGACATGAGTCTTTGAGAAAAGGTAGAGGAACGGGCTCAGGTTTAGGCAAAACCGCCGGACGCGGACATAAAGGACAAGGACAGCGTTCCGGTGGAGGAAAAGGCCCTTACTTTGAGGGTGGGCAGACACCTTTACAGCGTCGTATGCCCAAGCGGGGATTTACAAATATCTTTAAGAAAGAATATGTCGTTATCAATGTTAAGAGTTTGGATGAAAGATTTGAGGAAGGTATGGTTGTGACGCCAGAAACATTGGTAGAATCGGGCCTTGTAAAAAATGTAAAAGACGGGATAAGAATACTTGGCTCCGGAGACATCACAAAGGCTTTGACAGTGAAGGCTCAAGGCTTTTCCAAAACGGCGGTTGAAAAAATCACGGCTGCCGGTGGGAAAGTAGAGGTGATATAAGTGATTGCTACGTTAAGGAGTGCATGGAAACTAAGTGATTTGCGTCGCAAGATGCTGTTTACGTTGGCGATGCTGTTGGTATTCCGGGTGGGAGTCCATATCCCCGTGCCCGGTATCAATACGGATGCGATTGCTGAATTGATTGCTAAAGGGCAGTTGCTGGGCTTTTTTGATATCATTTCCGGTGGTGCGTTCAAGAACTTTTCTATCTTCGCCATGAGCATTACGCCGTACATCAATGCTTCGATTATCATGAATTTGCTGACGGTCGTTATACCGTATTTTGAGAGATTGGCCAAGGAAGGGCCCGAAGGAAGAAAGAAAATGACTGAATATACCCGTTACGGTACGGTCATTCTCGGTTTTATCCAAGCCTTTGGTATCTCGGTGGGCTTGCGTTCGGCCATTATTAATCCCAGCTGGCAAATGAGTCTGCTCATAGCGCTTTCTTTAACGGCGGGAACGGCTTTTCTGATGTGGCTCGGCGAACTCATTACCGAAAAAGGAATCGGCAACGGCATCTCACTGATTATCTTCGCTGGTATTGTTTCACGGTTGCCGTCAGGTATCTATACGATTTACGATTATCTGCGGACAGGGACGACTAATATCTTTGTTATTTTGATGTTTGCGGTAATTGCGCTGGCTGTGATTGCAGCAATTGTCGCCATTCAGGAAGGGCAAAGGCGTATTCCCGTACAGTATGCCAAAAGGGTTGTCGGCAGAAAGGTGTATGGCGGGCAAAGCACGCACATACCCCTGAAAGTTAACCAGGCCGGGGTTATACCTATTATCTTTGCCATGTCCATTATGATGTTTCCCGGTACATTGGCTTCATGGTTTCCGGCAAGCGGTGTAGCAAATTGGGTAGAAAGCGTATTTAATTTTCAAACGGTATGGTACAATGTAGTGTACGCCCTTTTGATAATCTTCTTTACCTATTTTTATACGGCTATAACCTTTAACCCGGCAGATGTTGCTGATAATATGAAAAAATACGGGGGCTTTATTCCAGGTCTCAGGCCCGGAAAACCAACTTCGGATTACATTCAAAAAGTTACCAGCCGCATTACCCTGGCCGGTGCCATGTTTTTGGCTGGTGTTGCTGTGTTGCCTACGGTGCTGATGACTGTCACTAACTTACCGTTTTACTTTGGTGGTACCAGCTTACTGATTATTGTCGGGGTGGCGCTTGAAACGATGAAGCAGATTGAATCTAACCTGCTGATGAGGCACTATCAGGGCTTTTTGAAATAGAGAACTTGAAAAACGGGCAAGGAGGTAGAAAAAGAGGATGAGAGTCATCTTAATGGGGCCGCCTGGGGCGGGTAAAGGGACTCAGGCCGACCTCCTTATAAATAAACTGGGGATACTGCATATTTCCACCGGAGATATGTTTAGAAAAGCCCTCAAAGAAAAAACGTCCTTAGGTCTGGAAGCAAAAAAGTATATGGACGCAGGGGAGCTTGTGCCAGATAATGTTACAGTAGGAATAGTCAAAGAGAGACTGGCAGAACCCGACTGCACAAAGGGTTTCTTGTTGGACGGTTTTCCTCGTACAATACCGCAGGCGGATGCCCTTGGGAGCACTTTAGAGGAATTGGGAGTAAGCCTGGATAAGGTGATAAATATTGCCGTTGACAGGGATGTCCTCCTGCAAAGGTTGACAGGACGCAGGGTATGTAAGGAGTGTGGCGCTACATTCCATGTCGCGTTCAACCCCCCGAAGGCGAAAGATGTCTGCGATGATTGCGGCGGAGGGCTCTATCAGAGGAGCGATGATACGGTTGAAACTGTTAATAATCGTTTGCTGGTTTATGAAGAGCAAACCGCACCGCTGATTGATTATTATAGAAAAAAAGACCTTTTGTTGGAAGTAAACGGTGATCAGGAAGTAGAACAGGTGACAGATGATATTTTGCGGGCTTTGGGAAGAGTGAAGGCATGATTATTTTAAAATCCGAAAGAGAATTGCGGTATTTGTACGATGCCGGGCAAGTGGTAGCTAAAACACATCAAGAGGTTGCCAAAGCTGTAAGACCAGGCGTAACGACAAAAGAGCTGGACGATATTGCTGAGGATTATATCGTTAAATGTCAAGCAATACCAGCATTCAAAGGTTATGGAGGGTTTCCTGCAACCATCTGTGCTTCTATCAATGAAGAGGTTGTACACGGGATTCCCAGCAGTTTAAGACAGGTAAAAACTGGTGATATTATTAGTATCGATATCGGAGCTACTCTCAACGGCTTTGTGGGTGATGCGGCTGCTACCCTACCGGTGGGCGATGTGGATGATGAAGTAAAAAGGCTGCTGGCCGTTACCGAAAGGTCTCTGTATCAGGGAATAGAAAAAGCACTGGTGAATAACAGGTTGTCGGATATATCACATGCCGTCCAATCTTATGTGGAAAACAACAACTTTTCTGTTGTCCGTGATTATGTTGGGCATGGTATAGGCAGGAATATGCATGAAGAGCCCCAGGTGCCTAATTTCGGGATGCCGGGACGGGGACCTAGGCTGAAAGCCGGGATGGCTATTGCGATTGAACCGATGGTTAATATGGGGACATATGAGGTTGAAACGTTACAGGATAACTGGACGGTTGTTACATGTGATAGGAAGTGGTCCGCACATTTTGAACATAGTATTGCGATCACGGAAAAAGGCCCTTGGATATTGACCGGTTAAAGATATTGTTATATAAAGAGACAAGATGAAGGTTCTGAGGATAGGAGGTTGGTACCCCATGTCCAAACAGGATGTAATTGAGGTTGAAGGTACAGTGCTGGAACCGCTTCCGAACGCAATGTTTAGGGTTGAGTTGTCTAACGGACATAAGATCCTGGCACACGTTTCGGGAAAAATCAGGATGAACTTTATCCGTATATTACCTGGGGACCGGGTTACGGTTGAGTTGTCCCCCTACGATTTGACTCGGGGACGGATTACTTACCGGTTTAAGTAAGGTACCTCTTTAAATAAGGTGCCTCGCAAGAAGGAGGAAAACAAATGAAAGTCAGACCATCTGTGAAGCCAATCTGTGAAAAATGTAAAATAATTAAGCGCAAGGGTAAAGTGATGGTTATTTGTGAGAACCCAAAACATAAGCAAAAGCAGGGTTAGGAGGTGTGCAAATGGCAAGGATTGCAGGTGTTGACCTGCCTCGTGAGAAGCGGGTTGAGATTGGTTTAACCTATATTCTGGGTATCGGCAGGTCACTAGCAAAGGAAATACTGGCTAAAACGGCTATCAATCCCGATACCAGAATAAAGGATCTAACTGAAGATGAAGTAGCTAAACTGCGTGACGTTATTGATAAGGAATACAAAGTTGAAGGTGACCTAAGGCGGGATGTGTCGTTAAATATTAAACGCTTAATGGAAATCGGCTGTTATCGTGGTTTAAGACACCGTCGTGGGCTCCCCGTCCGTGGACAGAAGACTAAAACTAACGCCCGTACACGTAAAGGACCCAGCAGAACTGTTGGGATCAAACGGAAAAAGTAAAGAGGGGGGGAATAGAAAAACATGGCGAAGAAAACAAGAAGTACTCGTGTAAGACGGCGGGAACGTAAGAATATCGAGCAGGGTGTTGCGCATATTCAATCAACTTTTAATAATACTGTCGTGACGATTGCCGATACAGGTGGTAACGCTATATCTTGGGCAAGTGCCGGACAAATGGGTTTTAAAGGATCAAGAAAGAGCACGCCCTTTGCGGCACAAATGGCCGCAGAGCAGGCAGCTAAAGCAGCGATGGAACATGGAATGCGTGAGGTGGAGTGTTTTGTTAAAGGGCCCGGAGCCGGACGGGAAGCTGCTATTCGTTCACTGCAGGCAGCAGGGTTGGAGGTCAGCGTAATTAGAGATGTTACGCCTATTCCTCATAACGGTTGTCGTCCGCCTAAACGCAGAAGAGTCTAAGGAGGTGTTAGATATATGGCAAGATATACGGGACCTGTCTGCAGATTGTGTCGTCGTGAAGGCATTAAACTGTATTTAAAGGGTGACCGCTGTTATACGGAAAAATGTGCTATTGACCGGAGGGCTTATGCGCCGGGTCAGCATGGACAGAGTCGGAAAAAGGTGTCGGAGTACGGATTACAGTTAAGGGAAAAGCAGAAAGCCCGCCGGATATATGGTGTGTTGGAGAAGCAATTCAGATTATATTTCAAGGAGGCCGACCGCCAAGTAGGGATTACCGGTGAGAACCTTCTTCGGATTCTGGAAAGGCGTTTGGACAACGTGGTTTACCGGCTCGGTTTTGCGGCGTCCAGAAATGAAGCTCGTCAGTTAGTTAGGCATAATCATTTTACACTTAACGGTCATAAGGCCAATATACCGTCAATACAAGTAAAGGCCGGGGACATTATTCAAGTAAAAGAAAAAAGTCTTAAATCGCCTAAATTTCAAGAGATAAAAGAAGTTGCAGCTCAAAAAACTCCGCCTGCTTGGCTGGAACTCGATAGTGAACAGTTGACCGGAAAGGTTTTAGAACTGCCCGCCAGAGAGCAGATCGATCTTCCGATAGAGGAGCACTTGATCGTTGAATTGTATTCAAGGTAGGTTTGTCGTGTTATTGTTGTTAACTGGTAGAATGTTAGGATCAAGTGGGAGGGTTAGCCTATGATTGAAATTGAAAAGCCTAGGATTGAATGCGTGGAGATGGATGAGAATAATACCTACGCGAGATTTGTCGTGGAGCCTTTAGAAAGGGGTTTCGGAATCACCTTGGGCAACTCATTACGTAGGGTTTTACTGTCCTCGCTTCCTGGGGCTGCCGTTACTTCCGTAAAAATTGAAGGCGTACTGCATGAGTTTTCAACAATTCCGGGTGTAGTGGAAGATGTTACAGATATCATACTGAACCTGAAAATGTTGGCTTTGAAGGTATATGCGGATGAACCTGTTGTCTTGAGATTGGATGTCAATGGACCGGGTGAGGTACTGGCTGATGACATTGAAAAAAACAGTCAAGTGGAAATACTGAATCCGGATCTGCATATCGCCGCTATGGAAGAAGATGCTCATTTAGTTATGGAAATAACTGTTGAGAGGGGACGTGGGTATCGCCCGTCGGAAAAGAATAAAAAGGAAGACCAGGTTATTGGAGTAATTCCTGTTGATTCAATTTTTTCACCGGTTCGTAAGGTCAATTATGCTGTAACAGACACCCGGGTCGGGCAAATAACCGATTATGACAAGTTATCGATAGAGGTATGGTCAAACGGTTCAATTGTTCCCGATGAGGCTGTCAGTTTGTCTGCAAAAATCCTTAACGATCATCTCAAACTCTTTATCGGTTTGACCGAAAAAATCAGTGATGTTGAGATTATGGTGGAAAAGGAAGAAGAGGAAAAAGATAAGATTTTGGATATGAGCATTGAAGAACTGGATCTTTCGGTACGTTCCTATAATTGTTTAAAGCGTGCAGGAATCAATTCGGTCGGAGAACTGATAACCAAAACAGAAGATGAAATGATGAAGGTTAGGAATCTGGGCAAAAAGTCCTTAGAGGAAGTCGATGAAAAATTGGATTCTCTGGGTTTAAGCCTCAGAAAGCCGGAAGAATAAGGATAAGCACGAAATGAAACTGCAAAGGGGGTTTGAACATGGCCTATAGAAAGCTTGGGCGCAATACCGGGCAGCGTCGCGCCATGATGAGGAGCATTACAACTGCCCTCTTGAAAACCGGTCGTATTGAAACAACAGAACCCAAAGCTAAAGAATTGAAAAGTATTGCCGAAAAAATGATAACCCTGGGCAAAAGAGGGGACTTGCATTCTCGTCGTATTGTAGCCGCATATCTGATGGATGAAGATGTCGTCAAAGACCTCTTTGATAATATTAGCAAAAAGTATTCGGAACGCCCCGGAGGTTATACGCGAATCATCAAGGCCGGCAACCGCCGCGGCGATGCAGCATCCATGGTGATTGTAGAATTGGTGTAAGCGGGTTTTGTCAGTGTATACGAATCAGAGGTCAGGAAAACCGAAACCCTTAACCTGATATGGTTAAGATTTGGCTTTCCTGGTTTTTGTTTTGACCTGCCTCAACGACAGGTGGCGTTAGCCCGTTTTTAGGCAAAGAATAGCGTGGTGAGAAAAGTGATAGAAATAAAAAACCTTATACACCGTTACAATTCATCGCAGGACGGGATTGTTATAGAAGCTTTAAAAGGCGTAGACCTGCATGTGGCAAAAGGGGAATTTTTGGCCGTAATAGGGCATAACGGGTCAGGGAAATCAACTCTGGCCAAACACTTAAATGCGCTTTTGTTGCCTCATGAGGGTAGTGTTACTATAAATGGGCTGGATACACGGAAAAAGGAAGATACCTGGGCTATCAGGCAACAAGTTGGGATGGTCTTTCAGAATCCTGATAACCAGCTGGTAGCAGCAACAGTTGAGGAAGATACTGCTTTTGGGCCGGAGAATTTAGGAATAGAGCCTGTCGAGATACGTAGACTGGTTGATGATTCGTTAGAAAGAGTGGGTCTCTCCTCCTTCCATAAGAGGGCCCCCCATTTGCTTTCCGGGGGACAAAAGCAAAGAGTCGCTATCGCGGGCATCATTGCCATGCGGCCTAATGTTTTAGTACTTGACGAGCCGACAGCCATGCTGGATCCGACCGGGAGAAAAGAGGTAATGGCGACGGTGTCGGCCTTAAATAAAGAGGAAGGGTTAACGGTTGTTCACATAACTCACTTTATGGAGGAAGCCGTATTCGCTGACCGCGTCGTTGTAATGTCTGAGGGCCTGATCGCTATGGAAGGAACTCCGCGAGAAATCTTTTCCCGCGTTGAAGAAATAAAAAGGCTGCGTCTGGACGTGCCCCAAATTGCCGAATTAAACGGCTGCTTGGCAAAAGAAGGTCTTTTATTGCCCCCTGGTATCCTTACCCTGGAAGAAATGGTGGTGGCTCTATGTCAATAGTGCTAACAGGGGTAAGTCATACATACAGTCCCAATTCTCCTTATGAAATGAAGGCCATAAAAAATATTGACCTGGAAATAACTGAAGGGGAAATAATCGGGCTGATAGGGCATACCGGTTCTGGTAAATCGACCCTGATCCAACATTTTAACGGCCTGCTTAAACCGACAGAAGGTCGAGTGCTGGTAGATGGTGTTGATATCGTCAAAAAAGGCGTAAAGCTGAAGGATATCAGAAAAAAGGTAGGACTGGTTTTTCAATATCCGGAGCATCAATTGTTTGAAGAGACCGTTTACAAAGATATTGCCTTCGGTCCTAAGAATATCGGACTCGATCAAGAGAAAACAAAAAGCCGTGTTAGGAAAGCTATGAAGATGGTTGACTTGGACTATGCAAAATACCGCGATATCTCGCCCTTTACCTTAAGCGGGGGAGAAAAAAGGAGAGTAGCTCTGGCCGGTGTATTAGCCATGCAGCCAAAGTATCTGGTGTTGGACGAACCCACCGCCGGACTCGATCCCAGAGGCAGGGATGAAATATTGAGGCATGTCACAGAATTGCATCGACGGGAAAACATGACAATAGTAATTGTCTCTCACAGCATGGATGATATTGCTCGGCTGGTTGACAGATTAATCGTAATCAATCAGGGAGAGTTGGTATATAACGATAGGACTCGTGAGTGTTTTGCACAGTATGAAGAATTAAAAAGAATCGGATTGGATGTACCGACAATGACGGCGTTGATGCTACGGCTTGCCGAAAAGGGCTGGCCGGTCCGGACAGATATCTTAACGATAAAAGAAGCAAAAGAGGAAATACTGCGGGTAGTGAGAGGGGGAGCGGCAGATGCTTAAGGATATCACTATCGGTCAGTATGTACCGGGGATTTCTTTCATACACCGGCTGGACCCCCGAACAAAAATAGTGGCGGTTTTTCTCTATATGGCAGCTCTCTTCGCCTCGGGTGACAGTACAGGATATTTAGTGGTAACAGTGTTTACTATCAGTATGGTCTTTCTTTCCAAGGTGCCCTGGCTGATGATAATTAAAGGGATCCGACCGTTGTGGATTATTTTGGTACTGACTATGGGACTGCACCTTTTTTTGACTCAAGGTGATATTATCTGGCAAATGGGATTCGTCAAAATCACTCAGCAGGGTTTGCGGCAAGGCGTATTCATGACGTTGCGGCTTGTTTATTTGGTTACCATAACCTCGCTTCTGACTCTTACCACAACACCGATTGCTCTTACCGACGGAATTGAAAGCGTGCTTAAAGCCCTGTTTGTACCGGTCGCTCATGAATTGGCTATGATGATGACTATTGCACTTCGCTTTATACCTACTTTGATTGAGGAAACCGAAAAAATTATGAAGGCCCAAATGGCTCGGGGAGCCGATTTTGACAGTGGTGGTATCGTATCCAGGGCCAAAAGCCTGATCCCGCTCTTGGTACCATTGTTTTTAAGCTCGTTTAGGAGAGCGGACGAGCTGGCGATGGCGATGGAAGCCAGGTGTTATCGGGGCGGAGAAAACAGAACCAGGATGAAGCAACTGCAAATGACAGGCCTTGATTACATGGCCTTTATCATCGTTTTTGTCTTGTTAATTGTTTGTATAATAATTCGTTTTTGGATGTGAAAAGGTGCGTAATATTAAATTAACCCTTTCTTATGACGGCGGCGGGTATCATGGTTTTCAAAAACAAAAAGGAACCGGCCTGCCGACAATTCAAGAGGAACTGGAAAAAGCGCTGAGCATTCTTGCCCAGGAGAGTATAGCAGTGATAGGTTCCGGACGGACGGATGCGGGTGTACACGCCAAAGGTCAAGTCGCAAACTTCAAAAGCAGTATGCGGATACCGGCGGAAAGGCTCCCTTTGGCGCTCAATTCTCTGTTGCCTCGTGACATTGTTGTTTTCAAGGCGGAAGATGTCTCTTGCGATTTCCATGCCAGGTATGATGCTAAAAGAAAAACGTATTGCTATACCATATACAATGACAGCTGCTTGAGCCCCTTCTGGCGGCGCTATGCCTATCATGTGCCGGGAAAGTTGAAACTGGAGGAAATGTCGGCGGCTGCTCGTTTCTTTTTGGGAGAACATGATTTTCATGGATTCTGTGCTAAGGATACGGCAGTAAAGGATTTCGTCAGAACGATTGATGAATGCAGCGTAAAAAAAGACGATGAGATCATCAGAATTATCGTCGCGGGGGATGGTTTTTTATATAATATGGTCAGAATCATGGTGGGAACCATCCTGGAGATAGGGAAAGGAAAGCGGAAGCCGCAAGATGTAGCTTATCTTTTACAAAAGGGGGTCCGGGAAGAAGCAGGAATGACCCTGCCATCTTGCGGGCTTTGTCTTCAAAAGGTTGAATACCCCAGCTAAGTCATTTCGTTTACCGGATAAAAAAACTTCTATTAGTGTTGAACTAATGGAACTTAATGTTTATAATTTAATAAGCCACAAAATAAGGTGAAAAAGGGAGTTATCAATGATGTTTAAAAGAATCATGGTTGCTGTAGACGGCTCAGAAAATTCTTATTTGGCGGTTGATAACGCAGTGGGTATGGCCGGGTTAAACAATGGAAAAATCGATGTTATTAGCGTGGTCCCTCAGAATATGCATGTATGGTCTGATAGTTCAAATGCGGAGTATCTGAATTACAGAAAGAAGCATTATAAGGAAATCCACTCGCAGGTCGCAGAAAAAATGAAAAAGGCCGGTGTTGAATACACGTCAATTATTAAGAATGGTCATATCGGTTCAACGATTTGTGAAGAGGCGGAAAAACTTGACGCGGACGTCATTGTTATTGGCAGCCGAGGCCTAAGTAACGTCAGTAGGGTCATACTGGGAAGTGTGAGCAGTTATGTAGCGGCGAGTGCTAAATGTTCGGTCCTTATTGTCAAGTAGGATATTGGAAAGGTTGCGACTAGTATCAGAAACACATGTGAGTACAGTTGCCGCGTGAGTACGGTTGTCCTTGACACGTCAGGCGGCGTGTATTAAAATACTTGCATGGGTTTAATTCAGGTTATTTGTTGATTCCACCAGCCCCGGGATCAATCGATATAAACAAAATGTGTAGGAGGGAACTGAAATTGCGTACCTTCATGGCGAAGGCTCAAGAGATTCAACGCAAATGGTATGTTATTGATGCGGATGGAAAAACCTTGGGTCGTTTGGCAACGGAAGCTGCGTCATTACTGCGCGGCAAACATAAGCCTGTATTCACTCCCCATGTTGATACAGGGGATTATGTTATTATCATTAACGCTGAAAAGATAGTGCTGACAGGAAAGAAGCTTCAGCAAAAGGAATACATCAGGCATAGTCGTTACCCGGGTGGACTCAAAAGGATTAGCTACGGCGTTCTAATGAAAACCAGGCCGGAGATTGTGGTGGAAAAGGCTGTTAAAGGAATGCTTCCCCGCAACAGACTTGGTAATGCTATGTATCGGAAACTTAAAGTATATAGAGGACCAGAACATCCCCATCAGGCTCAAAAACCCGAAGTATGGGAATTAAGGGGTTAAGGGAAGGGAGGAAAGATAATGGCACAAATGTTGCAGTATGCAGCCACCGGACGTCGTAAGACATCAGTAGCTAGAGTACGTTTAATGCCCGGTGAAGGCAAGGTTGTTGTTAACCAGACGCCTTTAGCGGAATATTTTGGCAAGAAAACCTTAGAAATGATTGTTAAGCAGCCGTTGGTACTGACTGATACGGAGAGCCGTTTTGACGTTATTGCTAAAGTCCATGGTGGCGGTATTACAGGTCAGGCCGGGGCAATCCGCTTGGGGATAGCACGGGCGCTTTTAAAGGCTGATGCCGAAATGAGGCCCCTTCTTAAGCGTGCCGGTTTCCTGACACGGGATCCCCGGATGAAAGAGCGTAAGAAGTATGGTTTAAAGGGTGCACGTCGTGCTCCGCAATTTTCCAAGAGATAATATTTGCAGTTTGCTTGTCAAGGCAGTAAAGCGTCGGGTGGGATATCCATCCGGTGCTTTTTTACATAAAGACAAAATCCGTGTAAAGGAGAGGCAGATATGGGGCAAGCTACTTTTGACGATTTTTTGAAACTGGATATTAGAGTAGGCGAAGTAATAAAAGCAGATTTTTTTGCCAAGGCAAAACATCCGGCTTTTAAGCTTTGGGTCGATTTTGGAGAAGAGATAGGCACAAAAAAGTCAAGCGCTCAAATTACTGAACTTTATTCAAGAGAAGATCTGGTCGGCAAACAGGTTTTAGGAGTTGTGAATTTTCCACCGAGACAAGTTGCTGATTTTATGTCGGAGGTGTTAATTTTAGGGATATATTCACAAAAAGGAGTTGTTCTGATTAAGCCTGAACAGTCTGTTAGAAAGGGAGATAAATTAGGATAGAATTCTCTGTCATAGAGCAGTCATCTGAATAATATCCTTCTAACAGGACATTATTCAGAGGAGCTGAATAAATGCAGAAATTAATGAAGAGCCTTGTCATTTGGGCGATTGTATTTGCGGTGGCTGTAGGGAGTGTTGGCTTATTGCAACTTTGGCAAGAAAAGCAGGAATTAGCGGTCATTAAGGCAATGTCATGGGCTGTGGCAGGACGGAGGTTTGTTATAGATCCCGGTCATGGGGGAGAAGACCCCGGAAAAATGAGTCCCACGGGCGTTATGGAAAAGGACATTAATCTGGCGATCGCCAAAAAGCTTTCCGCGGTTATCAGTGCTGGCGGAGGTCAGGTTAAACTCACCCGTGATTCGGACGTTGCGTTGAGTGATAATGAGGGTACGATAAGGGAGCGAAAAACGGCGGATTTAAAAAACAGGGCTAAAATGGCGCAAAATGATGCAGCTGATATTTATTTGTCCGTTCATTGTAACGCTTTTCCCGAAAGCCGTTGGTCAGGAGCACAAACGTTCTATTCCCCTGCGGTCAACGGCAGCAAGGAACTGGCGATCTGTATTCAAGAGGAGTTAACGTTACACTTAGGCAATACCAAAAGAAAGGCTCTGCCTGATACATCTTCTTTGATATTCAAAGAAGCGAAAATACCGATTGTTAATGTTGAGGTAGGTTTTCTGTCAAACGAACGCGAAGAAAAAATGCTTCAAGATTCCGCGTATCAAGATAAAATTTGCTGGGCAATTTATGCTGGTATAGTAAGATTTTTGGCCGATTACGGGGAAGATTACAGCCCTGTCGTGAAGAAGGTCGGCAAATAATTGGACAAAAAAGAAGGACATATGCAAATAAAGAACTTTACAAACAGGCAGAAATAAATATATTATAGATATAACAAACCATATATGTCCCCTTTTTGTGGTAACATTTCGAAAATAAATATTATGATTGTGATAGCCTTTTGGTGAATACCCAGAATTAAGGTTAGGGGGGATGTTGAGACATGCAGATTCCGTTGTTAGGTTGGCTATTACAAGGGATACCTGAAGCATTTGCGATAACATATTTAGTAGTTAATTTGGGATTAAAGCAGGTTCCCTGGAGAACGGTTTTAAAAATTGGAACAATCATGTCTATAGCTGCTTATTTAATCCGCTTACTGCCGTTTATGCCCGGGGTACATAGCGTGATTCTGATATTTGTCATGTCGCTAGTTCTTACGAATGTGACCTCTTTTAGTTTGATTAAGTCCATTGTTTGCAGCTCTGTCGGCATTATTACCCTGATACTATGCGAGTTTATTTTTAATGGCTTATTAATAGTATCAGGTATAGTAACCGTTGAACAAATTAATAACAGTGTGGCAATTTGGGTCATTACCGGTTATCCCCAGGTCATCATGCTCTTTATTCTTGGGGTAGTGGTAAATAAAAAGGGTATAGTTTTAATGGAGTAAGCGACTATAATCTAATGGAGAAGAGACATGCCGTATTCATCTTTTAGTACACGGATCAGCGGTTATTTAGCCCGTGAGCTTAAATTAGACAATGAAAAAAAAGAGATATTGGCATATGCCCTTGAAAATGTTATTTTCACAACAGGCGGCTTTATTTTAATCATGGCTGTCGGTTATATTTTAGGGGTGCCTAAAGAGACTTTTTGTGCGGCAATTGCCGGTGCAATCCTCAGGAAGTTCAGCGGAGGTGCCCATAGCAAAACTGCTCTCAGGTGTATGCTGGTTGGGGCTTTGGCTTATCCGCCGGTTGCCTTTCTGGCCAGTTGCTTTTTTGCGTTGCTAGGTGGTACAAGTTCCTATTATGCCATTTTGGCTTTTTGTTCAGTAGGCTCTTTATTAATCGTGGCGCGGTATGCGCCGATTGATTCTAAGGCGAAGCCTATTGTGGCGGAGAGCTTCAGAAGAAGACTAAGATATGGTTCGATAGTTACGGTATTGCTGTTCATAGCTATTGCGTGGTTAAACATGACAAACAGTATAGGCAGTTCACTAATTAGTGGTATTGTTATCCAGTCAATAAGTCTATTGCCATTTCAAAATGCAAGGAGGTGAATTTTATGTCCAGAGCAAAATACATTTTGTTGACAATGGTATCAACTTTACTTTTCTTTATCGCCACCACCAGTTCAGCTTTTGCTTGCTTTTGTTGGAGGCACCAACCGGAGACACCGAAAAGTCTTATCAGGTAAAACGTGAGGTGGTTCTTTATTCCACCTCATTGTAGTTTTAGGGGAGAATTGCAGTGAAAAATGTTGATAAATGCGAAAATCATAAAAAAGAAGAATACATAGTTTTCCTGCAGGCCATATTTCTTCTCTTGGCAGGTATTTTGATGACCAGGGTGTGGAAGACCAATGGCGGTTTTTTCTATGAGTTATATCGCAATGTGGCATTTTTATTGTTGCCTATCGTTGGGCTCATATCGGTAAAGATTTTTGCCGCAGCTAAAAAGGGATGGGCCGAAAAAAAGGTTAACGATTATGTAAACATAATTTACCTTATGGTTACTGTACCGTTGTTGATTTTTGAAGAAGAAAGTTTTTTTAAAGTTCTTTTATTGTTGCCGGTGATGGTGGCTGCTTTACAATACGGAGCAAGATATGGGTTTAAGTGGGCACTATTTTCATCGCTTGGATTAATCGTTATTACAGTATTCCAGGGAATGCCCCAAATAGAGGTGTTTGTACTCATATTGGGTGTTATCTGGATGTTTGCTTGGCTTTTAGGGAGAATGTCGGAAGCGGAGATAGAAGTCAGAGAGAAACTTAGGATCCAGGCTAACGTGGACGGAATGACGGGGCTTCTCAATCATCGCAGCTTTTATGTTTATTTGGAAGAGTGTTTTAATGAAGCTGTGGAGAAAAGTAAAAGTCTGTCCTTAATAATGTTGGATGTGGATTTTTTTAAATATTACAATGATACATATGGGCACAGAAAAGGAGACGAAGTATTAATAGAAATCGCTCGGCTGATAAAGGAAGCGGTAGAGGGTAAAGGCAAATGTTTTCGCTACGGCGGAGACGAGTTTGCTGTTCTTATTCCGGGAGGAAAAGGACAGGAAGCTTATACGATAGGTAGGACTATTTGCGAAAGTATTGGGGCGGCCTCTTTTGAAGGGTTAAATATTCTTCCGGGAGGAAAACTCAGTGTTTCAGTGGGGGTTGCCGTTTATCCCGAACATACCAACAAGAAGGAAACGCTGTTGGAAAAGGCTGATGAAGCCCTTTATAGAGCAAAATATACAAATAACAGCAAGGTAGAGATGTATTATTCGGTTTTCGAAGAAATCAGCAGTTTACTGGAGGGTAAGGAAAAAGATGTTCTAAATTCAATGCGTACTTTGCTGATGTTTATTAATGCTAAGGACCATTATACCTATGGACATTCAGAGAGGGTAATGAATTACGCTATGCAAATCGGCAGGAAAACGGCTCTGTGGGAATGGGAAGTACAAGAATTAATGGCAGGTGCTCTTCTGCATGACGTGGGAAAGGTTGAGCTTTCTCGGGAGGTTTTGAATAAATCCGATAGTTTAACTGGAGAGGAATGGGAAGCAATAAAACAGCATCCGGTTTGGGGTGCCGATATCATTAGGCCGATTTCTACGTTTAAGAATGTTGTAGATATAATACTGTACCATCATGAAAATTACGATGGTTCCGGTTATCCTGACGGGCTTAAGGGTAAGGATATACCCTTGGGGGCCAGAATACTGAGGGTAGCCGATAGTTTCGACGCCATGACGACAAACAGGCCATATAAGAAAGGGCTGTCTGTCGACAAGGCTGCGGATGAAATCAAGTCGCTCTCCCATGTTTTATATGATCCTGAAGTGGTGGAGAACTTTTTGGGATATCTCAAGGAAACAGGGATTTTAGTCTAGGATATCGAACAGTTAAATAATCTCTTCATCTTATGCCTTTGCTGGGATATAATAAAAAAAGGAGCAAAGGAAGGAGGATGGAGCCGAATGCTGGAGTTGGTAGCACTCATGCCTCATCCGCCGGCAATAGTACCGGAGGTAGGAGGTAACGAAAGCCGCGTTATTTCTCTAACGGCGCAAAAGATGGGGGCTTTGGCACGTGAAATCAAAAGTATTGCACCTGAATTGATAGTTGTCGTTACACCTCATGGGAATGTCTTCAGTGATGCCGTAACCATAGCCTTGACGGATGTGTTAAGGGGTAATTTGGGAAGCTTTGGTGCACCTCATGTCGGAGTGGAATATCCACTTGATAAGGAGGCCGCTGAGGCTATTATTGTTTTTAACCGGGATAAACGAGCTTATTGTGCTGGCCTTGAGGAAAAAATGCTGAAGAAATTTGGCTTGTCTGAAGAGCTGGATCACGGGGCGGTAGTTCCTTTACTCTTCATAAAAGAAGCCGGATGGCAGGGGAGTTTGCTGTCTGTAAACATTGGTCTGTTGCCGTATGAAGAATTATATGAATTCGGGAGCGGGCTTGCACAGGCTTTAGCAGGTCTTAACAGGCGTTGGGTGCTTCTTGTGAGCGGAGATATGTCACACTGCCTTTCCCACGGGGCACCGGGAGGATATTCGCCTCAGGGGGTCGCTTTTGACGGAATAATCAGGGACTTTGTTAATAATCCCAATCCATATAAAATAGTGAAAATGGATGAGCAGATAATAAATAAGGCCGGGGAGTGCGGTTTGCGTCCTTTGATTATCGGTATAGGGGCCTTAGATGGTCGTAAGATCAAAGGTGAGGAGTTGTCGTATGAAGGTCCGTTTGGAGTGGGATACTTAGTGGCAAAGTTCATACCCGGGAAAAGAAAAACTGAGTCGGAACTGGTAAGTCTAGCCAGAGCAAGTATTGAGTATTATCTTGAAAACGCTTCTTATTTGAAGCCGTCTGTCCTAAAAGAGGAGTATGGAGAAGACAACGGAGGGGTCTTTGTTTCTTTGAAGAAGAACTTTAATTTGCGCGGTTGTATCGGGACTATTGAACGTGTGCAAAACAGTCTGGCCGAGGAAATAATTCATAACGCGGTTGCGGCAGCGGTAAACGACCCTCGTTTTGAGCCGCTTATGCTTCAAGAATTGAAGAACTTGGAAATATCTGTGGATGTTCTGGGTAGACCTGAACCGGTCACGGAATTGAGCGAATTAGATCCTCAAGTGTATGGAGTGATAGTGACCCGGGGAACTCGAAAAGGCCTGCTACTACCGGCGTTGGAGGGCGTAAAGACCCCTGAAGAACAGTTGGAAATTGCCTTGGAGAAAGCAGGCATTGCTCTCGGAGAAAAATACAAGATTGCAAGATTCCGAGTGACTCGTCATACTTAACAGGAGGCTGGTAAAATTGCGTATTGCCTCTTTTTGGTCGCAGGAGGACAGTGATAATAACGATGTGCGGTGTCGGCTGTGTCCTCACTCGTGTCGTATCACCCCCGGGGGCTGGGGGAGGTGCGGAACAAGGTATAACGAGGACGGGAGACTGTATGCCATGAATTACGGGCGTGTAACCTCCTTGGCCCTTGATGATATTGAAAAAAAACCTTTTAAAATGTATAAACCGGGGAAAAAGGTATTGTCAATGGGCACGTTTGGCTGTAACTTCACCTGCGGATTTTGCCAGAACTGGACGATTGCCCAAGGAGATAAATCTACCGTTACACGGCATATGTCTGCCGAAGAGGCCGTCAAGATGGCTTTGGAACTTGTAGAATACGACAATATAGGGTTGGCCTACACCTATTCAGAACCGTCAGTGTGGTACGAATACGTTTTTGATACCGCTAAAATGGCGAAAGAAGCTGGCTTGAAAAACATTTTAGTCACAAACGGCTATCTCAATCCGGATCCGTTAAAGAAGCTTTTACCGTATATTGATGCAGTTAATCTTGATATAAAGGCGTTTAGTTCCGGTTTTTATCGAAAGGTGTGCGGAGGCAGCCTGGAGCCCGTTCTGGAAGCAGCCCGGCTTTTTGCAAAGGAATGTCACTTAGAGATAACCAATCTGCTTATTCCCTCCATGAATGATTCTTTAGAGGAAATAAGGAGTCTTTCCGAGTGGATAGCCGGTATTGATAAAAGCATCCCGCTGCATTTGACCAGGTATTTTCCCCAGTATAAGTTTAATTTTCCTCCTACTCCCCCAAAAACCTTGATAAGGGCAAAAAAGATTGCGGAGAAAGGCTTAAACCACGTATTCTTAGGCAATATATAACTATTACCAATATTTTGTTTGCCTTGATAAGCAGGATATGGTAGTTTTATGGAGAAAAACAGTAGCTATACTTGCTTTATCGGTAAGCGGCGGATTTCTGTCGAATCAGTCGGATAAATATAAAAAGGTTAGGATAGGTTGCTATGCGTGCTATTGAAGTTGAGAGTTTAAAAGAAGGCATGAGGCTTGCTAGAACCATTTTTGATGACAGTGGGCGTACTCTGTTGAATTCCGGTACTAAACTCACGGAACGATACATTAAAAGGCTCATAGATTTAGGTATACCATTTATCTACGTTGAAGACGAAATCATCGGTCCAATTGAATGCGAGGATATCATCGACGATAGGGTAAGGCTGCAGACGATAAAAGCTTTGAAGAAGGTTGTTGAAACAGCCAAGATGCACGAAGAAATTGACCTTCTTCCGGTCAGCGGAATGGTCAACACGATACTTGACGATTTAAAAGGCGTCCCCAATATGTTGATGCAGTTGTTGGACATCAGGACCAGCAATACGTACGTATATAATCATTCGGTGGCTGTATGCGTTTTAAGTATAATGGCCGGGATGTCATTGGAACTGGACGACTTAAAGATTAAGCTGCTTGGTATGGGTGCTCTTTTACATGATATCGGCAAATCGCTCAGCGAGGGTCCGGAGCACACGATTCATGGTTTTGAGATACTGCGTAACACCAAAGCACTGAATGTAGTTGTTGCTCATGTTGCTTATCAGCACCACGAGCGCTATGACGGCGAAGGGTTTCCCCGTAAGCTGAAGGGAGAGGATATTCATCTGTTTGGGGCGATTACCGGTATCGCAAACCTGTACGATAATCTTGTCTCTCATCCGGATGGGGATAAACGGCTTTACCCTTATCAAGCCTTAGAGACTGTTGTTGCTGAGAGCGGACGCGGTTTTCATCCTGAGGTTGTCAAAGCCTTTTGCCGCAATATTGCACCTTATCCGGTCGGAACTGCGGTTAAATTAAATAACGGGGCGGTAGGAGTAGTGGTATCGGTGCCGAGGAGTTTTAGCACCCGACCTGTGATAAAATTAATTTCCAGTGAGGTTGGGATACTAATGAAGGATTTTCCTGAAATAGATTTACTGAAAGAGAAAACTTTATTCATAAACGAAATACTAAGCGAAAAAGACCGTCGGGATATCGCAGTTTTAAAGTAATAAGATAAACAGCAGCTATAGATTGAGGCTTTCGCCTGCGCCTTGAAAGGTCTTGCGCAGGCATAATTAATTTTAGTGCAGTATTGCATATTTATGCATAATGATGTATTATAATGAAAAGAATTACCGGGACGAAGAGGTGAGAATGTGGTAAAAGTAAGTATTTTAGGTGCAACAGGATACACGGGGCAAGAACTGGCCAGGATGCTGCTCATGCATTCGCAGGTGGAATTGATAGGACTGGGTTCCAATACTTATGCGGGAAAGAGTTTCTCAAGCGTGTACCCGCATTTTGCAGGTGCTCTGGATTTAGTATGCTCGGATATGAAGGATGATGTGTTATTCGAGAAAGCTGATGTAATATTTTTGGCCTTGCCCCATGGTTTAAGCGTTCCATACGCCGAAAAGGCCCTCGCTTTAGGTAAAAAGGTTGTTGATCTGGGGGCGGATTTTCGTTTAAAATCACCGGATATCTATCAAAAATGGTATAAAACAGAAGCGGCAAAACCGGAACTTTTGGGGAAGGCGGTTTATGGCTTGCCTGAATTGTATCGTGATGAAATTATAGGGACCGATTTGGTGGCAAATCCTGGTTGTTATCCTACTACAGCTATTTTAGGGTTGGCACCCCTCTTGAAGAACGGGTTGATCGATAAAAAGAGCATCATAATCGACAGCAAATCGGGTGTCAGCGGTGCCGGGCGCAGTTTAAAGGTAGGCTCTCTTTATAGTGAGGCAAACGAAGATTTCCAGGCGTATGGGTTCCCAGGCCATCGTCATGCTCCGGAGATAGAACAGGAACTGGGGAATCTTGCGGGTGAGGAAATAGCCGTTACCTTCGTGCCGCATTTGGTGCCGATGACCAGGGGTATGCTCAGCACGATTTATGCTTCTTTGGTAAAAGAAACAGATACTCGGGGATTAGAAGAATTATATAGGGAATTTTATCAAGATGAGGTGTTTGTGAGAATCCTGCCCGGTGGGCGGCAACCTCATACTAAGTGGGTGCTTGGTACGAATAATTGTGACCTGGGGGTCAATATAGACGAAAGAACCGGACGGGTAACCGTTGTGTCTGTAATCGATAATTTGGTGAAAGGCGCTTCAGGCCAGGCGATACAGAATATGAATATCATGTGCGGCTATAAGGAAGAGCAGGGCTTAAACAGAATTGCTTTGTATCCGTGATGAGATAAAGGTAAGGATGGATGAATGATGAGTATCAAAACAATAGAAAAAGGTGGGGTTACGGCACCACAAGGTTTTGTAGCGGGAGTGGCAAAGTCGGGGATAAAAAAAGAGGGCAGGTATGATCTGGCCCTGCTCCTGTCAAAGGTTACGGCTTCCGCGGCTGCGGTGTTTACGACAAATAAATTTCTAGCCGCGCCCGTTGTTTTATCAAAGCAACATCTGCAATCCGGCGTTTGCAAGGGTGTGGTGGCAAACAGTGGGTGTGCCAATGCTTGTACAGGTGAAAAGGGCTATCAAGACGCCGTTACTATGGCGAAATCGGCTGCAGAAGTGGCCGGTTGTGAGGCAGAAGAAATCGTAACGGCCTCCACAGGAGTTATCGGAGTACATTTGCCGATGGAAAAAATCATCGGGGGTATCAAAGAGGCAGGAGCCAATCTTACCGCAGCAAACGGACATTTAGCAGCTCAAGCCATTATGACTACGGATACCTTTCCGAAGGAAACCGCCGTGCAGTTTGAATTAGACGGAAAAATGATAACCATTGGTGCGATGGCTAAAGGATCAGGTATGATTCATCCGAACATGGCTACCATGCTGGCCTTTATTACCACCGATGTGGCTATAGCCCCAGCTGTTCTGCAAAAGGCCTTGAACTGGGCAAACAAAGAATCATTTGCTATGATTAGTGTGGACGGTGATACCAGCACAAATGACAGTTTATTCGTCCTAGCTAACGGACTGGCCGAAAATCCTAGGATAGAAGATGATAATAGTACGGCATACCGTGCCTTTAGGGATGCCTTGACTGAGATTTGTCTCGATCTGGCGAAGATGATAGCCAAGGACGGCGAGGGTGCCACCAAACTCCTTGAAGTCCGAGTGATAAATGCCGCAAGTCGGGAAGATGCGGCAAAAGGGGCGAAAAGTATCGTTGCCTCCAGTTTGGTAAAAACAGCTGTTTTCGGGGAAGATGCCAATTGGGGACGGATTGTGTGTGCCTTAGGTTATTCCGGAGCCGAATTTATTCCTGAATTAGTTGACGTTTATTTAGGAGATGTTAAGGTGGCAGAAAACGGCTGTGGGCTAGATTTTGACGAGGGTGCCGCGGCGGAGGTTTTAAAGAAGGATGCGGTTGCGATTAAGGTTGACTTGCAGCAAGGGGAGTGCGAGGCTACGGCCTGGGGTTGTGATTTGACCTACGATTACGTTAAGATAAACGGAGATTACCGAACGTAAGAAGTCAATCTGGACAAGAACAATGAGGAGGAGAAGAAATGCTGACAGTTCTGGAGAAAGCCAATGTTCTAACAGAGGCTCTACCATATATCCAATCCTTTGCCGGTAAAACGATTGTTGTCAAATTTGGCGGTCATGCCATGGTAGACCCGAAATTGGAGGAAATGGTACTAAAAGATATCGTTTTGATGAAACTGGTAGGTATGAATCCGGTGGTGGTCCACGGCGGAGGGCCCTCCATCACCGAATGGCTTAAAAAAGTCGATATTCAGGCTGAGTTTGTGGACGGCCTGAGGGTTACGGATGAAGCCACGATGGAAGTTGCGGAAATGGTCTTAGCCGGGAAAATAAACAAGGGATTGGTAAGTCAAATCAACCTTTATGGGGGCAAGGCCGTAGGGCTCTGCGGAAAAGACGGCGGGATGATTCTGGCGGAGAGGAAAAAATCAGAACAGGACCTAGGTTTAGTGGGAGAAGTTACTGAGATAAATACCGGTATTTTATCAACTCTTTCTGCTGAGGGATATATTCCTGTAGTGGCACCTATTGCAGCAGGAAAAGACGGAGAAACACTCAATATCAATGCGGATTATGTAGCCGGTGCCTTGGGGGGAGCGTTAAAGGCATATAAATTGGTGCTTTTGACGGATGTAGAGGGTATCTACCTTGATGAAAACTCCGAGTCGTTAGCTTCGCGTCTAAACGAGTCTGAGATAAGGCAACTTATAGCAAAGGGTGTTATTAAGGGCGGCATGATCCCCAAGGTGGAAAGCTGTCTTGCGGCTTTGGAAAGCGGTGTTGAAAACATTCATATTGTTGATGGGAGAAAGCCTCATGCCCTTCTTTTAGAGATGTTTACCAAAGAGGGTATCGGCACTATGGTGGTGAAAGAGTAGGTTTGATGAGAGGAAGGATTAGGCTATGAATAATGAGACAATCAAAGAAATGGGCTTAAAACACATCATGAATACTTATGGCCGTCATGAGTTTGCTCTGGTAAAGGGAGAGGGCAGCTGGGTATGGGATGCCGACGGTAAAAAATATTTAGATATGGTAGCGGGCATTGCCGTTAACAATGTTGGGCATTGTCATCCGCGTGTTGTTGCGGCGATTCGGGAACAGGCCGGTACATTGCTGCATTGCTCCAACCTTTATTGGATAGAGCCCCAAGTCAAGCTAGGCAAGCTGTTGGCTGATAATTCTTTTGCGGAGAATGTTTTTTTCTGTAACAGCGGGGCGGAAGCCAATGAGGCGGCCATTAAGCTGGCCAGAAAGTGGTCGTTTAACAAGTATGGTTCGGGTCGCTATGAAATTATTACGGCAAATAATTCTTTCCATGGGCGGACATTAACGGCTGTGACGGCAACCGGTCAGCCGAAATATCATCGAGGTTTCGAGCCCCTTACACCGGGATTTGTGCATGTGCCGTATAATGATCTTACTGCCCTTAAGGAAGCAGTAGGGGAAAAAACCTGTGCTATTATGCTTGAACCGATGCAAGGGGAAGGCGGCGTGTATGCCGGTGCTTCGGAATATATCAAAGGTGTCAAAACACTATGCCAAGAAAAGGATTTACTTTTGATGTTTGATGAAGTTCAAACGGGGTTGGGACGTACCGGCAAGCTTTTCGCCTATCAACATTATGGAATTGAACCGGATGTTATGACTTTGGCGAAGGGTTTAGGCGGTGGCGTGCCCATTGGCGCGATGTTGGCCAAGGGTGAGGCGGCGGTAACATTCCAACCCGGAGAACATGCTTCGACATTTGGCGGCAATCCGTTGGCTACAACGGCGGCACTTGCGGCACTTGGAGTTATCATTGATGAAAAGCTTTTTTGCCAGGCAGAAGAAAAAGGGGCATACATCAAGAAAAAGGTAAATGCCATGAAGGTTGATAATCCATTGATTGTGGAAGTAAGGGGAATGGGCCTTTTGATAGGTATTGAGATCACAATAGCAGGTAAGCCTGTACAGGACTATTGCCTAAAGAAAGGTTTGATTATTAATTGCGTCCAGGAGAAGGTTCTGCGGCTGGTACCTCCTTTGAATATTGCATATGAAGAAATAGACGAAGCATTATCGATTATTGAGGAAGCTTTGCAGCACTTTTTGACCTAAACTTTTCTGTGAAATAATGAAACTCAAGATGGCATATGTATGAAATATAGCTTATCTTGAGGTGGCATTTTGGAGGCACAGCAAAAAGCAGTGCTTACGGTTATTGACCGTTTGCGTCCGACGTTGTTAGATATCAGTCATGATATTCATCACCGGCCTGAACAGGGCAATGCGGAGTATTATGCTGTTAGCAGATTGGTCTCGTTTTTAAAGAGGGTGGGTTTTCAGGTATGTGTAGGTGTTGCCGGTCTGCCGACAGCCTTTGTGGCTTGTGCCGGTGATAAAGAGGGCCCGGCCCTTGGTTTTGTGGCGGAATATGACGCTCTCCCCGGAATAGGGCATGGTTGCGGTCATAATTTAATAGCAGCAGCCGGTGTAGGGGCAGCGGTAGCGCTCCGGCGAGTATTACCTGCCGATGAGGGTAAAATATGCGTGTTAGGGACTCCGGCTGAAGAGACTACCGGGGGAAAAATAGCGATGCTGAGAAGCGGCTGTTTTGACGGGCTTGATGCTGTGATGATGTTTCACCCGGGGGTAGATAATGCGTTGCGTTGTACTTCTCTGGCTTTGGATGCCCTGGAAGTCCGGTTTTACGGTGAAGAAGGTCATTATGCTCTGCCTGGGCCGGGGGGGAGAAAAGGAGATGCCTTGGAAGCCCTTTTGCGGTTGTTTGAGTGGATCAGAGGATGGAAAGCAGGATTACCCCTATTTAGCAGTATACAGGGTGTGATCGTGGAGGGTGGTTTAGTGCCCAATATCAGGCCGGCAGTCGTAACGGCACGTTTCTACCTACGAAGCGTCGATGAAAATACACTGGATAAGATGAACGGCGAGTTCAGGGAGCAGGCGGAGGAAACGGCGCTGGCTACGAATACTTCAGTGGTGATAGATGCTTTTGAGGGGAGATATTTACCATTTCGAACAAATGAAACCCTAGCCGGTGTTTGCGCTCAAAGCTTACAGCGTTTAGGAATGTCTTGTCCTTCAGGGCCATGTATAAGTATGGGAGCGATGGATTTAGGCAATGTCAGTCAGGTGGTGCCGTCAATCCATCCTTTTCTAACACAAAAGGGAGCGCCTGCTGCCATGCATAGCCCGGAATTCGCACAAGCGGCCGGTGGAGAGTGGGGCGATCTGTTATTGATTAAGGCTGCCAAAGTATTGGCTCTGACGGGTCTAAGACTGGTAAATGAAAAGCATATATGTGAAATGATGCGATCAGAGCATGATAGAAAATAGTAAGGGGTGATTAGGGTGGATTTAAAGGGTAGGGATTTTATCACACTGGCCGATTTCAGTGAGAAAGAGCTGTGGTATCTGCTTGAACTGGCGAAAGAGTTAAAAGGCAAACAAAAAAAGGGCATTTCTCATGAGCTTCATAGGGGCAAAACCTTGGCGATGATCTTTCAAAAATCATCGACCAGGACTAGGGTTTCCTTTGAGGTTGCTATGCATCATTTAGGCGGGCAGGCAATGTTTTTAAGCAAGAACGACCTGCAGATAGGACGAGGAGAACCACTACAGGATACGGCCAGGGTATTGGCCAGGTATTGTGACGGAATCCTCATCAGAACATACAGTCACCAAGAGGTCTTGGATTTGGCGAAATACGCTGACATTCCCGTTATCAACGGATTGACCGACGACTATCACCCGACCCAGGCGCTGGCTGATCTGCTTACTATTTGGGAGCATAAAGGTGTTTTGAAAGGATTGAAGCTGGCCTATATCGGTGATGGTAATAACATGGTGCATAGCTTGCTCCTTGCCGGAGCCATCATGGGGATGGAGGTCGTGGTTTCTTCCCCCGAGGGCTACTTGCCGGATGAGAGCGTTGTTTGCAGAGCACAGGAGCTGGCCGGGGATGCTGTAAAGATCAAAATTATCGGTGACCCCCGGGAAGCTGTTAAAAACGCTCAGGTGTTGTATACCGATGTCTGGGCAAGTATGGGACAGGAAGAGGAAGCCGCCGTGCGGAGAAAGGCTTTTCACGAATATCAGATAAATAGCGAGTTGTTAGCGCTAGCCGAAAAAGACGCTATTGTTATGCATTGTTTGCCTGCTCATCGTGGCGAAGAGATAACCGATGAGGTGATGGAGGGACCCCAGTCTGTTGTCTTTGATGAGGCCGAAAACAGGCTCCATGCTCATAAGGCCATTTTGGCTGCTGTGTTATGATAATTCAAGGAGGGAAATATGATGAAGAAGGTTGTTTTAGCATATTCCGGGGGTTTAGATACATCAATAATCATTCCTTGGCTCAAAGAGAATTACGGATATGAGGTTATCGCGATGGCTGCCGATGTGGGACAAGGGGAAGAGCTTGATCCTTTGCAGGAAAAGGCCATCAAGACAGGAGCCTCGAAGCTTTATATCGAAGATTTAAAAGAGGAGTTTATCAGGGGATATATTTATCCTACCTTAAAAGCCGGAGCGGTGTACGAAGGGAAATACCTGTTGGGAACGTCTTTTGCCCGTCCGCTGATAGCGAAAAGATTGGTGGAAATCGCTAAAAAAGAAGGAGCGGAAGCAATCGCTCACGGAGCAACCGGCAAAGGTAACGATCAGGTGCGTTTTGAACTTACGGTGAAAGCCTTGGCACCCGAGATGAAGATTATCGCGCCTTGGAGGTTATGGGACATCAAATCACGGGAACAGGCCATTGAATACGCTAAAGAACGTGATATTCCCGTTCCGGTGAGCAAGGAACACCCTTACAGCATGGATCGCAACATTTGGCACCTCAGTCATGAAGGGGCCGAACTGGAAGATCCGGCAAATGAGGCACCTGATAATGTCTTGTTGTTAATAACGCCGCCGGAAAAAGCCCCGGATACCCCGAGCTATGTAGAAATTGATTTCGAACAGGGGATACCGGTTGCCGTGGACGGAAAGAAGCTTGGGCCGGTGGAACTATTGGAGCGGCTCAATAAAATTGCCGGTGAAAACGGAGTCGGTATTGCGGATATGGTTGAAAACCGCTTGGTAGGAATGAAATCAAGAGGGATATATGAAACTCCCGGAGGAACTGTGCTGACCAAAGCCCACCAGGAACTGGAGTTGCTCACCCTGGATAGGATAACCCTGCACTACAAAGAAGTGATTGCCCAGCGCTATGCCGAGTTGGTGTATGACGGGGTTTGGTTCCATCCCCTTAGGGAAGCTATAGACGCTTTTGTTGACGTGACACAGCGTACGGTGACAGGAAAGGTAAGAATGAAGCTGTATAAGGGTAATTGTACGCCTGCGGGTATATCTTCCCCTTATTCGCTGTACAGCGAAGAATTTGCAACCTTTGGCGAGGATAGCGTGTATAACCAAAAGGATGCGGAGGGTTTCATCAACCTTTTCGGTTTGCCGCTCAAGGTCCAGGCTTTGATGAAACAAAAAGCGGGCCTGAAGTAGAAAAGAGCCGAAGTAAAGAAGAGGGGTATGGCTTATGAAATTGTGGGGAGGTCGTTTCCAAAAGAATACGAACAGCTTGGTAGAGGATTTTCATTCGTCCATCGGCTTTGACCAACGGCTCTACCTTCAGGATATTCGAGGTAGTATCGCTCATGCCGGAATGCTGGGAGCCGAAGGCATCATCGAGAAGGATGAGACCGCGAAGATCATCGAGGAACTGAAAGCGATTGCTAAGGATATCGCAGAAGGTAAGGTCAATTTTTCTTTGGCAGCTGAAGATATCCACATGAATATCGAAACGCTCTTGATTGAACGTATCGGCGATGTGGGTAAGAAGTTACATACCGGACGGAGTCGCAACGATCAGGTCGCCTTGGATATCAGGATGTACTTAAAAGACGAAATCACAAACACACAGAAACTGTTGCTGGAACTGCTGGAGGCTTTGGTTGATACTGCTGATAAGCAGGCAGCAACTATTATGCCCGGCTTTACACATCTGCAAATAGCCCAGCCCATCACCCTTGGACATCATTTGATGGCTTATGCGGAGATGTTTAAGCGTGATTATCAGCGTCTGAGGGATTGTTACCGGCGGGTCGATGTGATGCCGTTAGGTGCCGGTGCTCTGGCCGGGACAACCTTTCCGCTGAATAGGGATAAAGTAGCTGCTGAGCTTGGCTTTTCAAGCGTCTCGGAGAATAGCATGGATAGTGTTTCCGACAGGGATTTTATTATAGAATTCCTGGCCGCAGCCTCTGTAATCATGATGCATCTTTCGCGTTTTTGTGAAGAGATAATACTATGGGCCAGCCAGGAATTTGCTTTTGTGGAGCTTGATGATGCGTACAGCACTGGTTCTTCCATCATGCCGCAAAAGAAAAACCCCGACGTGGCGGAATTAATCAGGGGTAAAACAGGAAGGGTCTACGGGGATTTGATGGCCATGTTGTCTGTTATGAAGGGCTTGCCCCTCGCTTACAATAAGGACATGCAGGAAGACAAGGAAGCCCTTTTTGACGGCATTGATACCGTGCAGAAATGTTTGCTTGTTTTTGCGTCTATGCTGAAGACCATGAAATTTAATACGGAAATTATGCATGTCAATGCAAGCAAGGGATTTTCCAACGCCACGGATTTGGCCGATTATCTCGTCAAGAAGGGTCTGGGCTTTCGCGATGCTCACCACGTGGTGGGGCACCTTGTAAGCTATTGTATTGAGCAAGGAAAGTCCTTGGAGCAGCTCAAACTTACAGAATTGAGGGAAGGCTTGCAGGTATTGGACGAAACAGAGATCAACGGGGAAAACGGTCGTGAAAAATATATTGATGAGGATGTTTATGACGCCTTAAAACTGGATAATGTGGTGGCTAGACGCACCACTTACGGCGGTACGTCGCCTGTGCGAGTTAAAGAAGCGGTGAAGAGAGCGTATGATTGGATAGCCGGACAAAAGGAAGAGTTAAAGGACTAGGTGATTACCTAGTCCTTTTTAAATTTGTCCGTATTTTCCCTTGTTCCACTACACAATTCATAAATCCCCATAGCTATCAAAAAGAAACCGAAAATTTTTTTAAGGATGGCTGCATCGAATGTGTTGGCTAGTGAGGCACCCAATATTGCCGCAGACAGAGTTCCGATAATCAAATAAAGGACAAGACGTAGATTGACGTTTCCTTGCCGATAGTGCGTAATGATGGCCACGGCTGCTGTTGGGATAAAAGCCGCTAAACACGTTCCCTGGGCGGTATGTTGCTCGATACCCAATAAAAACACTAAGGCCGGGACCAAAAACGTCCCCCCTCCGATTGCCATACCGCTGAGGATGCCGGCCAAAAGACCAATCAAATAGATGAGCACTAGAAAACCATCCCTATTCCGGCAATAATCATGAAGACGCCGAAAAGCTGTTTTAAGCGGAGGGCCGGTATTTTTTCCATCAAAATAGCCCCTAAGTACCCTCCGAATATACCGGTTGTTGCGATTTTAACGGCTAGCAAGAGGTCGAGGTTACTGTTGCTATGGTATATGTAACTGCTGGCAATAGCCGTAGGCAGGATTACAGCCAGGGAGGTTCCGTGAGCGGTGTGTTGCTTTTCACCCAGCAAAAGAACAATTGCCGGGACGAGAATCGTACCTCCTCCAATACCGATAAGACCGTTGATAAAGCCTGTAAAAGCGCCAATTAACAGTAATCGTGGAATTTTATATGGTGTTTGCTCCATTTATTATTAACCCCTATTATGTTTTAATCTGAGTAAGTTCCTTTTACATTATTTGCAGGAAGGGGTTTTTTTACACTTGCTTTTGTTTGCGCAAACGATCTATTGCCGCTTTCCAATTTTCATATTTGGCTGTAAAAGTTTTTGCACATGCGCCGCTCGTTGACCATACCGTTTCGTGCGGTATTTTATTGAATAAATCGGGGTAGGCTTTTTCAAACCCTTTTTTCGCTTTTCCACCATTAAAGATGATCCCTTTAAGATTAGGGTAAGTAGCAAAGAAGGAAACAAAATCATTGGCGATCTCATTTTTTATGGCCGCATCAGCAGCTCCTTCCCGCGAGGCAGAATGAAACACGTCCCATAAACCGATTTTATTCATCAACAAGAAGGCGCACTTTTCGTCGTAATCGGATAGCGGAGTTTTTTCATGTAAGGCAAAGATGATTTTCCAGAAACTGTTGCCGACATACTTGTAGTATTCACCGCTTGCTAATGATTCAGGACCCGGCAATGAACCCAGGATGAGGATATCCGCCTGTTTGTCGATAATGGGTTCGAAACTTAAATGCACCTGAGTTTGGACGTCAGACATATACTCCACCTACCGTATATTGAAGTTTGTGGTATTTCTTTATCTATTTTAGCATGCCAATTGGAAAAGGAGAAACAAAAGAAATCCTATCAAAAAGCCAAATCTGGCGTCTAGCGGGTAATGACGTTGAGCTTCGGGCAGCAGCTCATTTTTAACGATAAAGGTCATTGCTCCGCCGGCAAGAGCTAAAAGCAGGGAGATTAAATGGCGGGAAACCGAAACCATCAATAAGCCCAGCAAGGTGCCCAATGGAGTAAATATACTGGTCAACAGACAGATGAGGACAATTCTTGCTTTTGGCATATCTCCTTTAGCCAGGGGTGCTGCCGTGGCTATTCCCTCCGGTATGTTGTGGGCTCCTAAAGCGATAACAAGTAGAAGACCGAGATTTTCTCGGGCCGCATAGCCTGCAGCGATAGCCATACCCTCCGGCAGATTGTGAAGGGCAATACCTGTTGCAATTAGATAACCCATTTTTAGAAACTTTCCGCCCTCCGCTAAACTGTGAACCGAACGGGAATTTGTGAAACCAGAGATGACGGAGTTTAATAAACGCATAAGAATAAGCCCTAAGAGGAACCCTGCTGCTGTGGAAAAAACATTGCCTAAGTCTAAGGCAGAAGGAATAAGGTCGAAGATTATTACCGCGGTCATGATACCACCGGCAAATCCGAAAAGAACGGACAGGGTCTTTTCACTGGGGTGTCCGTAAGAGATTACAATAAGTGCTCCTAAGACTGTTGCCAGTCCAGCCAGAGTGCTTTGCAGGATTATTTCGTACACTATATTTTGCTCCTTTACTTTTGTATTTGTTAATAGAGATAGTGTAAAAATAAGTAAAATATGATGGAAAATAAAGGGTGGACGTGACAAGTATACAGTATATATTAAGCTAATACCTTGCAAGATATAAGTGGGGACTATATAATGAAAACAAGACCCCGTTGTATAACAAAAGCAAGTAAAATAGGGTGTTATACAATAATACAGTATACAGGAATACTGTATACAAAGGAGGCCTGAAAATGAGCGAAAAAATACTGCGGGAAATTGAAGAAGAATTAGGAAGGCGTTTGGAAGCGGAGGAAAATAGTGAAGACATCAAAAGGAACTATCCCTGTAGCTGTTGGGGTGAGTAAATGACAAAGCCACCGGAAAAGGTGGCTTTGTCATTTTTGGTGGGTCAAAACAATTGACTTATCCTTTTTCAATACATATAATAGTATAGTGACGCTGATTTGAGTACAATAATGCTCAAGGCGCTATTTCGGGATGTAGCGCAGTTTGGTAGCGCGCCTGGTTCGGGACTAGGAGGCCGCAGGTTCGAATCCTGTCATCCCGACCATTTAAACAGTAAGGCTCGGTATTATGCCGGGTCTTTTCTTTTTGTCGTTTTGAATCCAATGGTGTATACTAAGATTAGGCAGGAGAGAAAAGGAGTGGTGCTCGTGGAGAAACGGCTGGAGCGCGACCAGAGGCATTTAGAGTTGTTTGAGGAGATAACAAATACTATCCGGGGGTTCATGGAGAAATATAAGCAACCGGATGAAGAAAACCACCCCCAGATGGTGCGTTTACAGAATCTTATTGAAAGATTGACGACCGAAAGGAGACTGATTGAGGAAGTTAGTCTGCCTTGTCGGCTGATACTTGAACACTTTTCTACTTTTATGGGGAAACACGACCACGCTATCAGTTTCCGGGTGGGTTTGATGGAAACCGGGAGGGGTATCTTGAATGATTTTTCCATCGATGAATGGGGAAACGTTTACTTGGTGATAGGTAATATCAGTCTAGGGTGGCGTGATGGAGACTATCAGTATCTCTTTTATCCCGATAAAGCTATTTTGCGTTCTTATGACAGGAGTAAGCCGGAGATACATTTGCTGTTTAATTTCGCTTTCAGGTATTCTAAACTATTATCAGAATTTCGAGGAGTTGTAGAGCACGAACAAACCCTCTATTGGCATCCTGATTTAAATGAGGATCTTGAGGGTTAGTATGATAAGGGGATAAGCATGTTCTATTTTGTTTTCGGCATAATGATTATTGTTTTACTGCCTAGTTATTACTACGTGGGGCTTCGTTTTTGGCAAACTTTGAGTTTTTACTTACCTTCCTTCAATCCATACTACTATTGGATTGTTTTTATTGTTCTGTCTAATTCTTTTGTATTTGCACGGGTTTTTGGGGGAGTGCTGCCTGCGGTTACAAACACTATCCTGAACGCTTGCGGATATTTATGGATGGCAGCCATGCTGTACTTATTTTGTATGTTTTTTGCCATTGATATCTCCGGTTATTTAATTAAGTTAACAAAATTCAATGTTAGTATTGGTATGATCCATGGAGTCAGGATAATAGCGGTATTGTTGGTAATTGCGCTGTTTGCGTATGGGACTTGGAATGCCCGTACCCCCCGAGTGACTCGTTATGATATCGATATTCCAAAGACCGCGGGTGAGTTTAAACAATTAAAAATCGTGATGATCAGTGATCTTCACCTGGGAAAGATCATTGGAAATATACGTTTGAGGGATATGATCGAAAGAGTAAATGCCCTGGAACCGGATCTGGTATTGATGCCGGGGGATATTATTCAAGATTTCAAGTATTTCTTGGAGAATGATATGGCTGCAGAGTTACAAGCCCTGACACCCTCTTTGGGTGTATTTGCCTCTTTGGGCAACCATGAGTTTTACGGAGCCATGACCGAGGATGCCGTAAGCCTGTTGGAACTAGGGAACCTGATAGTTTTACAGGATAGCTATGTCAAAGTGGCAGATAGTCTTTACATTGTGGGAAAAAACGACCCGGCAGCAAAGCGAAGAAGTGATGCGCGCCATCTTGACATTGACGGGATTATGGAAGGTATTGACAGAAACTTACCGGTTATTCTCTTAAACCACCAGCCTATCGATTTGGAAGCGGCCCAAAAGGCAGGAATTGATCTACAGCTTTCAGGGCATACGCATGGTGGACAGTTATTTCCGGCTAATTTGCTTACCGGTCTTCTTTTTGAAGAGGATTGGGGATACTTGAAAAAAGATAGTCTGCAGTTGATTGTAACCTGCGGCCTCGGAAATTGGGGACCTGATATGCGCATAGGCAGCAAATCTGAAATTGTAGAGATATTGATTAACTTCAGGTTGCAGTGAGAGTAGAGAAATCAATGGGATCTATGAAATGCCTGGTCTAAGAAATGCCTCGCAATCGGTTCAAACGACGTTCTCTTATATCGAAGCACTGGGAGCCTGGCGGGTCTGATTTCCAAGGTCTCCTACTATGATATCTTCATATATCACAAAATTCAAAATAATACCCAAAACGTATATGTATTGTCCGACAAATAAATTGTGAATTAATATTAACAAACTATTGTAGACAATAAATTGATGTGATATAATTACAATAAAATAAAAACGAATTCCGACAGGTGGAAACTAAAAAGCCTATTGGTCTTAATGACCTTCTCTAATATAGATATAATAAAAATGATTTCCACTAGACGGGATAAAAGAGGTGATTTAGAAAGGCAAAGTTTTAAATACAATAATGAATTTGAAAAGGAGATAAAAAAGTGAGAAAAACTACCTATCTAAAAAAATTGTTGAGCTCAAAAGAAATACTAGTAATGCCTGGGGCATATGACTGCCTTTCCGCTAAGATTATAGAAAAAGTCGGTTTTAAGGCTATTCAGTGTTCAGGTTATGGTTTTGCAGCCTCCTTACTTGGTAAACCGGATATAGGATGGATGTCTTTCAATGAGGTTCTGGAGCACACGAAAAATATTGTTAATAGTGTTGATATTCCGGTTATGGCCGATGGAGATACAGGGTATGGCAATGTGGTTAATGTTATTCGTACTGTACAAGAATTTGAAAAAATTGGTGCTGCCGGAATAAATCTGGAAGATCAGGTTTGGCCAAAACGTTGTGGACATATGGCAGGTAAAGAAGTTATTTCTATAGAGGAGATGTGTAACAAGATAAAAGCCGCTGCTTTTGCACGTCAGGATAAAGATTTTGTTATTAATGCCCGTACCGATTCTCGAGCAATATATGGACCGGAGGAAGCTGTGCGTAGAGCTGAGGCATATTGGGAAGCAGGTGCTGATCTGATATTTTTAGAAGCCCCCCAGTCTGTTGATGAATTAAAATATTATGCTGAAGAATTAATTTCCAAGGGGATATTATTAAGCGCCAATATGTTGGATGGCGGTAGGACGCCGCTTGTCACATTCGAACAACTGCAGGAAATGGGATACGCTAGGTGCAGTGTGCCTGTAATGACGATATATGCAGCGGCAAAAGGAGTTATGGATGCCGTGAGTCAATTAATGGCCGACGGGACCAATACCAATCTGGGAGATAAGCTTATTGCATTCAGCGAATTCAATAAACTGATTGGCTTGCAAGAAATAAGAGAATTAGAAGAAAAATTTCTTTCGGAAGATATTATTATAAATAAATATGGGACTGTGGAAAAGTTGCGGGAAGAAAAGGCACTGGGCAGATAGAACGGGGACGAGTTCATGGTTAAATCAATTGTTGAAAAGATAATTTCTGCAGAGTCGAGCCATGATGCTACCGGATCTTTGGCTTTTGGCGCCTTTTAAGAGATGAAAATTTAGGTTGAGGCTCCTTAAGGGAATATGCGCCTTTAGTTATAAAACTAGCCGGAATTTCGGTAGTGATAGCCAAACCATGTGCCCGGATATTCTTTCATAAAGCTGTGAATTTGGGACTTCCTGTGTGACGTATGACACAATAAGAATAGGGGAAGGGATATTCTAAAGATATATTTAACAAAGGGCTCAGTTATAAAAGCTGATTCCCTTCTTGAATATATTGCGGATAATTCACGAGGATGGTATGGTGCAGTGTCTAAAGAAGTATGGATCGGGAGTGCTCAAGGAAATAATTAAAGAATGGAAAAGTTTTGTTTTAAGACTATAGTAGCCTTAGTAGCAAACAAACGAGTCTATATTCCTAAATGGGGGTGATAGAGAATGTCATAGGGTAGGGTACTCAATATTCAAAAAAAGTGGGGGTGAAGAAAAAATGAAAAAGAGTAGACTGATACGATCGATTTCAATGTTTTTAGTTCTTTGTTTTAGTATTATGATGCTGGCAAGTTGCGGTACCGAATCGGCAGAGGAAACAAAATCGCAGGAACAGTACACTTTAAGGATGTTTTCCGCGGGTGAAACTGGTATGACTTATGCTTCAATGTCCGCTATTACAGCCATGATCAAAAACCATAAACCTGAGATATGGAAAAGTACCAGTGCTATACCTTCCTCAGGTCCTTATGCCGGGTTCAGAGCAATACAAAGTGGTGAGGGTGAGGGGACATATTCAAATGTAGGCCAAATGGTTGAACTGTGGACTGATACAGGGAACCTAGCCAAAGATCCAATCCCTAAAGAGAAAAAGGCATTAATGGGTCCCTGTCTCTGGGAACACCAAAATGTCCTTCTCGCCAGGTCAGACAGGGATGATATAAAAAGTGTATGGGATCTGAAAGGGAAAAAGGTTTGTCCCACCCTTCCCGGATATGTCACGGAAGTAGTGTCCTTAATGATCCATGATGAATTGGATATTCCTGTTGAGATGGTCTATGTAGAGATGGATGCGATCTGCGATGCTCTTAAAGATGGAATAATCGATGCTTCGTGGGGTTATGTTCTATCCGGTGGGGGGGTTCCTGCTTGGATGTCGGAACTTGAATTAAGGATGGATGCTAAGGTAGTTCCTTTTTCAAAAGAAGATGCAGAGTTAATTGCCAGTAAAGTTAAAGGTGTAGCAGCACAGACGATAAAGTTAAGCGATTTTTCTTCAAAGCTTGAGGGACCCAACGAACAATATTCACCGGTTCTTGGTACGTACTGGGTCTTCTCGCCTGATCTGTCCGAACAGGCGGTATATGAAATTATGGTGGCCCTTTATGAAAACAGGAAAGAGGTTGGAGAAGTGCACCCGGCCCACTGCGTATGGGCAGAGGATGCTTTGGGGATTCAGGAAAAGTATGTTGAGTCAGCAGCACAGGCGGGAGTACCTATTCATCCCGGTTTTGCCAAATGGCTCAAAGAGCAAAATGTGTGGCACGATAATTGGATCGTGGGTTCGGTAAATAAATAAACATAGCGGGAAAAGCCTTCAGTAAGTTAGGAGAGTTTTTGTTTGGATAATACTGAAGGCTTTTCCTAAAAAAACCTCGAAACTCGAAGTAGTTTCTCCACCTGCATAAAAGGAGGGAACATTAATGGAGCAGCGAAAAAAAGATTTTTCACAGAAAATAATAATTGCACTTAGCTGCGTACTTTCTTTTGCAACAATACTTTATTCGCTAACATTTTTCGCCACGCGCGCTAAGTTCACTGCTACAGCACTTCCCATAGCGTTGGTTATAACAATGCTTAACTTGTATTTCAATAGTAATAAGTTTAAACCCAGACCTTGGAAAACGGTTTTAATTTGGATAGTTACCATTACGATGTTGCTTTCGGTTCTTTATTATTGGACAGTGTTCTATGAGATGCTCCAATCTAGAGTCGCAAACTATAACAATTTAGATTATTTCTTTGTATTTCTGACGATCCCCTTGGTTATATACCTTTCATTTAAAGCTTTGGGACCAGTTTTCGGTACAGTAATCTGTTTGCCATTTTTTCTTATTGTTTTTGGAGAATATTTACCTGAACCATTTACAATCGGTAAGATGGGCTTTGTCAGATTCCTTGGTTCTATTAGTTTGGATTTGGGCGGTATTTGGGGATCGCTAACACAGGCTATGGCTACCTATGTTGGTATATTTGTTGTATTTGCCGCTGTGGTAAGAGGCTTCGGCGGTCTTGAAAGTCTTATTGCCTTTTTCGTAAGGTTGCTTGGCAAACATGAGGTGTTATTTCCTCAGATTGCCACCATTTCAAGTATGATGTTCGGTTCGTTTTCAGGCAGTGCTATTGCAAACGTAGCAGGCACCGGGACATTCACCATCCCAATGATGAAAATGAGGGGTATGAAGCCTGAAGATGCAGCCGCTGTAGAAACTATAGCTTCTACCGGGGGGGGGATAATGCCTCCGATTATGGGAGCGGCGGCCTTTATCATGGCTGAACTGCTGGGTACCAGTTACTTAAATATCATAGCTGCCGGTATCCTTCCTGCTCTTGTATTTTACCTTACTACGTTCTTAAGCACATATTGGATTAGACTGCGTCAAATGCGGCAAGAAGCTAAGAGCATGATAGAAAAGGATGAGAGTCAGCTTGAAAAAAGGATGGCGGAATTGGATAAAATGTATGATCCCACAATCTTGTGGTGTTTAGTAGCTACTCTTGTTGTGCTGATGTTCTTGCTTCTGACAGGGAGCAGCATCCTTGTGGCCGGTGGACGTAGTATCCTTGCATTTTACGGTTTTTACCTAATTAAACTAATAGTATCTCAAGTTGCTTCTTATAGAAAAGAGCCTAAGGGAAATATTATGAACAATATAAAGTCATGTGCGGTAACCTTTATAAAAGGAAGTATCAATGCTTTAAATGAAGCAGGAAAAAGCGCCTCCGAAGTTATCCTGTTGGGGGCGGCGTTGGGTATAATTTCGAGTACGCTTATGCGAACTGGACTATTATACAAATTGGGGACTGAACTGGTGCGCTTAGCGCAGGGTGAACCGTACTTGTTGCTATTGGTGACCGTAGTATTATGCGTTCTATTAGGTATGGCTGTTTCAGGGCTGGCGACGTACCTGCTGGTGGCACCAATTGTTGTGGCAGCCTTTAAAACAGTCGGGATTGAGCCGTTAACAGCTCATTTTATTGTATTCTATGGTTCAATGCTGGCACCGATTACTCCGCCTATTGCGCCGGCCGCTGCGGTGGCGGCAAATTTGGCACAGGCTAATTTTGTAAAAACATGTAAAGCGACCCTCATATTGTCCGTGGGATTAACAATGATGCCGTTGATCTTTTTAAATTTTCCATCTATTTTGCATTTAGATTACTTAACGTCTTTAATAATGCTGGGGGCAATGTTTCTGATGTCAACGGGATTATATGTGGAATTCAAGGGTATGAAAAAAATACCCAACTTCCTGTTGTGCGTATTAGGGGTGTCAATGATGATAGTCCACTATCCCGTATATGTTAGTATAACTATTTCTTTGTGCGCATTTCTGCTCGTTATATATGGCATAAAAAATGTTGGCATGATTCGGATTTTCGGTCAAGAGTGAAAGAACAGGCCATAAAACTGTAATGTTGGAGGTATTCATACATGGATTTAAGTGGTAATAAACAGGAGAGGATTAAGCGAGTTTCAAAAAAGGCAGGAGACTATGAAGAATTAACAGGGAATTGCGCTCAAGGGCCACTAGCGGCGCTGCAGGAAGAATTTAACTTGGGCGGTGGTACAGAGATGCTTAAAGCGGCTGTCCTTTGCCCAGGGGTTGCCAGTCACAAGGGAACCTGCGGTGCTTTACTGGGCGGACTGATGGCATTGGGTATGGCATACTGCCGGGACAACATTCTTGACCCGGATTGGAATACCCCGGAGGCAATGGAAAAATACTATGCTGACCGAAAGAAGGCGTACGAGTTCTATGAAGCTTTTAAAAACGAGTTCGGTAGCACAACATGCGGTGAGATCCGTTGCTTATTAATGGGTAGGGATTATGACACGCTGTATAATCTTGAGGACAGGAAACAGTTTATTGAAGATGGAGGCAGGTTAAAGTGCCGTATTCCCCCTGAAACTTCCGCGCGACTTGTTGCTGAAATGCTGCTTGAGGGTAAGGAATAGTTAGATAGTAGTTACCACAAGCGAAGTTCGGATGGAAGAAAAGAATGACAATTTTTTCGACGTCACATGAGCAGGGGGCACTTGGAACATATTACGTTTTCCAAAATTTAAAACCAGGGACAGACGCTTTTGACCCGGGGAATGTCATTGTTTTTACCGGCATTTCCGACATATATACGGTATGCAGAGCTAACGAGCTGTGCAGTAAATATTCTCTGATACCATTCCTGCCGGATTATCCATAGCTTTTGCCGTGGATTGCTATGTGAAAAGGAATTGGCGATTTTTTGGCGGAAGACGTAAAAAATGTCCCAAAAGCTGGGCACGAAGGCCCAAAAACTGGCTGCCGATTCAAGCTGATGGGGATCTACAAGTCTTTGGAGATTGATGAGCTAGGACCTAAGAAAGTAAAATGCTTTTCTCAATTGCCTCCTGTTTTTAGTATCTACAGTTGTTTAGATGTCTGTATATTCGTCATGGCGACGGCTCGTGCACTCAACTTTAATGAACTGGGTAGCCGCAGGTTTAGTTAAAGAAGATAATCTTTTGCCGCTATGTGGGTATGAACCAATGATTGGCGGGAGTATAGACGGTAAAAAGATTGACCGGATAGAATATCAAAGAGCGCTGGCTATGGCAAATGAGCTTGCCGACTGGGACGAGAATGGCAAGCTCAGGAAATCTGGGATGGGTGAGCCTAGCCTTGACTGGGTTGCTGAAAAATTTGCGTAATAAAACAGATCAGGAGAATTTAGGAGGTTATGATCGTGAATTATCCATTTGATGTGACATCTTACGAAACACATACTAGGATTATTTTGGGCTTTGATAGTATAAAAATGCTTACCCCTGAATTAAAAAACATTAAACCTAAGAAAGTTATGGTAATGTGCGGTAGTAATATCAAAAAAACAGGGTTCTATAGTAAATGCATTGAGTATATTATACAAGCCGGTTTCCCGTATGTCATTTTTGACGAAGTATTGCCCGAAGTCCCGGTATCGGTTGTAATGAAAGCATGTGAGGTCATTAAAAAAGAAGGTTGCGAATTGCTGATAGCAATAGGCGGAGGAAGCTGTATCGATACGGCTAAAGCAGCCGGGGTAGTTGTAACTAACGGCGGTAAACCGCAGGACCATGCCGGTTATGAGCAATATAAAATACCTCCGATACCGTTTATTGCAATACCTACAACAGCAGGTACCTCTTCCGAAGTAACTTCTATGACAGTGATTAATGATGAGGAAAACAAAGTAAAATTCACGATCGGACATAAAGAACTGGGTTGCTCAAAAATTGCGATCCTTGATCCCCAAGGTTTGGAAAGTTGCCCGCCAAAGGTAGTTGCCGAAGCAGGTTTCGATGCGTTTACCCATGCTTTCGAATCTTTTATTTCTTTAAAGGCTAACCCCCATACAGAAGCACTTTCTTTGCAGGGGATAAAACTTATCAGTGAAAACTTGCGGCCATTATATGCAAACCGAAAAAATATTCACGCGGCATCGAATATGCTTGCTGGCTCTACTATGGGCGGAATGGCTTTTACGACTACAGGTTGTGGAAACGTTCACTGCATAGGAAGGCATGTAGGTCCATTGCTGCATGTAAGCCACGGTCTTGCTGTTGCTATGGTGTTGCCTGCCGTAGCCCGTTTTAATTACCTGGCCTGTCCTGAGAAATTTGTTCAAATAGCTCAGGCAATGGGTGAAGATGTTCGGGGACTTTCTGTGTATGAAGCTGGCAAAAAGGCCATCAAGGCTATAGAGGAATTGTGTTCTGATGTCAATTTGCTGAAAAAGATGAAGGATTTTGGTTGCAAGGAAGATGATTTTGAACCGTTGGCACAGGACTGTTGGAATGTGTATGAAAGGCATTATCAATATATTAATCCGCGTCAGACAACTAAAAATGACTATATTGATATCATTAAAGATGCCTATATGTAGTTTATAATAAATAAGAGGGAGACCGACTATGTATGAGTGGGGAAAAATACTATATCTCAATAGTCGATGCGGCTAATTCTGTTGTTTTTGTGCGGGCGGAGGAACTCGGACTTGCGGGGATAGAAATGCCGTGGGAAGTGGAAAGAAGACCGGATGCAAAAAGGATTATGGATCTGGCGGAAAGAATAAGAGGAACAGTAGCGACTCTATGCCCTGCTCTACATAAAGTAGGTTTTTATATAGTTCCGACAACGTATGCGGATGCAACGGGACGTGTTGTTCAGCCGAACAGATTGATCTGGTCGGAAGGTTGGGTTTATATTCAGAAATAGGTTTGGAGGTAAAAGACGCAGATGAGCATATCGGAACAGATAGCAGAATATGTTGTCGCCGCAAAGTTTAGTGATATTCCTGCAAGTACCTTGAGTTATACGAAGGAACGTATTTTAGACATCGCCGGGGCTTGCTTAGCCGGTTCGCGTGGATGGGAATACAGTACCGAAGTCATCAAAGGTTTTAGGGAATTTTCTGTGGGTTCTTCGACAATAATCGGACACGGAGAACGCTTATCCTGTCCTGCTGCTGCTATGGTAAATTCTGCTTTCGGACATGCCGTTGAACTTGACGACGGGCATAGAAACGCGGGAGTTCATGCTGGAACCGTAGTTGTGCCAACTGCCCTTGCGGTTGGTGAAACTTTACATTCTTCCGGGAAAGAAGTCCTAGTTTCAATCATCCTGGGATATGATATTGTTTATCGTATTGCACGAAGCCTTAATCCGGCACAGATCAAAAAGGGCTTCCATCCCAGTGCTTCCTGCGGAACGTTTGGCGCAGCCGTTGCAGCCGCCAAACTACTTGGATTAAATAAAAGACAGGTCTCTGCTGCACTTGGTCTTGCCGGGTTGCAGACGGCGGGGTTAATGGAGGCTACCATTTCAGGCCAAGCTTCAAAAGGCATTATGGTAGGGCATGCTGCATCTGCAGGGATAATATCAGCATGGTTAGCCAAGCAGGACATTGTTGGTCCTGATTCCATTTTTGAAGGGAAACACGGGATCTTCAATACAATATCGGAAAATGTTGACCAGGAAAGCGTTTTGCGGGATATTGGAAAAAGATTTGAAATAGTAGACACATATACCAAGCTTTATCCGACATGCCGACACACTCACCCGGTTATAGAAAGCATAATCGACTTAAAAAAAGAACACCATTTTTCAGAGGAAGATATATGCAAAGTGGTTGTAGGTACTCACGAGGTCGCGGTTAGACTTACTGGGAGCATATGTACGCCGGTAGTTTCCGCAGAAGCAAGGTTCAGTACGCCTTTCATTACTGCGGTTACTATACGGGAAGGCACGGTGGCAATGCAGCATTTGGAAACAGGGTTCTTGACTGATGAAAACATTAGGAAAATAGCCCGGCTTGTCGAGGTGAGAGTAGATGAGAAAATAAATGATCTTTTTCCCCAAAAAAGGGGGGCTAAGGTAGAGATTTACTTAAATGATGGCACGAGGCTCGAAAAAACAACTTTTACGTTAAAAGGATCCCCTGATTTCCCGGTAGATTCGACCGTGATTGATCAAAAATTTCTTAACTGTGCTTCGGGAATAGTGTCACAGGAGAAGATATCCCGATTTATTACAATGATCGAAAAGTTTGAAGAGTTGCTGGATATTAGCAGTATTATGAGATTACTGTCTTAACTTTTGTAAAAAATCAAAAGGAGTGGTATTTACATGCAGACCCCTAAACAATGGCATGCCGAAACCATTGGGCGAAGGATGGTTGAGGTGCTTAAAAAAAATAACTTTTATGCTCACTATGTGGCTTCAAAGGAAGAGGCAGCGCAAAAAGCGCTTGCTTTGGTTGGAGAGAGTCAAAGTATAGGCGTTGGCGGATCTGTTACCATAAGGGAATTAGGTATTATAGAACGGCTGGAGCAGGAAGGCAAAGAGATTCTTGACGCAACCGTACCTGGTTATTCACCCGAAGAGAACATTGCAATTCGCCATAAGCAGTTTATAAGTGACTGTTTTCTTTGTAGCACCAATGCTATAACTTTAGACGGTAAATTGGTGAATACGGATAGTACCGGAAACCGCGTGGGGGCAATGGCGTTTGGACCTAAAAAGGTAGTTATCGTGGCGGGTACTAATAAAATTGTTAAGGATATGCAAGCTGCTATGGAGAGAATAGAAATGTATGTTGCGCCGATGAATAATAGGCGTATGAACAGGTCGACACCATGTACTCAAAGCGGTATGTGCATAGACTGTTCAAGTGATATTCGTTTATGTAATATCACTACAATAATTAAAAAACAGCCCCCTCGTTCCAACATTAACATAATTATTGTCGGAGAAGAACTTGGATATTGATATAGATTGATTTAGACTCTTAGTTTAGAAAGAAGGGTTAGCAACGGTAATCGTAAATACTTTTTTGTTAATATGTATTGGTTATATAGGATATTTTATATTCTCATCGCTTCGTATACCTGCCCCGGCTTTAATGGGATCCTTTACTATAATTGGTCTGTCTAATCTTTTTGGGGTAATGACATTGCCGGCACCTCATCCCTATTTTTTTATCGCAATGCAAATACTATTGGGAATGTTTGTAGGGATAATGATTACCCCGAAGGTGTATAGGGAGTTAATAAAAATAAAAATCCCTGCTATAATTATGATAATATGGGCCCTAAGTATAGCCATAGGGGTAGGATTTCTCCTCTCCAGGGTAACACCAGTAGACTTCAGAACAGGCATTTTGGCGGCTAGCCCGGCCGGACTGGCCGAGATGGGGATAGTAGCTATTTCAATAGGGGCAGATGTTGGTTATGTTAGTTTATTGCAGGTACTACGCTTAATCTTAACTCTGCTGATAATTCCATTTTTAGTTAAACATAACATGCCTGTTGCAGAGAAGATACCTGATTCAACTAATAAAAAACAAAAAGAGGACATAGCTAAATTGTTCTCTTACCCTATTTTTAAAACAATTGCCATAGCTACAGGGGGTGGCTTGTTGGGCAATTATCTTTCCTTACCGGCAGGAGGAATGATCGGGGCACTATTTGCTACTTCTATTATCTCGCTGAGTGGAATTGAACTAAAGAAACCGCCTCAAAATGTTAACAAGTTTATGCAAATCGGTATCGGGGTAGTTATTGGTTTCAATTTATCACCTCAGACACTGAACCTTTTTGGAGAAATGTTTCTTCCCATATTCTTATGTACAATGTTCGTTATATTAACGTCATTCTTAATGGCGGTTATCACAAAAAAAATAACCGGATGGGAGTGGGTTAGTTGCATTTTAGCAGCCGCTCCTTCCGGGTTTACAGTTGTTACGGTGATTGCTTCTGAAATAGATGCCCATCCTTTGGAAGTGACCTTGTTACAATTGACTAGACTATTGATCATAAAAACATTGATACCCTTCTTGGTTATTTATATATAAAATTTTATAAAGATTTAAATACTTTTCTTTTCAAAGAAAGAGGCAAAAAAATGCATAGCTCACTCCTTTCTCCGTTAGCTATTAAAAACATGATTATAAGAAACCGCATCGTGATGTCACCTATGGCAATATATAAAGCAGATAATGAAGGATATATTACTAGCAGAATAAAAGAGCATTACCTGCAAAGAGCCGCTAACGGCGTAGGACTGATTATTGTCGAATCAACATATGTGACAGAACGCGGAAAAAGTAAAGGAAAACAGTTGGGTATATATAGCGATAGACAAGTACCGGCACTTAAGAGTTTTACGGAAGAGATAAAAAGAACCGGTTGCAAAATAGCATTACAGCTTAACCACAGTGGTAGTTTAGGCCAGAAAGAACTTTTAGGTGTATCACCGGAAGCTCCTTCAGCATTGCTGCATCCTGTTTCCCCGTACGATATGCCTGAAGAATTAAACGAAAAACGCCTTCGTCAGTTGGTGAATGAATTTGGGGATGCCGCCTTTCGAGGTTGCCGGGCTGGCTTTGATGCTGTTGAAATACACGGAGCTAATGGCTATTTGCTTAACCAGTTCTATTCACCCTTGACCAATAAAAGGAGGGACTCTTATGGTGGGACCCGTGAAAAAAGGCTGCGTTTTTTGCTAGAAGTTATTCAGAAGGTGCGAAGCATGATACCTAGCACTATGCCGCTCTTGTTTCGTCTTAGCACTGGTGATCGTATGAAGGGAGGTCTTACCGACGAAGATACCTATTATGCCGCGCCGCGCATAGTTGAAGCGGGAGTCGATATAATTGATGTATCTGGAGGATTACGCGGATCAAGACCGGAGGAGATGGATAATACTGAGGGTTATTTCGTTCCTTTAAGCAGAGAAATAAAAAAAATTGTTAAAGTGCCAGTAATAGTTACCGGTGGTATCAAAAAAACCGAATTTGCCGAACGGGTTTTGCTTAACGGGGAAGCCGATCTAATAGGAATCGGAAGGGCTTTGTTAGAGGATCCGGAGTGGGCAAAGAAAATATGACTATATATAATCATAAGTAGGGATATACATTGATGAAAAAGGAACCTAATGCTCGTTCAGTGGAACGAGCATTAGATATTTTGAATTGTTATGGCAAAAACCAGAAATATTCTTTAGAACCCAAAATTGCACAGTTAGGGATGCTTTGCTTTTCCAACCTCGATTTTAGAAATATTGCGGAGCCTTATATGGTAAGACTGCGTGATTATTACAATGAGAGTGTAAGCTGATATATTGTCCAGGGTGATGATAGGGTATGTGTGGAAAGGGTAGAAAGCACTCAGCCTTTAGGAAGGGTAATTAATGTTGGCGACTGCTTGAATTTGACCGGAGAAGCCTCAGGCAGAGTGCTTTTGGCTTATTTATGAAGGGAAAAAATAAAGGAAGTACTAGATAAATTGCGATAACCACACACACAATGTGATGTGCCTTGACAAGCTATACCCATTATTATATAATTGCAATAAAATGAAAACCAATTCCGGCAGACGGAAAAAACAAAATAATAAAAATCAAAAACATCAGGAATAAACAATGTATTGTGGCAGGCGATTTTGCTAGATGGAACTAAGTTTGAGGAATATAGTCTAGCACATGGAATGAACAGTACTTCATTTTGAAGCTATTTAATGATTTTTGTCGTACTCATGTAGATAAATCAGGCGAAAACCATGATAAAAGTTGCGGCATAGGTGTTTTGATGACCATCGTTGTATTTACCAGAACGACATAATGAATGACCAAAGAAGTTGTTTCAATAGAAGAGATGTGCAACAAAATTAAGGCAGATGCTAGGGCTGTCTACGGCTCCGAGGAAGCTGTTCGTAGGGTAGAGGTCTATTGGGAAGCAGGGGCTAACCTGATCATTTTAGAGGCCCCGAAGTCGCTGGAAGAGTTGGAATACTATGCTAAGACTCTGGTGCCAAAGGGTATTATGCTAAGCGCCAATATGCTGGATGGAGGAAGAACACCGCTGGTAACGTTTAAGCAGCTTGAAGAGATGGACTTTTCAAGCTGCAGCGTGCCTGTAATGATTATATATGCGGCTGCTAAAGGCGTAATGGATGCTGTGAGCCGGCTTATGGCTGATGGAAAGAATGCCAACCTTGGTGATGGGTTGATTACTTTTAGCGAATTCAATAAGTTAATCGGTTTGCATGAGATTAGAGACTTGGAAGAAAAACAGCTAGGTAGATAGCAACCAAACCCGCTAACCTTACATGGATAGTACCTATAGTAATGGTCCTTTTAAGTGAATCAACACAAGTCATAGATCCTGGCAGTTTTATGTTCTGTAAGCATTCCGTCGGAGCATATTATGCTTATTCTCTATAGTTTGGTTCCAAGCAAAGAGTGGATATAAGGCAGCCAGGGGAAATTGGGAGGTGATACCGGGGAGAAAACTGTTGATGAGTACTGTATCGCGAACTGCGGGGTCAATATGTGGCTTCTCACTGGCACCTATGTCGTGTCGTGGGTCAGGCGTCACCGGTATCATGAGTTGGTCAAGCCTCGCGTACCGCCAGGGCGTTGTATACAGCATTTGGACATACGGTTTATGGGATGTCCTTCTTTCGGATGGTTGACCGAGACTGGAAAAGCAGCTTGAAAAACCTGAATGGCAAGTTTGATAAGGAATTATTGACTATCAAACGGGTTTTCTGAAATTGAGTCAAAGGAATAGTCAACAGTTTTTCGGAGAATATCCTAAACACTACACGGTAAGGTCTGCGTTTTGTAAGAGTTCAAAAATAGGATGGGACACAGGTAGCCTGGTCGTTTCTGCACCCTACGTCATTACCTCGGCTGATGTATATATTAGCTACCGCGATCATTGTGAATATAATATCTGAAGGTAAATGACAACGATTTTGTTTTCGCCGGACCATTCTTCTATCCGTTAAAAATTACTAGTGGATAGCATCTTGGAAAATTTGACTGTTTATCGACTATAAGCTTATGATTTGCGTTTGTTTAAGTATAATAAGCATAAATAAATAAGAGAATATAGCAGGAATTATAAGAAAGTGAAAGAAGGGGAAAAAATGCAGCTTAGAAAAATATGGCTTAATATTAATGGCGTGGATAGAATGCTGGTATGCAATCCTGAAAAAGATACGTTGGCTGAAGTGCTCAGAAGAATCGGATTAACAGGGGTGAAAATTGGATGCGATACGGGTCAATGTGGTTCATGCACAGTTATGTTAGATGGTGTTCCTGTTAGGAGCTGTGTAAGGAAAATGAAATCCGTGCCAGAATATGCAAAAATTATAACGATTGAAGGCATTGGTACACCCCAGCATCTTCATCCGCTGCAGATGGCGTGGATCACCTATGGCGGGGTGCAGTGCGGTTTTTGCACACCCGGCTTTATCGTGTCCGCAAAAGCGTTGCTTGATGTTAATCCAGCTCCTTCCAGGAAAGAGGTGCGTGCGTGGTTTCAGAAGCATCGCAATGTTTGCCGTTGCACGGGATATAAGCCTTTAGTTGATGCTGTAATGGCTGCCGCTGAAGTAATGCGCGGCGAAAAGACCATGGAAGACATTACTTGGAAATCAGGTGAAAGTGATGATATATATGGTACTCGTTACCCCAAACCGACTGCAGTGGCAAAAGTTACCGGGCTCTGTGATTTTGGCGATGATATCGCGCTGAAAATGCCTGCCGGTACTTTGCATTTGGCAATTGTGCAGCCCAAGGTTTCCCATGCGAAAATTTTGAATATCGATTTTACTGCAGTAGAAGCGATGTCCGGTGTTGTCAAGGTCATTACCGCCAAAGATATTAAAGGGACGAATATAGTTACGGGCGGAACGAAACATCCACGTGCAACTTCTGATACGAAGCTTAAACCAATAATTTGCGGTGATAAAATTTACCGTTATGGGGATGTGGTTGCGGTTGTCGCCGCTAATACCAGAGAAGAGGCCCGAACTGCAGCAGAAAAAGTGGTTGTTGAATTTGAAGAATTGCCGGCTAATATGACAGCATTGGAATCCCTGGCGCCCGGAGCGCCGCAAATTCATTCGCAAACCCCGAATATTTATGGGATACATCGTGTGACTAAGGGCGAAGATACTCGCAATATTATTCCAAAGGCTGAATATGTGGTGGAAGGCAGTTTCCATTCTTCCCGCGAACCGCACTTGCCGATTGAGCCTGATGTCATGCAGGCCTACTGGGATGAAGAAGGCAGGATTACGATTCAGTGTAAGAGCCAGAATATTCATGGCAATAAAAACGCAATCGCTGACGGTATTGGGTTGCCGCCTGAAAAGATACGCATCATTCAAAACCCTACCGGAGCTAGTTTCGGTTATTCCATGAGTCCCACTGGGTACGCGCTGGTGGCGGCATGTGCCATGGCGGTAGACGCTCCGGTGGCATTGACCATGTCTTATCCTGAGCACCAGGCTTTCAGTGGCAAACGAGCTCCGTCATATACGAATGCCCGTCTGGCCTGTGATGAAGATGGCAAGATTATCGCTCTTGAATATGATATGGTTTTGGAAAGCGGTGCTTATCCGGAAACGTCCATGAAATTGGCGGATAAAGCCATTCGGTTTATTGGCAATCCCTATAATGTCCCGAATATTAATGGCATCTGCAAATCTGTTTTAAGCAACAATTCCTTTGGCGTTCAGTACCGCGGTTATGGTTCGCCACAAAGTTATACTTCCTCCGAAGCGCTTATGGACATGATGGCGGAAAAAATCGGCATGGACCGCTTCGAATTTAGGTACCTTAATATTGCGCGTCCCAATGATTTAACGGTCAACAGTTATCCCTATCGTGAATATCCAATGCAGGAAATGATGGATATTATTCGTCCTTATTACAAGGAAATGGTGGGCAGAGCCAAAGCCGAAAGCACAGAGACAATAAAACGTGGTGTTGGCATCGTTTGGGGCGGCTATCATGTGGGTTCGCCCAAAGACAAATGCGAGGTTGAGCTGGAACTCAACCCGGACGGCAGCATTACGCATCTGAATTCTTGGGAACAGATGGGGCAGGGCTCAGATACTGGTACTCTTGCCCATACCCATGCGGCTCTGCGCCCATTGGGGATTACCCCAGATCAGATCAAGCTTGTACAAAACGATACCGCGATTACGCCGGTAACAGGTCCTGCGGCAGGTAGCCGCTCGCACTATATGGCTGGCAACGCAACCATCCTTGCCGCGAATGCGTTGATGGATGCAATGCGCAAACCTGATGGCAGTTTTCGGACATATAGCGAAATGGTCGCCGAAGGTATTCCTACTAAACATATGGGTGTATCCGACACTATTGACAACACGATTCCGATAGATCCCGATACAGGTCACGGCAATGCCTCGCCGGAAGCCAACTATCTGTTAATGCTGATGGAAGTCGAAGTCAACCTGCAAACATGCAAAACAAAAGTGCTATCTGTAAAGGCGGTTTCCGATATCGGCAAAGTTGGCAACTTATTGGCGGTGGAAGGACAAGCTTATGGCGGTCTTTCTCATTCAATAGGTTTTGCACTCACTGAGGATTACAGTGATTTTAAAAAGCATTCCACACTGCAGGGTGCCGGTATTCCCAATATTGAAGATGTTCCTGACGATATCGAATATATATTCCATGAAACTCCGCGGGAACGAGGACCGCATGGCTCCAGTGGCTGCTCTGAAAGTTATCAAAGTGTGGGTCATATGGCGATTATTAACGCCATCTATGATGCGATCGGAGTGAGAATTTATGAATTGCCCGCTACGCCAGAAAAAATCAAAGCAGCTTTAGAGGCAAAAGCGCGTGGAGAAGAATTGAAGCCGAAGAAATATTTTTTAGGCGGCGATTTCTACGAAACCTTTGATTACATTAAAAACAACCCGCTAAAAAAACAGGAATAATTATTTTATTTGCAGCGTTGTGAAGTTGTACTTTGCCCCAAATTAGCAAATATAGGGACTGCTATTGACAACTCCAAATTATGTTAGTATTTTAATAGTGTCAAAGATACATCTGTACAAAAATAAAAAATAGTTTTAAGTTGTGGGGGACGATCTGGAGTATAGGCGGTCGATGTGGCTATGATAGCGAATAGTTGTTAGGATAGCGTTACCTGCGTGATGCCGGTCTGGCGTTTGCGAAGTTGCGGCGCCCGCCATACTTACAGTAGCGTTTCTGTGAAAGGCTGAAGTAAGATCGTCCTTTTTTTCTGTGTTGCTTTGAAATGGCCGGTTGTGCTTGCAGGCGGCAAACAGCTTTTCATATGGGCTAGTTTACAGTTAAAGAAACAGGAGTGATAATGATGCTTGAGAAAGACGCGAATGTGCGCTCTGTAGAACGCGCGATAGATATTTTGAATTGTTTTACAAAAGAGCGGCTTGCATTGACTTTGACTGAGATTTCAAAGCAAGTAGGGTTAGCCCCGAGTACTGCTTTACGCATAGTGACTACGCTTGTAAACAACAATTTTCTTGCCAAGAATGAAGAAACTCAAAAGTATTGTTTGGGCTACAACATTGCGCAGTTAGGTTTACTCTGTTTTTATAATATGGACTTAAGAGACATATCAAAGCCTTATATGTATAGGTTGAAAGATATCTATAATGAGAGTGTTAGCTTGTATACCACGCAAGGAAATTACAGAGTATGCATTGAAAGGATTGAAAGCACACATCCACTGCGGAGGGTAGTAAATATAGGCGATAATCTACCATTAACGCGAGGCGCATCCGGTAGGTTATTGTTGGCTTATATGGAGAAGGAAGTAATAAGGTATCTGCTTGAAGATGATCCTTATACAACAGAAGAGGCAATTGTCAGAGTGCGCCAGCTGGGTTATGCTGTGAGCCAGGGAGAACGTGAGGAGGGTGTTACATCAATTGCCGCCCCTATTTTTAATGCGCAAAATAAAGTGATCGCTGCTTTGAGCATATCCGGTCCGTCAATAAGATTTGCAGAGGAAGAAATGCCGGAGAGAATTAACAGCGTTAAGGAGTGTGCAGAAAAAGTCTCCCTTGAACTAGGACATAAAAAAGAACACAGTTATTAAAAAGCCCAACAACTGTTTGACAAAAACCGTACTCTCGTTCTGATGGAACACGCGGCGTCTTTTGGCGTTAAACTATCAGAATTGTCAAGGTATCGATAGGAGATGAGAATCATGGGTCAGCACATATTTTGTAAGATTATAGATGCGCATAAGGTGTCCGGCGAGCTCCAAGTCGGCAAAGAAGTAGCTATCAGAATAGACCAGACATTAACACAGGATTCATTGGGCGCAATGGCCTATTTGCAATTTGAGGCAATGAAGAAAGAAAAGGTCGAAACCGAGTTGTCGGTTTCCTATGTCGATCACTTGATGCTGCAATTGGGAGAAGGCAATGGAGATGTACATAGATATCTTGAAACTGTTGCCGACAGGCATGGTATTGTTTACTCCAAGGCTGGTAATGGAATTTGCCATCAGGTGCATCTTGAACGTTTTTCCCGGCCGGGGAAAACACTTATAGGCAGTGACAGCCACACGGTAACCTGCGGAGCCGTTGGTATGGCGGCATTTGGTGTGGGCGGGCTGGATGTGGCGCTGGCAATGGGAGGCGTACCCTTTTATTTCACATACCCCCGTGCTATCCGCGTCGTGCTTGAAGGGGAGTTGGCTCCCTGGACAACCGCTAAGGATATAATCTTGGAATTGTTAGGCCGTATTACGACAAAGGGCAATGTAGGTACCATTATCGAGTACAGCGGATCGGCGTTAAAGAGCCTGAATGTACCCCAACGAGCTACGATAGCCAACATGGGTGCAGAGGCCGGTATTACTACTTCTATTTTCCCCAGTGATGAAATGACGCGGGCCTTTTTCAGAGCCCAAGGCAGAGAACAGGATTGGCTCCCCTTGGAATCCGACCCGGACGCCGAATATGATAAAGAAATAGTTCTTAATTTGGCGGAAATTGAGCCCAGCGTTGCGATTCCCCATTCCCCGGACTTTGTTAAGAAAGTTAGAGAAATAGAGGATTTGAAGGTTAATCAGGTACTTATCGGAAGCTGCACGAACTCGTCTTATCAGGATATGATGCGGACAGCGTTGATATTAAAGGATAAAAAGATTTATCCGGATGTAGAACTTGGAATTTCTGCGGGCTCCAGGCAGGTGCTTTCCATGCTGGCAGAAGTCGGTGCGCTTGGCTGGATGATAGACGCGGGGGCTCGTATTCTCGAAAGCGGCTGCGGGTTCTGCGTAGGGCAAGGGCAGGCGCCCGAAAAAGGTGCGGTATCGATACGTACCAACAATCGCAATTACAAAGGCAGAAGCGGAACTCAGGATGCAAAAGTCTATCTGGTAAGCCCGGAGACAGCTGCTGCCACAGCACTAGCCGGCGTGTTGACCGATCCTAGGACGATGGGGATGGATTACCCGAATGTACAGATGCCGGAAAAGTTTAAGCATGATGACAGTATGTTTCTGTTTCCTACTGGTACTAAGAAGATATATCGAAGTTCACTCATTGGTGAACCGCCGATCAACACACCAATGCCAGAATCCTTCGAAGGCAAGGTTGCAATCAAGGTAGGTGATATGATAAACACGGATGATATTATCCCCGGTGGCCCTGCCATGACATTCCGTGCGAATATACAGAAATCGTGTGACTTCGTTTTTCAGTTTATAGATGAAGAGTTCCCCGAAAACTGTGCAGCAATACGTGAAGAGGGTCGTTCTCCCATAATAGTAGGAGGTGTCAGTTATGGACAGGGGTCTTCACGGGAGCATGCCGCCCTTTGTCCGATGGTAATGGGAGTACGCTGTTTGCTGGCAAAGAGCATTGAACGAATCCATCAAGCCAACCTGATTAATTTTGGTATATTGCCGTTGCTTTTTGAAAACGAGGCGGACTATGAGCACATAGGCCAGGGAGATATTATTTCTATCGAAAATATTCACAATGCTGTTTTGCGGGATCGTGTATCAGTTGTCAATAAAACAAAGAATGAAACCTATATCACAAAGAACGGTACGACCGAGCGGCAGCGCTCCATTATTCTGGCAGGTGGGCTGCTCAACTCTATTAGAAATAAACAAGAAAGCAGGGATCTATATGTATAAACCAAACACCAAAATTCCGTGTGTTTATATGAGAGGCGGCACCAGCAAGGCGTGTTTCTTCCATGACAAGGATATTCCTAAGGACCCTGCCCAAAGAGACAAGGTGATTTTAAGTGCATTCGGGAGTCCTGACCGTCGTCAAATAGACGGTATGGGCGGTGCTGACACTTCAACAAGTAAAGTTGCCATAATCAGCAAGAGCGAGCGTGAGGGCGTTGACATTGATTACGATTTCGGCCAGGTTAGTATTGACTTACCGATTGTAGGTAAAACAATGAACTGCGGAAACATCTCCTCGGCTGTAGGCCCCTTTGCCATTGATGAAGGATTGGTTGAAGCGGTGGAACCGATAACGGTTGTCCGTATATTCAATACCAATACCAATAAGAGGATAATTGCGCATGTTCCCGTTAAGGACGGCAAAGCGCTGACTGAAGGGGATTTCCATATAGATGGTGTTCCTGGTACCGGTGCTAAGATTCGCCTTGAATTCCAAAATCCTCAGGGCTCCGTATCGGGAAAGCTGCTACCTACAGGAAATCCTAAAGATACTATCGAGATTGAGGGTAAAACCTACGAATATTCTTTCGTAGATGCTGCAAACCCTGTGGTTTTTGTCCGGGCAGAACTGTTCGGGCTTACTGGGACAGAAATGCCCTGGGAGTTCGAGGCTCGTTCGGATGCCAAGGAAATATGCCGCATACTTGAGATTATTCGGGGTACCTGTGCAATAAAAATAGGACTTGCCAGCAGTCTTGAGGATGCTGCGGTCAACAGCCAAACCCTTCCCAAGATACTGTATTGTACAGAGCCCAAGGATTATACCTCTGGCAGCGGCAAAGAGATTAAGAAAGAAGACGTTGATTATGTAGGACGTATGTTCTCATTAGGCATGAAAATGATTCAAGCTTACATGGGTACTGGCAGTATTTGCACCATTGTTGCCGCAAATACTGCCGGTACAATAGTAAATGACATTTTATGCAAAGATAAGGCGGGGCACAAGGTAAAGAAGGTTCGCATAGGACATCCTTTCGGTATTATGGAAGTAGAAGCCAATTTGGAGGATATGGATTGTGGCGGCCACATTGTAAAATCCGGAATACTGGGAAGAACTGCAAGAAGAATCATGGAAGGATACGTTTATGTTCGTGATTGAATGAAGAGCCATATCTGGAACAACACCTGCCGTGCAAGTCAAGCTTGGTGTAGATGATACTGTGTAGAGATATTAATTAACTTCAGATAAGAGAGGTGATTGCTTTGAGAAAACTCATAACGGGTATTTTTCTCTTGTCTCTTATCTTTTGTTTTTCTACTGAAGCCCTTGCCAATTCCGGGCCTGTTTTTTGGCAGGGCTACCCATCTTCGGAAATGATGGCAGTAGATAAGAATTCTCCGATTGTAGTGAAAAATGAAGACCTTGTTTTTGATTTTTCCGGTCACGAGGAAGGCTCTCATTATACAATCAGCGGGGAAGTTACAGCGACTTATGAAATGCTAAATCCAACAGACGAAAAGCAATCGGTGCAAATGGCCTTTCCCTATATCGAAGCACTGGATAGCCTGTCTGGGGCAGATATTTCAATAACTGACGGCGGTACCCTGCTGCCTTATGATATCTATATTGGGGATGCGGTGCAAAGAAAGGAAGTTTTTGGACAAAATGCCCAGGATCCGAGTCTTGCCTTTGCCGATATCATAGGCAGTCTTACTAATGATTTCTATGAGGCGAAAAGCTTTTCGGCCAATGAAAAGGGTAAGCTCTATGTAATCGAAGCGAGCCCGACTACAGAGCAGAGAATAAATCTTGCAGTTGATTTTGATCTTGACTTTGCAAGAACAAAAGTGATTACAAAGGGATTTAACCGCTATGAACGTCATGATAAAAAAACCAAAATTGCCGCTTGGTGCTATGAAACGGAGACTCTAGAACTATTTGTTTTAGGTGAGGATATTGATTTTACCGTAAAAGCTTATACCGACGGCGAACTCAAAGAGGAAACCGAGGCCTGTGCTTATCATGTTTCCGAAAGAGAAGTAGAGTTAAAGGCTTATTTGTCGGAGTATATTAAAAAGAATACCAGGGTAGCAGAAGACAGTTCGAGTTTTGCCACTCAATCATATAATCTGTATGCAAAGTATCTTGATGAGCATTTTTCATATAACATGGGATATATTTCCGTGGAGGATTTATTAGCAGTGGAGAACAGGAAACGCGTCTTAGTTCTTTTATATACTGTTGAGTTTCCTCCCGAAAGTGAAAAAGAGATAAGTGTCGGTTACATGACGACCGGGACCATGGATATGACAAAGACGGCTAAACCCCAATACAAATTTGACTATATTTTGAATCCCGCCGATAACTGGGTGGATTTTCAAAACCTCAATATCGAAATCATAACCCCACAGACAGCTCCGTATATTATAGAAAACAGTATTGAACTAAATAAGGCAGGGCAGAATCTTTATTCTAAAACCTTAAGCGAGTTGCCCCAAAATGACCTTTTCTTTACTCTCTATGAGAAGGAAAAAATATCGGTTTGGGATATGGCTGCAGGAAAATTACAGAACAGTTTTGGATACATTACTATCCTGCTGGCAATTGCGGCAGTATTACTGGTCGCTGCATTAATTGTGGTCATGATCGTCACGGTTGTATCCCGGTTGGCGAGCAGGCACCGCAGACCATAAAGGACGAAAAAAAACCTTCAGATGGAGTAAAATTCATCTGGAGGTTTTTTCATATTTTCAGAAAGGATAAGTGCAACATCTGAGTAACCTTTTTCGCTTATTTTAATAATTTAATAAGCGAAGGGAGGTCGTTGATGATAATGCATCAGGTATTGGATTGCATCGATGCCGGCACGGAATATTGCCCTTGTTTCCTGGCAGAAACCGGCGATTGCATCATGTGTTCGCAATTGCAGGGAAGGGAGTTTTGTGATTGTCAAAACTGGAAAGGTGTCTGTATTTACCAGGAATATGTTTGGAACGGGTCAAAAATAAAGGAACAAAGAAAAGATCATTTATGCAGGATAATATCCAAACGACAAATCACTGAGGGCGTGGTGCTTTGCAGGATAAAGGTTAGTACGACCTTGGCCAGGGAATTGAACCAGCCCGGGGCATATGTTTTTTTAAGAAACGTGAATGAACCGGGTTACTTTGATACTCCCATGTCTGTGATGGCTGCTGATGGTAGAGAAGGCACAATCGATATTGTGATACACACAAAAGGGACAAAAACGAAAGCATTAGTCTTTAATAGCGGAGAGTTCTATTTGCGGGGCCCTTACTGGAATGGAATACTGGGTCTTAAGTATATTAAAGGATTGCGGAATAGTAGGGTGTTGCTGATTGCCAGGGGTGTAGGACAAAGCCCCGTTGTTAATGTGGCCAGAAAGCTGCTTGCAGCCGGGAATGAAGCGATAATAATTCTTGATAAGGGAAGATTAGGTATCAATATTGCGGAGGAGTATTTACGGGAGATGCCCTGCGAGATTGTAAACAAGCAGGTGCTGGATTTAAATAGTCTGGAAATACCAAAGGATACGGTGGAATATATCCAAGAGGTTGCTGCAAAAAGGCAAATTAGCTTGATTTACAGTGGGGGCACAGAAAAGCTTCATGAGGGTATCGTTAAAATAATAGATTCTTTGGAAGGGAACATCATGTTTGCTTGCTCAAATAATGCTAAGTTTTGTTGCGGAGAAGGAATATGCGGCAGCTGCCAGATTCGACTGCAAGACGGCAGTAGAATAAGAACCTGTAAAACACAGATAAATCCACGGGAGATATTCAGAGGGAGGTAGTTTTGTCATGGCCAAGGTAGTAATAATTGGCGGGGGATGGTCGGGTTGCGCGGCCGCTATTTCAGCTAAAAAAGCCGGTGCCGATGTGACGGTTCTGGAAAAGACCGACCTGCTTTTAGGCCTGGGTAATGTCGGAGGAATTATGAGGAATAACGGTAGGTATACGGCTGCCGAAGAAATTTGTTTTTTGGGCGCCCGGGAATTGATCGATATCACGGATCAGGTGGCCCGGCATAAAAACATAGATTTTCCCGGGCATCAGCACGCCAGTCTTTATGACGTGATAAAGGTCGAGCCAATTGTTCGCAAGAAGTTGAGGGAAATGGGAATCAATATATTGTTTGAAACAAGAGCTATTGATGTAAAGATGACCTGTGCAGAGATTACAGGTGTTTTGACAGCCAAAGAGGAATGGATTGAGGGCGATGTATTCATCGAGACAACGGGTTCCACAGGTCCGATGGGGAACTGCCTGCGCTATGGAAATGGTTGTTCGATGTGTATTCTGCGTTGCCCGGCCTTTGGACCTCGTGTCAGCATTAGTCAAAGGGCCGGGGTAGAGGACATCTTAGGACAAAGAGGGGACGATTCTTACGGAGCAATGAGCGGTTCATGCAAATTAAGTAAAGAATCTTTGAGCAAGGAGCTGGTTGATAAGCTCAATGAAAAAGGGGTCTTGGTGTTGCCGGTTCTGCCTGAGGATATCAATATGGGGAAGTTGGAGTTAAAAGTGTGTCAACAATATGCTTTGAAGGAATATGCGGAGAATCTGGTTCTTTTAGATACGGGATATGCCAAACTGATGACTTCGTTTTACCCCTTGGAGAAGCTAAGGAGAATACCGGGGTTGGAATATGCGCGCTATGACGATCCATATGCGGGAGGAAAAGGCAACTCTATACGTTATCTCTCCATGGCACCTCGGAGCAATACGTTGAAGGTCAAGGGGCTTTCTAACTTGCTGTGTGCAGGGGAAAAATCCGGGCTTTTTGTAGGCCATACAGAGGCTATAGCCACAGGTAGTTTAGCCGGACATAACAGTGTCAGACTCTATCTAGGAATGCCTCTCCTTGAATTGCCGCGGTCTATAGCCGTAGGCGACATTATTGCCTATACAAATGAAATGACAAGGGATCCGGAAGGAATAAAAAATAGGTATACTTTTTCCGGAGGAAAATATTTTGCCCGTATGAAAGAAAAAAGCTTGTATACTATAAACATTGAGCTAATAAAAAAACGGATCGACAGGATGGGAATGCTGAACATTTATGACGAAAAGTTGATATGAAATAATAGCAGGTAATAGCAGGGACAGAGGATGACAATAATAATTTCAGCCGGGTTTTCAGGAAATAGGGGGTGAGAAGCAGAGTGAAGGGTAAAAAAAAGAAGGTAAAAAGCGAAAAGACCCTGACGGAACAAGAGCTATTAAAATATGAAATCGCCAAAGAATTAGGCTTGTGGGAGAAGATACAAAAGCATGGCTGGGGAGAGTTGACTGCGGAGGAATCCGGAAGGATCGGAGGGATAATGGCCAGGAGAAATAAGAATACTGTTCTACTACACGATGACCGATAAAAAGAATATTGTAACAGGACGGACGATTTGATATACTGTTCTTGATAGTTGAAATTGAGTAACAGGAAAAAGAGACGAGAGGTACTGGTGAAATGGGAACCGACCTGACAAAGCATGAACAGATAATAAGGCATATTAAATCGTTGAATGTTAATACTAAGGTTTCTGTACGTCAAATTGCCAGGGAACTTGAGGTCAGTGAAGGTACTGCTTATCGTGCAATTAAAGGTGCCGAGTCCCAAGGGTTGGTAAGTTCGATTCCCAAAGTAGGGACAATTAGGATACAGTCAGAAGAGGAAAGAGAAATAGAAGATCTGACGCTACGGGAAATAGCCAGGATTGTTGACGGAGAGATATTGACCGGGGAGGATTGTTTGGATATTGTTCCTTCCCGTTTTGTTGTAGGCAGTAACAGCGTTGAAGTATTAAAAAAGTATTTGAGCGGTGATGCCCTTTTAATAGTCGGGGATATTTATGAATTGCAGATGCTGGCGGTTGAAAAGAACACCCATTTGTTTATTGCAGGGGCTTTTAAAATCTCTCAGGATGTCATTGATGCCGCCCAAAGAAGGGGATTAGTCATTATCTCCTCGCCTTATGATACTTTTGAAGCAGTTTCCGTACTCAGCCGTTCGCTCTATGAACGTTTGAAGGAAAAGGAACTGCTGCTCGTGGAAGATATCATGGTGACCAATGTTCATTATCTAACAGCCGACGATACCGTGGAAGATTGGCATCGTTTGTCTCAGCAGACAGGGCACAGCCGTTTTCCTGTTGTAGACCAGAATATGACGGTGGTCGGTATCATAACGGCTGTGGATGTAGCAGGGATGGACAAGAATATCAGTGTTTTGTCGTTAATGACGTCCGATGTGCTTAAAGTTGAGGCCAGGATGTTGGTTACGCATTTATCACGAGTTTTATTATGGGAGGGCTTTGAACTCGTACCGATAGTAAAAAAAGGACGTTTGATCGGCGTGGTGAGCCGTCAGGATATCTTGCAGGCTTTTCAACAAATGCAAAAACAGCCTCATGTGGGAGAAACTGTTGATAACCTGGTAATGAGCGGTTTTAAGCTGGAAAAGTGGGAGGAAGGAACCCGCTTGACGGGTGAGATAACTCAATTTATGATAAATGAATACGGCTCGGCGAGTCCGGGCGTGATAGCTATGATTTTAACAACGACAGCATATATTGCGGTAAGAAAGCAATTAAAGATGGATACCTTCGTAAATGAAATGACTATGTATCATATGGAACCGTTGGAAGTAGGCGGTAAAGTGGATGCCTATGCAAGAATAATCAATTATGAGAAGAAGTCGTGCGTGGTGGACTTGAACGTATATTGTAACAGCAAGTTAAAGGTTAAGGGACTTTTGAGCTTGAGATTTGTTAAGAAATAGCCGCACATATGGTGTGTTTTATTTATAGGCCTTAACAGGCCTCCTTTTTTTTGCAGTTATACTTATGTTGGTGCCTGCATAAAGCATATTTTAAAGATTCAGATTAAAAAATAAAAAAATAAAGAAAATAATTTATCTATGGGAAAAATATTGTGGTAAAATAAACGAAGCAATTAAAATATAAAAATTTAGGACCAATGTCCGAAGGAGGAGGGAAAAAGGTGTTAGGCAGAATGAGGACAACAACCAAGATATGGGCATTTTCAATAATCGTCATTATTATAGTTTGTTCACTGGGTTATTTTGCTTATACCCTAAATGAAAGAGCGAATGAGCGGGTAACCTTTATGTATGAAGAATGTCTTAAGCCGATAGAGCTGATTAACGATATGCGAGCTCAGGAGGCAGGAAACGAGGCGAATCTGTCACAGGTTGTTATGCATGCCCTGCAGGGCAACCAGGCCTCGCAGAGGGGTGCATCAACAGATATTGAGGAACGTAATAATATAACACAAGAAGATATCAATAAATTGGAGGAGATGAACCTCAGTCTAGACCAGTTGACGGTTCTGGGTTCAGTAAAGAGTTCCCGGTCAAATATTATTGAACGGCGCAATAAGGTAGTTGCTTTGGCCAAAGATCTTAAAGCCAACGAAGCATATCAAGAGTATATACAAGTGAGGGCTATGATGGATGGATACCATAGCAATCTTAATTATTTAGCCGGAATAATCAGTAAGGAAGTTGAGGAAATCAATCAAAAAAACGAGGCAGAAGCAGCCAGTGCGATGCTTTTACTGGCGGTTATAATAGGTACGGCAATATTACTTACTTTATTAATGTCCATCATGATCATTAGAGCAATTGTTGACCCTCTGAAGGGATGCACGAAACAGTTGGGGTTAATTGCTGCGGGCGACTATAGAACGCATATGAAGGATAAGTATTTAAAAAGAAAAGATGAAATGGGTGAGATCGCACGTTCTGTTGACGATGTGCAGCAGTCGGTCAAAAACATTTTGGTTAGGGTCGCAGACGTTGCCGGTGAGTTGAGTGCGAGCAGCGAACAATTAAATGATACTACTCAGAGAGTTGCTGTGAATATGCGAGGTGTTTCGCTTTCAACTGACGAAATATCCTCCGGTATTGAGGAGGTTTCAGCCTCGTCTGAAGAAATATCAGCTTCCAGTGAAGAGATGAATGCCTCAGTGAGTAGCTTGAATGAAAAACTGTTGGAAACGAGCGAAAATGCTAAGAAGGTTGAAGAAAAAGCGGTGAGGATACATAAAGAAATAGTTCAAGCACAGCAGAACAGCCAAGAAGTGGCTAGTACACTTGATGCCAAGATGAAAGAAGCCATCAAGAAAGCAGAAATCGTTAAAGAGATTTCTGAAATGGCCGATTTGATTTCAGGTGTTGCCGAGCAGACGAATCTACTGGCTTTAAACGCAGCTATTGAAGCGGCTAGAGCGGGCGAACACGGACGTGGTTTTGCTGTTGTTGCCGAGGAGGTACGAACCCTTGCGGAAGAATCATCCAATACGGTGGAGAAAATTAAGGATCTAACGTCACAAGTACAGGCGACGATTTCCGTGCTGGTAGAAGATGTGCAAAAAATGCTCGAATTTATGAGCACAGAGGTAGAGAAAGATTATCGAGGATATCTTGAATTGGCGGACAGGTACAAGAAGGATGCCAATAACTATTATGAAACTACTTATGGGGCATCACAGATGGTAAATGAAGTATTGAATGCGGTCACAGAGGTAAGCAGCGCTATTGCGGAAATCACAGCGAGCATCAGCCAAAGTGCGGAGGGAATCCAGTTAATAGCCAAGGATGCTAAGGAAACAGATCAAACTGTTGAAAATGTGAATCGGGCTTCTGAGAATTTGACAAGAATTGCCGTGGAACTGGTAGAGATAAAGCAAAAGTTTCAAATCTGATTTGTTTTTTAGACGAAAGAGGCGGAAGACTGCCGGTAGGGCGGTCTTCCGCCTCTTTCGTTGCCGTAATTGCTATAAATCTGGTACAATTAAAGGTGAGTAAGATTGTAAGGATTGAGGGATAAGCGATGGGGTTTGTTCATTTGCATGTACATACTTGTTATAGTCTGTTGGATGGGGCTGTTAAGATACCTGATTTAATCAGGCAAACGAAAGAGTTGGGGATGGAGGCCGTTGCTATTACCGACCACGGTGCAATGTACGGCGTTGTGGAGTTTTATAAAGAAGCAAAAAAGGCGGGAGTAAAGCCGATAATTGGCTGCGAGGTGTACGTTGCCCCCCGTTCGCTGCGGGATAAGGCAGCGGGAAAGGATGATTCACCGTACCATTTGGTTCTGCTGGCAGAAAACGAAGAAGGTTATCGTAACCTTCTTAAGATCGTGTCGGTTTCTTGGTTGGAAGGATTTTATTACAAACCCCGAGTCGATAGGGATCTTTTAAGAAAATACAGTACAGGATTGATTGCGCTTTCTGCCTGTCTGGCCGGAGAAATACCGACTTTGCTGTTGCAGGGAAAAGAGGATGAGGCATATCAGACAGCGCTCTTATATCGGGAAATGTTCGGAAGTGAAAACTTTTTCTTGGAGTTGCAGGACCACCACTTGGCAGAACAGCGGTTAGTCAACGCCAAATTACTTTCCCTGGCAGAAAAAAGCGGAATCCCCTTGGTTGCCAGCAATGATGTTCATTATTTGACGAAAAGCGATGCCTTTGTGCAGGATGTTATGCTTTGCATTCAGACCGGCAAGAATTTAAGGGATCAGGAGAGAATGAAGTTCGGCTCGGACGAGTTTTATTTAAAATCGGAACAGGAAATAAGGCTTCTTTTCGGCGATTATCCGGAGGCACTGGCCAATACGGAAAGAATCGCCGAACGATGTACTGTGGATTTTACCTTTGGAGAAAACCACCTGCCCTTTTACGAGGTGCCCGACGGTTTTACAGTCGACACTTATCTTGAGGAACTATGCCGGATTGGACTGAAAAAGAGGTATTCTCAGTTTACGGCGACCCATGAGGAGAGGTTGAACTTTGAGCTTTCCGTTATCAAAAAAATGGACTACAGCAGTTATTTTCTTATTGTCTGGGACTTTATCAAATATGCCAAGCAACAAGGTATCTTTGTCGGGCCGGGTAGGGGTTCGGCCGCCGGCAGTCTCGTGTCCTATTGCCTGGAGATCACCGATATCGATCCTCTGAAATATGACCTTCTTTTTGAGAGGTTTTTAAATCCCGAAAGAGTCAGTATGCCGGATATTGACATCGATTTTTGTTATGAGCGCAGAGGCGAAGTGATAGAGTATGTTGTGGGGAAATACGGTCATGATAGGGTTGCCCAAATCATAACTTTTGGTACGATGGCTGCACGTATAGCCATTCGTGATACCGGACGGGTAATGGGAGTGCCTCTTTCACTGGTGGACAAGGTTGCTAAGCTGGTGCCGGGAGAGCCGGGTATGACGATAAAAAGGGCCTTAGAAGTTTCTCCCGAATTGGTCGGAATGATGAACAATGATGAGACCGTCAAGGAACTTCTTTCAGTAGCCCAGGCTTTGGAAGGTATGCCCCGTCATGCGGGAACACATGCCGCAGGAGTGGTTATTTCCCAAAAACCGCTGGTAGAGTATTTGCCGTTGCAGAGAACATCGGAGGGTTTTGTTTCTACCCAATTTGCCAAGGAAGCCGTGGAAGAAATAGGACTTTTAAAAATGGACCTTTTGGGCTTACGAACCCTCACTGTCATAAATAACGCGGTAAGGCTTGTCGGAAACAGCAAGGGTGACACGATAGATTTAAGCGAAATACCTCTGGATGATGAAGATACTTACAAGTTGTTGTCTTTAGGCGATACCATCGGTGTATTCCAATTAGAAAGTGTAGGTTTGAGAAGCATCCTGCGGGAATTGAAACTTCAGACCTTTGAGGATATAATTGCCCTGGTTGCCCTCTATCGTCCGGGACCCCTAGGCAGTGGTATGATAGAGGATTTTATCAAGCGCAGGCATGGTGAGGTAGCGATTTCTTATCTTCATCCTGTTTTGGAGCCAATCCTTAAACCCACTTACGGGGTAATCATTTACCAGGAACAGGTCATGCGAATTGCAAGTGAGCTGGCCGGTTTTACGCTGGGAGAGGCAGATCTTTTGCGCCGTGCCATGGGAAAAAAGAAGCCGGAGATAATATCCGGGCTACGTAAACAGTTTATTGAAGGGGCTGAAAAAAACGGGATCGAGGGAAATACTGCCGCTAAAATATTTGATCTGATGGAATATTTTGCGGGCTATGGTTTTAACAAGAGCCATTCCGCCGCTTATGCCCTTTTGGCTTATCAAACAGCTTATCTTAAGGCTCATTACCCCGTTGAATTTATGGCAGCCTTATTGACAAGTGTGATAGAAACTAAGGACAAAGTTCCCTTTTACATTGAAGAGTGTCGGCAGAGGAAAATCAATATCTTATCGCCCGACGTTAATGAGAGCGGAGAAAGCTTCTTAGTGAGCGGCAACAGTATTCGTTTTGGCTTGGCAGCTATCAAGCAGGTAGGTCACCAGGCGATCGAAGCAATTATTGCAGAGCGGGAAAAAGAAAAGTTTTCTTCCCTGCAGGATTTCTGTGCCAGGGTGGATTTGGGACAAGTCAACAGAAGGGTCATCGAAAACCTTATTAAGGCTGGGGCCTTTGAAGAGATACATGCCTCTCGAGCCCAGTTGTTGCAGGTGTCACATGCCTGTATTGAGCTGGGAATAGCCCGGCAGGAAAGAGAGAATTCCAAACAGCTTTCCTTGTTTGATTTGACGGGAAGTGGGGTAATAAATGATCCGCCAATACCTTTGCCTGATGTGCGAGAGTATACGAAAAAGGAAATATTGCAAATGGAAAAGGAAACCTTGGGTCTCTACTTGAGTGGGCATCCCTTGGATGAATACAAGGAAGTCATCAGGGAATGTACCAGCCATACCGTGGAAGGGTTGTCTCAGGTCAATGATTCCGAGAAGGTTGCTCTGGCAGGTCTGGTCACAGCCTTAAAGCGCAGTGTGACAAAAAGAGGAGAAACCATGGCATATTTCGTTTTAGAAGATTTGACCGGTAGTCTTGATGCTCTGGTGTTTCCTAAAACGCTGCCTCAATACAACAACTATCTGCAAAATGATTTACCGGTAATTGTAACAGGCAGAGTAAACCGGCAGGAGGAAAAAGTCAAGCTGTTTGTGGAGAAAATGGGTATGCTGGAGGCAAAAGCAGTAAAGCATAACAGAGAGACTCTTTATTTAAAAATGCCTTTGTATGAAGAAAATGAAACGTTAAACGGGCTTCAGAAAATATTGAACGAGCACCCCGGGGACACACCCTTGTACCTTTTTTATCCCAGTGATAAAAAATTGATTGCCGGTGACCGAAAAAATTGGGTTACTATTACCCCGAAACTGCTGGAAGAGCTTGAAGAGTATCTAGGAAAGGAAGCAGTGAGTATTAGGAATGCAAAAAAACTGCTATTTTGATAATTAGGTAGTTTTTTCAGCGAGAAGGAGGATTATACGGCAATGGTCGCGAAATAGCTGAGGGAAGGAAAGGAGATTATTTGGAGGGGATAAGTGGTGCGTATTGCTGTTTATCCGGGTACTTTTGATCCTGTGACTAATGGACATATTGATATTTTAGAAAGGGCCAGCGGTTTGTTTGATGAGATTATTATCGGCATTGCCGAGGATAATTACAAGAATACCCTCTTCACATTAGAAGAAAGGTTATACTTGATGAAAGAAAGCGTCGGTCATTTAAAGAATGTCAGTGTGGAGAGTTTTACGGGATTATCTGTAGAGTACGCGGTGAAAAAAAATGCTCAAGCCCTGCTGAGAGGGCTGAGAGTTGTTTCCGACTTTGAGTACGAAATGCAGGTTGCAACTATAAACAAACATTTGAACGATGAATTGGAAACGGTGTTTTTGATGACGTCTGATCGCTATGCTTTTTTGAGTTCAAGTATCGTCAAACAGGTAGCGAGTTTGGGCGGCAGGGTGACAGGATTAGTTCCGCCCCTGGTAGAAGAAAGTCTCAAGAAAAAATATGGTTTATCAGACTAGGAGGGGTATAAATGGCAGAAGATGGTTGCCGCTCTCAGGACGATTATATTATCATCAAGGCCTTGGAAAAAGGCGTTACTATTATTGGTTTGACGAGGGGAAAGGATACAAAATTTCATCACTCCGAAAAGCTTGATACCGGTGAAGTGATGATAGCCCAATTTACCGAGCATACATCGGCTATTAAGATAAGAGGGAAGGCCCGAATCTATTCTAAGCATGGTTCGTTGGATTCAGGGGAATAAGAAAGGAGGCCGTATTCATGTGGACCGTTGTTTATATTTGTTCCGGCAGAACATTGGCAGAACAGATAAAACAATTACTTTCTAGCGAAGGAATATTGGTGTCCTTACGTTCGGTAGGTGCTCCTCTCATGAGCGAAACGGGCTCTTATGAAGTGATGGTCCCTGAATTAGAAGCGGAAGAAGCTCATGAAATTATTAACAACTCCCAGTTATTTGTCTAGATATCCCAGTTGTTTACATGAAAACTAATGTATTAATTCAGGAGGTGAAGGAGCTTGCCTGCTCCAATTATTAGGAAAACAAAAATTGTATGTACGATAGGCCCTGCAAGTCAAGAAACAGACACCTTAGAAAAGTTTCTGGTCAACGGTATGAACGTAGCCCGTCTTAATTTTTCACACGGTACTTATGAGGAGCATCGCAGCCGCATTGCTTCAATCCGCCAGGCTTCGAAAAACACTGGTATACCGGTTGCTATCATGCTTGATACTAAGGGTCCGGAAATAAGGGTGGGCTTTTTTAAAAATGGGAGAATAAAGTTGAGCGAGGGAAATGAATTTGTTTTGACGACAAGGCAAATAACAGGGACAGAAAAAGAGGCCTCAGTGAATTATGAAAAGTTGCCTGAAGATGTGAAGGTAGGGAACCAAGTTCTGTTGGACGATGGGTTGATATCCCTCCGTGTTAAGAAAGTAGAGGGCACGGAAATAATTTGTGAGGTCGAAAACGGCGGTGAGCTCAGCGATAGAAAGAAAGTGAACATTCCCGGAGTAAATGTTAATTTACCGGGGCTTACGGAAAAAGACATTGACGATATCAGGCTGGGAATTGAAGAGGACGTTGATATCATTGCGGCTTCCTTTATTCGTAACGCCGAAGACGTAATTAATATCAGGAGGGTGTTGGAAAGGTACGATTCCGAAATCAATATCATTTCTAAAATTGAAAACCGACAAGGTGTGGAAAATCTGGATGAAATCATCAGAGTCTCCGACGGGATCATGGTGGCACGAGGAGATCTTGGTGTTGAAATACCTGCAGAAGAGGTCCCGATCGTTCAGAAAAAGCTGATAAGCAGATGTAATACTGCCGGCAAGCCCGTTATTACCGCTACCCAAATGCTGGAATCAATGATTAGAAACCCCCGACCGACCAGGGCGGAGGCCAGTGATGTAGCGAATGCCATTTATGACGGTACAGATGCCATTATGCTTTCGGCTGAAACGGCAACAGGAAAGTATCCGGTAGAAGCCGTGCAGACCATGAGCAGGATTGCTGTAAGGATTGAGGAATCTCTTGATTGGGAGGAATTCAGCAAAAAACGGGCTTCGACCGTGGCAAAAAGCACCACAGAGGCAATAAGTTATGCTACCTGTGCTTCAGCCCACAGTCTGGGAGCCGCGGCGATAATCACCGCAACAAAGTCCGGTTCGACCGCACGAATGGTCTCCAAGTATTCACCCAAGGTACCGATCGTTGCGGTAACGCCAAACCAGAAAACGCGGCAACAGCTGCTTCTGGTAAAAGGGGTATACCCTCTTATTTCGCCGGAAAGCGAAACTACGGATGGAATGATTACGATTGCTGTTGACACGGCGGTTCAGGCCGGGTATGTCAAAAACGGAGAGCTTGTTGTCATAACTGCTGGAGTCCCAGTGGGAATACCGGGTTCGACAAACCTAATCAAAATCCATACGGTGGGTGAAGTGATTGCCAGGGGAATGGGAATCGGCAAAAAACCTGTGGCCGGTAAAGTTGTGATTGCTAAAAAGCCTGCTGAAGCGATAGAAAAGGTGGGTAAAGGGGATATTCTTGTAACCGTATCAGCCGACAGTGATTTTCTGCCCGCTCTAAAAAAGGCGGCAGCCCTCATTACGGAAGAGGGAGGCCTTACTTCGAATGGAGCGATAATGGGGATTAATCTTGGCATCGAAGTTATTGTAGGCGTTAAGAATGCCACGGCCAAATTGGAACAGTCGGAGTTGGTTACGGTTGATCCACTGCGAGGGCTGATTTACCGGGGAAATGCGAAAGTACTATAGCAAAAGAGAGGTGAAGCCCTGTCATGATCTATAACTCCCGCTTGAAAAGTGAAATACTGGATAGACTTTTTGAGGCGATCCTGCTGTTGGAAACGAAAGAGGAATGCTACAGGTTTTTTGAGGATATCTGTACTATTGGCGAGATCAAGACAATTGCCCAACGGTGGGAGGTTGCCAAGATGTTGGATCAAAACCAGACCTATACCGATATCGTTGAGAAATCCGGGGCCAGTACCGCTACGGTCAGCAGGGTCAAGCGCAGTCTCTTTTTCGGAGCCGATGGCTATAGGTTGGTTCTCAACCGGCTTCAGGAAAGGAAAGAGGAAACAAGGGAAAATGAAACCGAATAAGAATGAATAAATATTCGTTACATGATAGGTCGGCAGTATTTCCGGCCTGTTGTTTTTGCCTGGGGGAAATTACTGCTTGACAAATCATTTTTCAATTCATACAATTACTATATTATTGTGTTAACATATTAGCGAATTATCACTTTAAAATGCTAAAGAGACGAAGGTGTGATCGTATTGAAAAACGGCAATAACTTAAAAATACCGGCAGGTATGCGTGACTGGCTTCCCGGTGAGGCTGAAAGAAGAAGACACCTGATCAACCGCATCATGGAGAAAATATCATTATGGGGTTACCGGGAGATAGCAACGCCTCTGCTGGAATATTGCCATATACTTACTAAAGGAGAAAAACAGACAGGTGACGATCAGTTATATAAGCTGGTAGACCGTGACGGAAGTGTCTTAGCACTTAGACCGGAGATGACGATCCCTATCGCTCGGGTACTGGGCAGCAAAAAACTATCTACTGTTCCGTTGAGGCTGATGTACGGTGGGCAGGTCTTCAGATATGAAAACGTACAAGCAGGAAGGCTCCGAGAATTCAATCAGGTTGGAGTAGAATTGATTGGTGAAAAAGGGCCTGAAGCCGATGGGGAAATCCTGGCTCTGGTCATTGAAGCACTCAAGTGCATCGGTTTAAAGGAGTTTACGGTGAGTTTAGGACACACCGGGGTATTGGAAGGCTTGCAGGAAGGATTATCTTGGAGGGAAGAAGACCTGGATGAATTGAGAAGCCTTATTCTGGAAAAGGATTTTGCCGGGTTATGCCATCTCTTTGAGAAGGCGGGAATGCAAGCAAAAAAACAGGAGGAATTGATTCGACTGTTGACCCATCCCGTTCCACTGGAGAGAATAAACGAAATCAATGGGGGGTTGCCCGAGGGTATAGAGAGGGCCTTAAATGAGTTAAAGCGTATGGCAGAAGTACTCGGTTTGTATGGCTATGAGTCCTACATTCAGGTGGATTTAAGCACTTTACGGCGACAGGCCTATTATTCTGGTATGGTGTTTGAGATATATACGGCAGGACTGGGATATCCCATTGGCGGCGGAGGACGTTACGATAATCTGCTGCAGCTGTTTGGCAAGAAATGTCCGGCAACAGGGTTTGCCCTGGGGATTGAAAGGCTGCTTTTGAGTCTGCAGGAGGAGGATGCCGGAGAAAAAACCATTTTATTAGCCGGCACCGGTGATGAAAAGGACAGGAAGGCTATGGTCGAAAAGGCCCGACAGCTGCGAGTACAGGGGAATGCCGCTGTAGTCAGCCTTACGGCAAGTGACAAAGAAGAAGCGGAAAGGCATGCGGTTCGCATAAATGCTGAGCTTATCTGGTATAAGGGAGGAAGCAATGATGAAATTTAATCTTACGATAGCCCTGCCCAAAGGTAAGCTGTTTGAGCCCAGCATTGATATCCTAAGCAAAGTAGGATTTAATACCGAAGGCTTTTCCGATAAGTCACGTACCCTGGTGTTTATGGATGAGGCAAAAAAGATACGGTTTATTGTCTGCCGCCCCACAGATATTCCTACTTATGTCGAGCACGGAGCTGCTGACCTGGGATTTGTCGGTAAGGACAGCATTGTTGAGGCCGGAAAAGACCTGTATGAGATGGTTGATTTGAAATATGGGTTCTGCCGTTTTGTGGTGGCGGCACCGAGGAAAAGACTTGATGACGCCGGAGAATTCCCTTGGAAACAGGGAATTCGTATCGCCACAAAATTTCCTGCTATTGCCGGAGAATACCTGAGCAAAAAGGGATTGCAGGGAGAGATAATCAAGCTGCACGGTAATATTGAGCTTGCTCCCTGTGTAGGGCTTGCGGAGCTTATTGTAGATATAGTGTCTACGGGTAAGACCTTGAAAGAAAATGATCTCGTCCCCTTGGAAGAGATTGGTCAGGCCTCGGCGCGTCTCATCGTCAATAGGGCCAGTTATCGCTTGAAGGCCGCAGAAATCAATGATCTTGTCGATAGGATTAAACAGTTGGTGGGATAAAGGGGGTGTGAAGGTATTGTTGAAAAGATACGAATGGCCCTCGGAGGAAGCCCGCGCGAGGATAAAAACTTCTTTTTTCGAGGATGGGAAAATATGGAACGCAGTCAGCGAAATCGTGGAAAGAGTCAAAAAAGACCAAGACAAAGCCTTGCTAGAGTATACAGCCTCCTTTGATGAGTGTGTGCTTAATGAGGGGGATCTGCGGATCAAAGATGAGGAGATTGAAAAGGCCTATGGCAAGGTTGAAAAGGGATTTATCGAGGCCTTGCGGCAGGCTAAGGATAACATACTACGGTTTCATTCCATGCAAAAAAGTAAGAACTGGTTCGATCAGGATAAACAAGGTTCGATTGTCGGACAGCTTATCGAGCCTTTGGAAAGGGTCGGTCTTTACATACCGGGCGGTACCGCCAATTATCCGTCTTCCGTTTTGATGACCTGCCTGCCGGCTGTTGTGGCGGGTGTTGAAGAAATTGTCATGGTGACGCCTCCCGGGAAGAATAAGGAAGTGCCAGCGGCAACGTTGGTGGCAGCAAAGGAAGCCGGTGTTGACGAGATTTATCGTGTAGGCGGGGCTCAGGCCATAGCCGCTCTTGCCTATGGGACAAAGACCATTAAGCCCGTCGATAAGATAGTGGGGCCGGGCAATGCTTTTGTGACCCTGGCCAAGAAGATGGTATTTGGGCAAGTTGGTATTGATATGCTGGCCGGTCCCAGCGAAATTGTGGTGATTGGTGATGGAAGCATAGACCCGGCATATGCGGCTGCTGATTTATTATCACAGGCCGAGCATGATTCTCATGCCCGAGCTATCTTGGTAACACCCGATAGCCGTTGGGCACAGCAGGTCATTACCGAGGTGGACGTGCAGTTGACAAAACTGGCACGCCGTGAAACAGCTGTGGAAGCACTGGAAAAATACGGAGCAGTAATAGTGGTGAAAGACCTGGCGGAAGCCCTGGAGGTGGCGAATTTCATTGCTCCGGAGCATTTGGAACTGCTGGTTTGTGAGCCGTGGAACTGTTTAGCCCAAATCAGGCATGCGGGGGCAATCTTTTTAGGGCCTTATTCTCCGGAGCCCTTAGGTGATTACTGGGCTGGTCCGAATCATGTTTTGCCCACCGGTGGTTCGGCTCGTTTCAGCTCGCCTCTTACGGTGGATGATTTTTGCAAACGTTCAAGTCTAATCAATTACAGTAGAGAAGGACTATTGCAAGCGGTCGGACCGGTATCGGTGCTGACAAAAGCCGAAGGTCTGGCGGCTCACGGTGTTGCTCTGACAATACGTTGTGAAAAAGAGGAGGTATGAGAATGCGTAAAGGCATGGTGGCAAGAAAGACCAGCGAAACCGATATCAAGCTGAGCCTTTGCCTGGAAGGGGATGGAAACTTACAGGGCGATAGCGGCAGCGGTTTTCTGAATCACATGCTGCAGCAATTGGTTAAGCACGGTGGATTCAATCTGCAGATGGAGGTACAGGGTGATTACGAGGTAGACAACCATCATACGGTGGAAGACATCGGATTGTGCTTAGGTAAGGCTTTCTTTGAGGCGCTGGGGGACAAGAAGGGGATAGCACGCTATGCCTCGTTGGCACTGCCTCTTGATGAGGCCCTGGTGCTGTGTGTTGTAGATGTCAGCGGTCGGCCCGGTTTGTTTTATGACGTCGATTTTACAACGGAAAAAATCGGGGAGTTTGAAACGGAATTGGTGCAAGTTTTCTGGCAAGCCTTTGCGATTGAGGCTAGGGTTACCTTGCATATTCGCAAACTTGCCGGGGAGAATTCCCACCATCTTGCCGAGGCTGTGTTTAAAGGAATGGCCAGAGTCTTAAAAAGTGCTGTGAAGATTGAGAGTAAAGATATACCCTCATCCAAGGGGGTACTGTGATTGAAGACAGTAGTGCTTGACTATGGAGTGGGGAATCTGGCAAGTGTGTCTCAGGGACTCGAACACGCCGGTCTTAAACCCCTGGTCACAAACAATAAAGAAGAAATATTGCGGGCTAAAGCAATTGTCCTGCCGGGGGTAGGGGCATTTCCCCAGGGAATGGAGAACCTGCAGAAATTTGGCTTGTTGCCGGTTATCAAGCAAGCGGTTGCGGCAGGGACTCCTTTTCTGGGCATTTGCTTGGGGATGCAGCTGCTTTTTGAAGAAAGCGATGAATACGGCAGACATCAAGGGTTGGGGTTTCTCCCCGGTCGAGTCGGACGGTTTCCTCCCGGCCTTAAGGTGCCCCACATGGGCTGGAATACGTTGTTGCCCAGCGGCGAACATCCCTTGCTTAAAGGTATCAAGAAGGAAAGCTATGTATATTTTGTTCATTCGTACCGGGCGTGTGGTTGTGATCCGTCACAAATAGTAGCCAGTACGATTTATGGGGTAGAATTTCCGGCGATTGTGTGTTTTAATAACATCGTGGGAACTCAGTTTCATCCGGAAAAAAGCAGTAGGATCGGGCTGACAATATTGAGAAATTTTAGGGAGATGGTCGACAATGGAGGTAATCCCAGCCATTGACTTAAGGGATGGCAGCTGTGTACGCCTGGTACAGGGTGAGTTAGGCACGGAAACTATTTATTCGGACGAGCCGGTGGAAATGGCTCGGCGTTGGGAAAGGATGGGAGCCTCGAGACTGCATGTAGTCGATTTAGATGGCGCTTTTACCGGTTCTCCGCAAAACCTTGATGTTATCAAGGACATGCTGGAAGCGGTAAAGATACCTTTGCAGGTAGGCGGAGGCATTCGTACCATGGAAACCGTCAAAGAGGTTTTGGACATTGGAGTAGACAGGGTTATTCTTGGAACCGCCGCTATTCTTTCTCCGGAGCTCGTTGCGCAGTGCTGCGGGGAATATGGGGAGAGAATTGTCGTGGGGATTGACGGAAAGAACGGGCTGGTAGCCATCGAGGGCTGGGAAGCTACGGTGGAGATGACTATAGAAAAGCTAGCCATGAAAATTCGGGAACTTGGTATAAAAAGGGTTATATTTACTGATACCAGGCGTGACGGAACGTTACGCGGGCCTAATATGGAAGCAACGAAAGGGCTTGCCGAGGCAAGTGGTTTAAAGGTAATAGCGTCCGGTGGTGTATCTTCGTTGGACGACTTACGCGCCTTAAAGTCTCTTAAGAAATATGGAGTCGAGGGTGTGATTATGGGTAAAGCTTTGTATTCAGGGGCGATTAGCCTGTCAGATGCCCTAAAGGTGATGGAGGGTTAGCTTAATGCTTGCAAAACGGATTATTCCATGTTTGGATGTAAACAAGGGTCGTGTGGTTAAGGGTACAAAATTCATTAACCTGATTGATGCCGGCGATCCCGTCGAGCTGGCGGAGTATTACGACAAAGCCGGAGCCGACGAGTTAGTATTCCTTGATATTACCGCATCGGCTGAGGACAGGGATACTATAATTGACGTTGTGTCACAAGTGGCCGAAAAGGTATTTATTCCTTTCACGGTGGGCGGAGGTATCCGTACAGTCGAAGACATGAAAAAAATACTAAAGGCCGGAGCCGACAAGGTTGCCATCAATACGGCCGCTGTTTTGAATCCTGAGCTGATTAAAGAAGGTGCTGAACATTTTGGCAGCCAGTGTATCATTGTTGCCGTGGATGCTCGGCAAAGGGGAGAGGATAGCTGGGAAGTATATACTCACGGCGGTCGCAAATCCACAGGTATTGATGTTGTCGATTGGGTCAAACAGGCCGAGTCCTTAGGAGCAGGAGAAATACTGTTGACCAGCATGGACCGGGACGGAACAAAAGATGGCTATGATATTGCTCTTACCCGAACCGTGAGCCGGGCTGTCAATATTCCGGTAATAGCTTCCGGGGGAATCGGCGACAAAGAGCATTTTTACGAAGGTGCCGAATTTGGTGAGGCTGACGGATTGTTGGCGGCCTCTATTTTCCATTTCAATGAAATGACGATTAAAGAGGTCAAAGAATATCTCCATTACAAGGGAGTTGTTGTCAGGTTATGATGGTAACCTCGGATAAGATAGAAACATTAAAGTTTGACGATAAGGGTTTGATACCGGCCGTTGTCCAGGATGTGAAAAGCGGTACGGTTTTGATGGTTGCCTATATGAACAGGGAGGCCTTAGAAAAAACCTTGGCGGACGGCAGGACCTGGTTTTTCAGCCGCAGCAGGCAATCCCTTTGGGCCAAGGGTGAGACCTCGGGTCATATCCAAAAGGTGGCTGGTATCTATTACGACTGTGATGCCGATACTCTGCTGGTTCAAGTGCATCAGACCGGGGTGGCTTGCCACGAAGGGAATTTTTCTTGCTTTTCCAGATCCTTGGTAGAGAATGAAGAAACCGTATCTTTTGATTGGGCGGTGCTTTCCTACCTGGAGACTCTGATTAAGGAGAGGAAGGAAAAGCTGCCCGAAGGGTCTTATACTACATATTTATTCGAGAAAGGCATCGACAAGATCTTAAAGAAGGTGGGAGAAGAAGCCACGGAGGTCGTTATTGCGGCCAAAGGCGGGAAAGAAGAGGAAATCGTTTACGAAACAGCGGACTTATTCTATCATATACTGGTGCTTTTGCGAGACTGTGAGATCGACTTAAAGGACATCTGGCAAGAACTTTTTAAGAGGCATAAATAAATATATTATTTAGAAACCGTGCATTTAATCCAAGCGGTGGCCTTTTTTAAGCCGTCGCTTGGATTTATATATTCTTCCTGCATGTCGAGGCGAACTGACGCCTGCATTCATTCAATACCTTTGTATCCGTTTTTTTCTGCATGGCCCAGCAAATACAGAAAGGCAAAAGCTGGAATACGAATGAGTTCGTCGCCATCAGTAGTATTGTGGACGCCATAGTCATTTGCATTTTTGGTTATAATGATTGCGGCAGATGCTTCTTTGCAGAGTTGGCAGATAACGTCATTATCGGCAACGGGTGCACCTTCCCGGTATTTCACTTCAATCAGAATGTTCTTGTTATTGGAATATTCGACTACAATGTCAACTTCTTTATCCTTGCGCCCACCTCGATAGTAACCGACTGAGGTTGTTTTTTGATAATAGAATGCTGCTACATGCTTATAAACAGCGGTTTCCACTACTTTACCCATTTCGACCGGATCGGTGAGAATGGAATCATCCATTAGAACTGCGTTGCGAAGGGCCGCATCCGCGATGTAGATTTTAGGACTGGCTTTCAGTATCTTTTTTCCTGCCATATCAATTGGCCAACTTTGATAAATCAGATTGGCACTTTCTAAGTAGCGAATATAGTTTTCTACAGTTGGGCGGGAGACACCCTGCAATTCCTTAGCAATAGCTTCAATGGATACAATAGAAGACGATACATTGCAAAGGTAAAGGAAGATGCGCTCCAACTCTGTGGAATTTCGGATAGGATAAAGAGAGGGCAGATCTCTTTTTAAGACCTTGTCAACAACATCTTCACGCAATATCTGTTGGGCCATCAAATCATTGTCTGCCAGTGCCAGTTCTGGGAAGCCGCCAATCTGCAAATAACGCGCAAAGTGATTATAAACCTTTGATAGCTGCAGCATGGTCTGCGTTCGCTCCTGCTGGGACGTATGGAGCAGAGAGGTGATATTAACGGAAGGAGCCAAATCAGGCTTCTCGATATTCATCAGCTCACAGTATTCGTAGAAGGACATGGTGGGAACCTGGATGACTGACCATCTACCGGCTCCGCTTTCATTGGTTCCTTTCATTAAAACGGGGCTGGCAGAGCCGGTGGCTACAACTTTTGTGTCCGGCTGCATATCATAAATGGTTTTCAGCCACTTATCCCAATCCTGGGCATACTGAATTTCATCAAAAAAGTAGTAGCAGTCCCGTTCGGCATAAATATTTTCGTGATAACAATCCAATATCTCGTTGATAGCGCTCAGCTTCAGCATGGGATGATCCATCGAAATATAGATAATTTTCGTTGGATCAATTACACTTTTTAGCAGGCTTTCAATCATCTGATATTGTATGGTTGTCTTTCCAACGCGACGCGTTCCCGTAAGAACAACAGAACGGCGAATTTCAGTCTGCTCCAAACGCTTCATTGCTTCATAAAACGCGAATCTTCTATATGTTTTAGCAAACTTCGTATTGACCATGCCCGTTTTCCACCACGGGTTATAAGCTGTCAAAACCTTCAGGATACCTTCCTTTGTTGTAATTGGCATAAAACCACCTACTTTCAAGCATAAGAGTAGCATTTACTTTCATTATTGTCAACTATTATTATAAATATACTTATAATATATAATTATAATTATTAATTTTAATATGATACTGCCTACTCTTTCATTGAGCTAATTTTATCCTATTGACTTTTATTACGGTTACTGATATATTAATTACAGTAACCGTAATAAAATGGAGGTCTAAAGTTGAGAGATAATGTGAAAGGTGGTGCTTTAACAGAGGTGACATTCTTTGTACTTTTATCTCTGTATCAGCCGAAGCACGGATATGCCATTATGCAGTTCATTGAGGATAAAACCGCAGGCCGTCTTTCCTTGGGGGCAGGTACTTTATATGGTGCGTTAAATTCTTTACAGGGCAAAGGTTGGATTGCATCATATGGAAACAATGAGGGACGCAAAAAAGAGTACCTAATAACGCAACAAGGAAAAGAAATTGCGGAAAAGGAACTGTGTAGGCTTAACGAGCTTCTGCATATTGCAACAGAAATTGTGGGAGGCAGTAAATTATGAGCAAAACGTGTTACCGCTATTTTGGGGGATTACTTAATGTACAAGAAAAGTGGCTTAATAAGATGGCTGCAAAAGGATACAGGCTTGTGCGATCAGACAAGATGTTATATGAATTTGAGGAATGTGCGCCGAATGATGTGCAATATCGCATGGAGTTCATTGGGCAAAAAACCAAAAATAGTGCTGAGGATTACCGTGATTTCCTGGAAGGTATGGGTTATAAGGTCTTTTATAAAAGCATTAATCTCAACTATTCAATAGGTAAGGTTCGTTATCGACCATGGGCCCAAAAGGGCGCCCGAATAGCAACGAACTCCACGACATTTAATCGGGAACTTTTCATTGTTGAAAAAGATAACGATGGAAAACCTTTTGAATTGCATACTTCATTTGAGGATAGAGCGAAGTATTACCAAAACATAAGAAATGCATGGCTTTGGGTATTCATCGTTGTTGCCCTCAGCGGTGCATTGGTGCGTTCTATATTTTGGGGAATCATTGCGTTAATTGCTTTAATTCCCGTTGTTGTTTACCAGATACAAATTTTTAAAAACAGGCATAATGCAAATATACAAGAATGGTGATGGTTTTTTTACTCTTGTTTAGTGGTATGTGTGGTCTTATTCCTCCTGCGTTTTCAAAGCTTCGCTCAACGTTAATTTGTCGATCTTCGTTGTGGAGATGGTCTTTGCAACTTCAAATGTAGACATAATAATAGTAAATCCAACCAGGTAGTACAGGGGTTTCATTGTCGCCGTCAGGGAAATATCGAAGTATTCCAGTACTATAAACAAGAGCTTAGCTGTAGCAAATCCCATAGGAGCCCCTATCAAGTAACCGAGTACAACGAAAATGCGTGAGCTGTTCAGCATCATCGAACTGACTTCCTTGCTCTTATAGCCGAATACCTTCATCAAAGATATCTGCTCCTTGCTTTCGTCGATACTGATAGAAGCGATTATATAAAGTATGATAATTCCGAGGGCAAATGCAACTGCGCAAATACCATATACGAACAAACGCATCAGGGCAGTATATTTTTTCATATCGGAGGCCATTGTTTCGGCAGATTTAGTTTTAAACGCGTGTTCACCAAGCTCGAGAGGGGAGGTTGCCATGATTGCGTTGTATGAGCCTTGTTCCCATCCCATAAGTGCATCGAAGCCGTCAAGCGACATAAATACATAATCGCCTTTGTCCACGTCGGCAATATCGGTGATCAGAAGCTCGTATTCGCCATCGTTAATAACATCAATAAAAGAAAGCGTATCGCCAACTGCCAAACCGTATCTGTTTGCCATTGGCGCGCTTATAACGACCATATCCCCGCTTACTATAAGCGGACTTCCGGATCTGTCTTTGAGCGTAATAAGCTGCGCGTCATCGGTGATACCGGCAAGTTGGAAGCGATCGGAAAAGTTTTTTGTGGGTATCATGTTCCATGCGGCGATTGTCTCGCCGCCTTCGGGAACGGGATCGGTCCGGGGCGTTGTGGAGGCGTATTCGATTGAATGGTGGAAGGTTTCGCTTTCAGGAGGATTGAGCATTGAAGCAAAGGAACTGTCTCCGGCAAAACCGTACAGAATAAACATAGATGCTATCATAACGCCGATAACGGTGAAAATAAGGTTCGGGATAGAACGCAGTCGTTCACGAACGGCAAATTTCGTTTTAAATGGCAGTCTGCTTAAATTTATTTTCCGTTCAAGAATATTAATATTCTTTTCTTTGCCGTCGTTGCGGAGCAACTCAGAAGGCATACGACGGAATATTTTTTTCAGCGATATAAAGCTACCAAGACTGAATATAAAACAGCAGAGTATTGTTCCGAAAAGCAAATACAAAGGATTGTAAGAAATGTTTTGTACGGGCATTTGGAAGAAACCGAGCATCATTGCAAGTGCGGGTTTCAGCGCCGCCATACCCGCAAGACCGCCTAACACACTGCCGAAAACAGCAATTATAACGGGATAGCACAGATAGTGGGTGATAAGCTCTTTTCTTCTGTACCCTTGTGCATAAAGAGTGCCAATGATTTTTGACTGGCTTTTTATCAGTCTGCTTTGAACGATAGCTATGAGAAATGCCGTGATTAGCATAAAAATAGTGGGGATGAGCGCCGAACAAATTACGATAGCGGTGACCTCTATATCCAGCAGGGATATTTTCATATTGTATTTTGCATAATCCCATGAGGCTATAGCAACGCCCTGTTCGTTAAGATAGGCTTTCAGCGGCTTTGCCTGTTCATAAATGTTGTCCTGTGTTTCGTCGTATTTTACACTGTACAGTTTTACGCTTTCTTGCATGTCCTCTGAGGAAAGCAAACCCAATCCGAACACGGTTGGATCATTGATGAAATCTCCTTGTTTTTGCAGTATATACGCATAGTTCGGCAAAGTTATAATACCGCTGATGGTGTAACTTTTACCGTTCATTTCTAATGTGCTGCCTACATAATAATCATTTGCTTTTGCAAAGGAAGGATCGAGCGCAATTTCTCCTGCCTGAGGAAGCTCGCCTTGTAAAACAGCGGGAATGTTTACTTTTTGACTTGCTGAAAACAGGCGTAACGTCTTGCTGCCAAATGTGTATTCGGTCATTGGTACACTTTCCATCGTCAACGCGAACTTGTTTTCTATTTCTTCGCTGTTTTCGATTTCCGTTGTACTGGTAAATTCCAGATCCTCACGCACATTGTTCCGTACATATTCTTCTTTTGAGACATATAAATTTTGCGCCACAAGTGCCAACAGCACGAACATAAGCACGGACAGGAATGTCAGCATTATCATACCGGCATAAACGCTTGGTCTTTCCTTCATAATGCGGGGAATGCTTTTGTTTAGCTTCATCACCATACTATCTCCTTTGCATCTGCGGGAGTGTTATTAACTATGGTGTCTAAAACTTCGCCGTTCCTGAGTTTCCATACTAGATCCGCCATATCTGCGATAGCTGCATTGTGAGTGATAATAAGCACTGTCGTTTTGAAACGGCGACTGATGTTCTGAATAAGCGAAAGGACGTCTAGCGCAGAGACATAATCAAGTGCCCCCGTCAATTCGTCGCAAAGCAGTAAGTCGGGATTTTTCACGATGGCTCTTGCTATTGACACACGTTGCTGCTCGCCCCCCGAGAGTTCGCGGGGGAAACGTTCCTTTTTGTCGGAAATACCAACAGCTTTCAAAACCTCGTCAAGCGGTACGGGATTTTTGCTGATGTTTTCTATGACCTCAATATTTTCAGCAACGGTCAGATGGGGAATAAGGTTATAGGATTGAAAAATAAAGCCCACCTTTGCACGGCGATATTCGGCAAGACCATCATCGGAAAGAACGGTTATTTCGATACCGTCAACCTTGACACTTCCGCTATCTGCGCGGTCAATACCGCCGAGTATGTTCATCAGCGTTGATTTGCCGCTGCCAGATGGGCCTAGAATTACGCCCGTTTTTCCTTTTTCAAGAGATAGGGAAGCATTTTTCAAAGCTACTGTTTCTATCTCTCCCGTATGGTAGCTTTTACAAAGATCGTTGATTTCTATAAACATAATAAAACTCCTATCTGCAATTTAATATTGCTTCTCGAATTTTTGACCCGTCAGTCGCTCATAATAGGCAATTGCTTCATCGGCGATTTGGTGCAGAACCCTTTTTCCTGCTTCGCTGTTACCTCCATCCTGTGGGGTGAAAGCTCGATCCATCATATCGGCGACGGCATTGATTACAACATCTGTTTTCGGTATACGTTCCGAGGGTTTGATATCGCCGATACTCGAAAATGCAAAAGCAAGCATATCCATAATATGTGCCATAACAGACGGATTAATATCCTTTCTGACGGCATCGACATCTTGAAGTCTCTTAATAAAATCTGGTCTGATAAGCTCGCCATATCCTTGTTGCGGGACGGATTTTAGATAACTGCCGAGGATTGCTGTATCCTTACAGAAAGAGGCGGTGATAATGGGCGATGCGGATAGTGCAATAAGTACGTTTTTATACATTCCAGACATCAGCCCGCCTTTGGGATCAGCGTCTATGAGTTCAAACCATCGCAGATTGTATTTTTGAGTTTCACGAAACAGCAGGTTACCCATGATAGACTGTTTGCTGTCAAAATGGAGATAGACCGCTCCTTTACTGATTCCGGCTTTCTTCGCGATTTCATTGACTGTGGTCTTGTCGTATCCGTAACGGATGAACAGTTCCATAGCCGCATCAAGCAAAGAGTTTTCTTTATCGTTATATTTGAGTTTCATATTATCCCTCCCGCCATAATGACCCGATGACCAATTTTGCTCAACTGGTCATATTATATTGACCGTTGTGTTTATTGTCAAGTATTCTATTCGAAAGTTGTTTCTTCTTGCATATTAATATAACCTTTGCTATACTGATACATAATGATACTATAGCATATCAGGAGGAGGTCACATTATGGATGCGGCACTTTACGCAAAAATCCTCTCCGATAAGAGCATCACAGATCTAAAAAAGCTGAGATATAAGTATCCCGACGCCGACATGAAGGAGTTCATCGAGCTGCTGAAATCCAGTGTCTACAAGAGCGTGTCTATCCCTGACCTTGCGGGAAATGACCTCGTGTACATGGAAAATGTGGCGCAGGTTCGGATGAACGCAGTTAAGTTGCTCCTCATACCGCAAAGTTCGGTTGAGGGTTTCGGTCTCAAAGCAATGGAGGATGAGATCGCCTCTACCCTTACCATTGAAAATATTAACTTTTTGCGGGACAGCGTGAGGAAGATACTGCGCGGTTATGCGCCGACCGATGAGAGTGAGAACTGCATATACGGGCTAAAAAAAGGTTTGGAGTTTATTTCCGGCCCGGCCAACATGATTACGGAAGGCAACATTCACGCCCTCTATCAACTCGCCATTGGTCAATATCTGTCGGAGGACGATAAGCTAAAGCCCGGTTCCTTCTACCGGCATGACAGCGTGTATATTGTTGGGCAGGAGGTGGAGCACGCTGGTCTGCCCTACGGTAAGCTGCCGGAATATATGGGTAGGCTTGTGGCGTTCATAAATTCGGATAGTCAGATGAATGATCTACTCAAGGCGGCGGCTATCCATTTCTACATTGCATACCTGCATCCGTACTTTGACGGTAACGGGCGTATGGCGCGGCTCATGCAGTTGTGGTATCTACGGCAGCAGGGATACTCCTCTACACTGTTCATTCCCTTTTCCGGTTACATTGAGCGGAGCCGGAAAGGTTATTACAACGCATATACATTGGCCGAAGAAAACGCGAAAATCAGCGGTGTGATGGATATGACCCCGTTCCTCGTCTATTTCATCGAGAACGTTTACAACAAGCTTGGCGGTACTCTGCCCAAGCAGGATACACTGGAAGCTTTTCGCAGGGTGCTGGACGAGGGTAAAATCACCGAAAAGGAAAAAGATCTCTGGAATTTCGTCCTGTCCGCATATGGCGGCGACGAGTTTTCGACCAAGCAGCTTGAAAAGGATTTTGGCAAAGCCGCATATGCTACCATACGCGGCTTTGTGATAAAGTTCGAGGGACTTGGACTGCTGATGGGACAGAAATACGGCAACAAGGTCAAATACTCGGTGGCAGTACATCGGGTGGCTAACTGAATATTGAAAAGTGTCGAAGTGGTCATCACGGGGCTGATTCGATAAAATTATGGGAGTAGATTTATCTCATCCAAAGCAACAAGTTTTAGATCCCGTTCCTTAGCAAAATTTTTTATGTCGTCGGTAAATCCGCTTTTTGAACTTACACTCACCGAGGATGAATTGATTTTTATCCCGGTCTGTGGCCATGACGTCAATTCTTGACCTGATAAGGTTATTCGTCTATAATAAAATATGATTTTAGAATAGACGAATAACCTAAGGGGTTTTTGTATAGAATAACAAAGAGGCGAGGTGAGAGTTGGTGTATATTAAAAGAGCGGTTGAGGAAACCGTCCAAAAGGTTGCCGCAACCTTTCCGGTTATGCTCGTGACCGGTCCACGACAGGTGGGCAAGTCGACAATGCTTGAAAGATTGGCGGAACCGGATCGTAAGATTGTGACATTGGATGACCCGGATATTCGCTATTTGGCGAAGAGTGATCCGGCTTTATTCATGCAAAGATATACATCGCCTCTTTTAATTGATGAGATCCAATATGCCCCTGAGCTTTTACCTTATATCAAGATGACCGTGGATAAGTCGAAGCAAAACGGTGAATACTGGCTTACGGGTTCACAGTCTTTTGTTATGATGAAGAGTATCAGTGAAACATTAGCTGGACGTATCGGTATCATCAATCTTTTGGGTTTATCGACCAATGAAATCAACTTATTACCTTCTGAAGTATTTACGACGGACCCGGATAGGCTGATGAAACGAATGGATGCGGTCAAAAGGCTTGACCTGAATGAGCTGTATTTTCGTATATTCAAAGGGTCCATGCCGAAGCTGTACGCAGATGAAAATATAGATATCGAGACGTATCACCGTTCCTATATCGATACTTACCTTAAACGGGATATTAAGGATTTGACTCAGGTTGCGGACGAAATGACTTTCTATAACTTCATGACCGTGGTTGCTGCAAGAACAGCAAAGCCTGTTATTTATGAGGAAATCGCAACTGAAAGCGGAATATCTTCTCCCACCGCAAAAAAGTGGCTCTCTATACTACTATCGTCAAATATTATTGCAATCGTTCAGCCGTATTATAACAATGTTTTGAAGCGTGTTACGAAGATGCCGCTTCTTCACTTCCTTGATACAGGACTTTGCGCCTATCTTCTGAAATGGGGCAATCCTGAAGCGCTGGAAAAGGGTGCTATGTCAGGGGCATTCTTTGAGAGCTATGTTTTTTCGGAGATTTACAAAAGCTATCTGAACGTGGGTAAAGAACCGCCAATCTACTATTACCGCGACAAGGACAAGAAAGAAATCGACCTTCTGATTTACGAGAACGGAACTCTTTATCCCATTGAAATCAAAAAGTCGGCTTCACCGGGCAAGGATGCTGTCAAGCACTTCAAAGTACTTAATCCGGTTACGGAGCCAGAGAAGTTTGGGGAACTTACCCGGGCGAAAATTAAAATAGGAAACGGCGCAGTTATTTGTATGGCCAATGATTTACTTCCTCTAGATGCGAAAAACTGGTATGTCCCTACCTGGTTGATTTAAATCCTGCCTTTTCATAAATTGCCTTTTGCTCAAAATCCGATAATGCTTTTTCAATAATAAAGGCAATAGCAAATACCACAACAATATTCATTACAAATCTTGTTAATGTAAATTGCCAACCTAAAGACGATACTTCAAACAGCAACAACGGTATGCGAATGCTGGCGCTTGAACACAAAAAAAGCAGTACATTTGATATTTTGCTCCCTTTTTTGAGCAATACTCCGGCCACAGGCAGTAGTGCATATAGCGGAACCGCGGTAATCATGCCCAACAGTAGTGAAATAAAAAGTCCTTTTACGCCGGATTTTTCACCCATAACCCTTATCATCATTTCCCGTTCTACCCAGACATCCATAAGTCCTATACAAATGAAAATCGGTGTGAGCATAAAAAGGAAATTCAAAAAATTTTTGCCCGTAAAGGTCAAAGCCTTTATTGCGATGGGGGGGCAGAGGATTAATACCATAAGATTGGCCAACAAAACAATAGCAGGCAGCAAGTATCTTTTGAGTTGTTTTTTCATGTGAACATAACCCCCATGAAATATGACGTAATAAAAGCAAATAGAAAAAACAGCAGATTACGAAGAACCGCCACCTTTTTCCCCAAGTATTGGATTTCAAGCGGCAAGGTCACAAAACCCACCGTTGTCAACGCGGCGATAAAAACTGCCATTTGAGCAATTCCCGCGCCGTTTTTCAGAAGTTCCGACACCAGTGGGAAAGCAATCAACACCGGAATAAGCGCAACCGCGCCAACCAATGCGGAGATGAGCATCCCTAAAAAACCGGATTGTGTACCGATGATACTTTGTATCGTTTCCGGCTGCAATACCGCAAGTATAAGCCCGACGAGCAACAGGACTGATATAAACTGAGGCAGGACGGCAGTAAACATATTCCACGCTCTTTTTGATGATAAGAGCGTTTTCCTTTTGTCCTTTAAAAAGGATAGTACTAACAAAATAGTTGCCACTACATAAAGGACACAGGTAAAGAGTGTATTCATGTCATCACCTTTTATTGTTAAAATTTGCGCTTTTATGTGCATTATATTACAATTCGAGCAGGAGGTATGTTGCGTACGCAACATAATATATCATGAAAAATTACGTAGAAGATTTAGCGCAGACAGCTTTATTTGTGGGTATCGAACAAGAGAATATAGAGAAATTACTTGGCTGTATCCAGGCAAAAGTAGTGGAATACAAGAAAGATGAATTGATCATAGAGGAAGGCAGCAAGGTATATGATTTCGGTATTATGCTGTCGGGGCATGGCCGTGCTTTCAAGATCGATACTATGGGCAGAATAATTATTATCACGCTTTTAAAAAAGGGCAGTGAAATCGGCGTTATTTTGGCTGCCGGCTCCAATCATAAAAGCCCGGTATCCGTTCAGACCGAAGAGGATTTGTCTGTACTTTCTGTCCCGTTTGACGGGCTTATTACGCGCTGTAAAAACAATTGTCCGCAGCATGACCGGCTCTTGAGAAACTACATCAATATCGTTGCCGAAAAAGGGATGGTACTTCATGAGCGGATCGACTGTTTGCTGAAACCTACGGTACGGGAAAAAATCATGACGTATCTGGTACGGGTATCCCGTGAGCAGGGCTGTCGGACTATTGCTATTCCTTTTGACAGATATGCCATGTCCGAATATCTCAATATAGAACGAAGTGCTCTTTCAAGAGAGCTGTCCAAGATGAAACGTGACGGGCTAATCGATTTCCATAAAAGCGAGTTTAAGCTGTTATAAAAAATAATGACTGAAGTGTAAAACTCAGAATAGCCAATATTCAGATTGTACTTCCTTGTGCACCGTCGCGAAAAAAGAGGGTGCTTTTTTATGCCCAAAAAAGAGCTCATAAAAATATAAAAACTTAATAAAAAAAAGAAGGTATTTCCCAAATGGCATAGAATAGTAGTGCAATAAATAGAGACGTCGTCTCCAAAAACGAGGGTGCAGTGTCGCCGCATAATAGAGACGGTGTCTCTAAAATTAAGAGGGAGGGTTGTATCAATGAGAAATACCATAGTCTTGGGGGTAATCGGGTCCGATTGTCACGCCGTTGGTAACAAAATATTGGACTACGCTTTTTCGTCGGCAGGTTTTAAGGTGATCAATATCGGGGTGTTAAGCTCACAGGAGGATTTTATCAACGCAGCCGTTGAAACAGATGCTGATGCAATCCTCGTTTCGTCCCTGTACGGCCATGGAGAAATTGACTGCCGTGGATTCAGGGAAAAGTGTGAAGAGGAAGGCTTAAGCGAGATTCTTCTTTATGTGGGAGGAAATCTTGTGGTGGGTAAGCAGGAATGGAAGACGGTGGAGAACCTATACAAAAAGATGGGCTTCAACCGGGTTTATCCTCCGGGAACCACACCTGTTGCTGCGATTACGGATTTGGCAAGGGATCTAAAAATCGATCTTAGTAAGCTTGGCAAAGTGAAGGTGAGCTAAAATGGAGGCTGTTTTACTGGTTGATTTTGGCAGCACTTATACTAAGCTAACAGCGGTGGACATAAAAAATGAAGAGATTTTAGCCACTGCAAAGTCGCCTTCCACGGTAGAGACAGACATAATGATAGGGTTGCAAAAGGCCTATTCCTCCCTAAAGGAAAGGCTGAAGGGCATACCTGTGGAGTTTGCCGAAAAATACGCCTGCAGCAGTGCTGCGGGGGGCCTGAAAATCGTGGCGCTGGGACTGGTGCCGGAATTGACGGTGGAGGCGGCAGCAAGGGCAGCCCTGGGAGCAGGGGCCCGTATTGTAGGTACATATAATCATGAGATTGAAATGTATGAGGTTGAAGAAATTGTCGCGAAGAAACCGGATATCATCTTGTTGGCCGGAGGAACCGACGGCGGGAATAAAAGTTGCATCATACATAATGCGAAAATGCTTGCGGAACACCTCAGTGATATTTCGGTGATTGCGGCCGGAAACAGTAAAGCCAGGGAAGAATTAGAAAAGCTTTTTTCCGATCATAAGATGTGTTACCGCTTTACCGAGAATGTGATGCCGCGTCTCAATATCTTGAACGTTGAGCCGGTCAGACAGACAATCAGGAAGCTCTTCATCGAAAGAATTGTTTTGGCCAGAGGCTTAAAGCGGGCCGAAAAATACGTCGGCAAGGTCTTAATGCCGACTCCTGCTGCTGTTATGCAGGCCGCTGCAATATTAGCCGACGGGACTGAAGGAGAAGACGGATATGGAGAACTGATGGTCGTCGATATCGGCGGGGCTACCACCGATGTACATTCGATTGCTGCCGGCGAACCGCTGGAGGCGGGCATCAATTGGTATGGCTTGCCTGAACCTTATGCCAAAAGGACCGTTGAGGGTGATTTGGGCATGAGAGTAAGCGCTTATTCTTTGTGGCAGACAGCCGGTTATCAGCGGATACGAAAATACTATACAGGAAGTAATAGTGATATCGAACAAAAATGTTTATCGTTGTCTGAACAGATTGATAAGATTCCTGTCACGGACGACGATTTTGAATTCGATGCGGCGCTGGGAGCCGTTGCCGTACAAATGGCTGTGGAGCGTCACGCAGGTGTGCTTGAAAAGCATTATACACCTACCGGACTGGTTTATGCCCTTCAGGGAAAAGACCTCAGAGGGGTTTCTTGTCTTATCGGCACCGGGGGTGTTTTGGTTAAAGGGCGTGACCCCCAAAGAATTTTACAGGCCACGTTGGAGGGCGGTTTTGGTGAGGGGCGCTTGATACCGCAAAAACCGCAGTTGATGCTTGACAGTTCATATATCTTATCGGCCATGGGGCTTTTGTCCAATGTTTATCCGGTGCAAGCGTTACGGATAATGAAAAAGTATCTCAAAAGAATAGTGTGAGGTAATGTGATGATGTTAAAGAATAAAAAGTGGAGTAAAGAAGAGTTCTTCCGAGTGAGGGAAGACGTCTTGCGGCAGTGGGAGACCGGTCGTGAGATCGATTGGGATGAAGCTACCGCCTATTTACAGAGCGTACCGGAGAGTCAAAACTTTTGTGCAAAACTTGCCACAGCAAAGATCGAGGGACGAACCTTAGTTCAACCCCGGGCAGGTGTTGCGCTGCTTGAAGAGCATATTGAGCTGCTTAAGTATTTACAAGACGAGGGAGGGGCAGATCTGCTGCCTTCCACTATAGACAGCTATACCCGACAGAATCGTTATCATGAGTGCCAGGTGGGCATAGAGGAAAGCATTAAGGCCGGTCATTCGATGCTAAACGGTTTTCCCGCCGTGAATTATGGGGTGAAGGGCTGCAGGAAGGTCTTGGAGTCTTTGCACTTGCCCTTGCAGGTACGGCATGGAACGCCCGATGCCCGGCTTTTGACGGAAATCGTCTTTGCGTCGGGCTGGACGTCTAATGAGGGCGGAGGCATTTCATACAACATCCCTTATGCCAAAAGTGTCAGCCTGGAAAAATCTATTTATGACTGGCAATATTGTGACAGGCTGGTGGGGCTTTATGAGGAAATGGGCATACATATCAACAGGGAACCCTTCGGACCTTTGACGGGGACTTTGGTAGTTCCATGCATTTCCAATGCTGTGGCCATCATTGAGGGTTTGTTGGCGGCAGAACAGGGCGTTAAAAATATCACCCTGGGTTATGGACAGTGCGGGAACCTTGTACAAGATGTGGCTGCGATGAGAGCGCTGGAGGAATTGGCGGGGGAATATTTTGCTTCCGGCGGTTATGAGATTGAGCTAAGTACTGTTTTTCACCAGTGGATGGGGGGCTTTCCGGAGGACGAAGCGAAAGCCTTTGCCGTTATTGCCTGGGGCACGGTTGCGGCGGGATATGCTAAGGCCACTAAGGTCATTGTTAAGACGCCTCATGAGGCTTATGGGATTCCGACAAAGGAAGCCAATGCTCAGGGTCTTAAAGATAGCAAACAAATCCTCAATCTGCTTTGCGACCAGCAGGGTCTTGACACAAAAGAAGTTGAGACGGAAAAAGAACATATCAAAAACCAAACACGTTGTATTATCAATAAGGTTCTTGAACTGGGGGAAGGCGATCTGGCTATAGGTGTTGTCAGGGCTTTTGCCGCCGGCGTGCTGGATATTCCTTTTGCCCCAAGCCAGTTTAATCTAGGAAAAGTCTTACCGGTCCGGGATAATCTCGGGGCCGTGAGGATTTTGGAATACGGCAGTCTTCCCGGTACAAAAGAAGCAAGGGAATACGAAAACAGTTTGTTGCAGGAACGAGCTTGCTATGAAAAAAGACCCTTGTCCTTTGACATGGTTGTTGACGATATTTATGCGGTGTCCAAGGGAACTTTAATAGGCAGGCCGGGGAGGAGGTAATAAGAATGAAAATTGTTGATGTCGTGTGTTCTGAGGGTGTGACGGGATTTTTCTTTGACGACCAGCGGGCTATTAAAAGGGGAGCCGTCCATGACGGCTTTGCATATCTGGGGACCCCGGTAACAGAAGGTTTTCAGGAAATCAGACAGGCCGGGGAGTCCATTTCTGTGATGCTTTTACTGGAAGACGGTCAGGTGGCTTACGGTGATTGTGCGGCGGTACAATATTCGGGAGCGGGAGGAAGGGATCCACTTTTTTTGGCACAGGAATTCATTACACTGCTTGAAAAAAGGATAAAACCTCTTCTTATCGGAAAGGAATTGCGCGAGTTCAAAGAGATGGCAGAATGGCTGGATAAATATGAACTCGACGGCAAAAGACTGCATACAGCCCTCCGTTACGGTCTGACACAGGCTTTGCTTGATGGGGCGGCCAAGGTCAAGAAAAAAACCATGGCGGAGGTCATTCAAGAGGAGTACCGTATTAAGTTACCAATGAGAAGGATACCGGTTTTCACACAGTCCGGGGATGACAGGCATGGCAACGTGGATAAAATGATAATTAAGAAAGCGGACGTGCTTCCCCATGGGTTGATCAACAATATTGACGAAAAGCTGGGCAGGCAGGGCGAAATCCTGAAAGGGTACGTTGCTTGGCTTAAAAACAGGATATTGCAGCTTCGCGCCAACGAGAGGTATCAACCGGTGCTGCACATTGATGTCTACGGAACAATAGGCATAATATTCGGTAATGATTCGGAAAAAATAGCGTGTTATCTGTGTGAACTGGGTGAAGCTGCCGCTCCGTTCCACTTGAGGATTGAGGGGCCTGTGGATGTGGAAAACAGGGAGGGGCAAGTGCGGGCTCTCAAGGATTTGCGAAAAGCCGTTAAGCAAAAGGGCGGCAAGGTGGAGATTGTTGCAGACGAATGGTGCAATACACTGGAGGATATTAGGCTGTTTGTTGATGAAAAGGCTGCGGACATGGTCCAGATTAAGACTCCCGATCTGGGAGGGGTCAATAATATCGTGGAAGCAATTCTTTACTGCAAAAATCACGGCGTCGGTGCGTACTGCGGTGGAACGTGCAATGAAACAGACAGATCAGCTCAGGTTTGTGCCAATATCGCCATAGCCTGTGGGGCCGATCAGTGTTTAGCCAAGCCGGGAATGGGTGTCGATGAGGGCTTCATGATCGTTAAGAATGAAATGAATAGGGTTTTGGCTCTGGTTGCCGCAAGAAAGAAAATGAAACAGGATGGTGAAGTTCAATGAAGATCACTAAAAGCTGTGGAGCGGGCAGACAGGAAGCGAACGATATTTTTATTTGGCTTGAACCCAATGAGAAAGAAGAGGTCGCAATAAAACTGGAAAGCGTCGTCAAGCTTCAGTTTGGCAAGCAGATCGAGAAGGTAATCAGAGAGACCCTTGCCAAACTTGGTGTTACTAGTGCTTCGGTTACCGCCTGGGACAGCGGTGCCCTTGATTACGCCATCAGAGCCAGGGTTGAGACTGCCGTTAGGCGCGCGGGGGAGGTGTAGGATATGAGTGATTTGAGAAGGAGTATGCTTTTTGTTCCGGGGTTCAGGCCGGGGATGTTGCAGAATTCCACCATTTACGGGGCGGACAGCATAATTTTTGACCTGGAGGACAGCGTGGCAGTTTCTGAGAAGGATGCGGCTAGAGTGCTGGTACGTAATGTTTTGCAGGAGCTGGACTTTTCCGGGACCGAGATGGTAGTAAGGATTAATCCCATTATTGACAGTCCTTTCGGAAAAGAGGATGTGGCGGAAATAGCCGGAGTCAGGCCGGATGCATTCATGCTGCCGAAGGCAGATGAGGAAGGCATTAGGATATTGGCCGGCATGCTGGATGAGATTGAGCAAAAAGAAGGGTTTGAGCAGGAATCGATCAAAATATTTGCCCTTGTTGAATCGACCTCTGCAGTGCTCAACCTCAGTTCCATAGTTAAGGCCTCAACAAGGCTGGCCGGAATTATGCTGGGGGCGGAAGATTTGACTGCGGAGCTGGGCATTAAACGAACGTTGCAGGGGAACGAGCTTTTATACGCACGGAGTCATCTGGCGATGGTGTGCAAATCAGCCGGGATTGATGCCATCGATACTCCCTTCGGCGATGTGGGGGATCAGGAAGGTCTGGAGTATGATGCAACTCAAGCCAGGTCTTTGGGACTGACCGGCAAGGCTGCCATACATCCCCGGCAGGTGGGGACAATCAATCGAACCTTTTCTCCTTCCCCGGAGGAGGTCATCTATGCCGGGAAGGTTGTAGCGGCTGTCAAGGAAGCCGAGAAGGCGGGAAACGGGGTGTTTGCTTTGGACGGCAAGATGGTGGATGCTCCTGTGGCGGCAAGGGCCGAAAAAGTGTTAAGACAGGCAAAACTGGCGGGAATAGAAGTTTAGGGGGTGAAAGAATATGAGGAATGCTTTAGGCAGGGAATTACCCGAGTACATTGCAGGCTACGGTGAGGTGCGTCCGTTTGCAGGTGCTTTTGCCCACGCAGGTGAAATAAACCGGAAGGCGGTAAAAGTCAAAGGTGATTGGTCTTCACCAAACAAGGTCCTCGACAGTTTGGGAGGAGCTTTGGAAAAATGCGGTCTAAAAGACGGTATGACTGTTTCATTTCACCATCATTTGAGGAACGGGGATTATGTTTTGAATATGGTTTTGGAAGAGATCGCGCGGCACGGCATCAAGGACATTAAGGTTGCGGCCAGCTCGATTTTTCCCATTCATCAGCCGCTGGTAAAGCATATGGGAAACGGTGTGGTGACAGGGCTTTATGCGGGGTATATTTCGGGAGCAGTCGGAGAAGCGGTTTCCCGGGGGGTATTGAAAAACCCCGTTGTAATGCAAACCCACGGAGGAAGGGCCAGAGCAATAGAGGCAGGAGAACTGCATATTGACGTAGCCTTTATCGCCGCACCAACATGTGATGAGTACGGGAACATGAATGGGCTGGAAGGTCCCAGTGCATGCGGGGTGTTGACATATCCGGCGGCCGATGCGTATTATGCCGATACGGTTATTGCTGTTACCGACAATCTTGTTCCGTATCCTGCTTGTCCTATTGAAATCACCCAGGAGTATGTTGACTATGTCGTACCGGTGGAGTTGATTGGCGACTCCGCAGGGATCGTTTCAGGGACGACGAGAATTACTAACGACCCGGCGGGGTTGAAGATTGCCGAGTCGGCTGCACAGGTCATTGAGGCCTCCGGACTTTTAAAGGACGGCTTTTCGTTCCAGACCGGGGCTGGGGGCACTTCCCTGGCGGTTGCGGCTTACGTGAAGGAAATGATGAAGGAAAAAAAGATTCAGGGTAGCTTTGCCGCAGGCGGGATCACGGAATATATGGTGGAAATGCTGGAGGAGGGCTATTTCCGCACCTTGTTTGACGGGCAGTGCTTTGACTTGAAAGCAGTCGAGTCCCTGCGCAGGAATAAGAATCATCAGCGCATGAGCATGTCTATGTACGGGAATCCCAGCAATAAAGGGGCTGTAGTCAATAAACTCGATGTGATGATCTTGGGGGCAACAGAGGTTGATCTGGATTTTAATGTAAATGTAACAACTAATTCCAATGGTCTTTTGATGGGTGGTTCAGGAGGCCACAGCGATACGGCGGCGGGAGCGAAGTTGGCCGTTGTCGTGACAAAATTAATCAGAAAGCGGTTTCCTATTGTCGTTGACAGTGCCACTACTGTGACCACGCCGGGTGAAACAGTGGATGTGCTGGTGACCGAAAGGGGTATTGCCGTCAATCCTCTACGTCAGGATGTGTTGGAAAAAGTAAAAAAAGCTGGTCTGCCTGTAAAGACTATCGAGGAGTTAAAAGAGACAGCCGAGAAGCTGACCGGGGTGCCTGAAAAGGTGGATTTCAAAGACAAGGTCGTAGCGGTCATCGAATACCGGGACGGAACTGTAATCGACGTGGTCAGGCAGCTTTAAATGAGGTGGGATGAAAAGTGATACGCAAAATTAAGGCAGAGAGAATCAAGGATACCGTGAAGGAACTTCTGCTGCAGGCAAATTATGAGATCGGGACGGATATACTGGAAGAGCTCAGCAACAGTCTTAATAGGGAAGAATCGGCAACAGGAAAGTCTGTGCTGCAACAGATCATCGACAACCATCAGATAGCCAGGCAGGAAAGGATAGCCATTTGCCAGGATACGGGGATGGCGGTTGTCTTTGTCAATTTGGGTCAGGAGGTTCACATAACAGGGGGAGATTTTACCGAGGCCGTAAATCAGGGAGTGAAAGAGGCCTATACCGAAGGGTACCTGCGGAAATCAGTGGTAGAAGACCCTTTGTTCGGACGAAAAAACACCGGCGATAATACACCGGCTGTTATCCATCTTGAGCTTGTACCAGGAGATAAGGTAAAGATTCAGGTGATGACAAAAGGGTTCGGCAGTGAAAACATGAGTCGAGGGAAGATGCTGTTGCCCTCCGCCGGTGTACAAGGAGTGACGGATTTTGTTATAGAAACGGTGCAAGAAGCCGGGCCGAATCCTTGTCCTCCGTTGGTTATAGGAGTAGGTATTGGAGGAACGCTGGAAATGGCGGCCCGGATTGCGAAAATTGCCTTGATGAGAGAAATCGGTCATCCTAACAGTGATAGCCGTTATGCCGTGTTGGAGAAGGAGCTGAAGGAGAGGGTAAACGAACTGGGGATAGGGCCTGCCGGATTGGGAGGTAGGATAACCGCTTTGGCGGTCAACGTTGAATACTATCCCACTCATATTGCCGGACTGCCCGTAGTTGTCAATATAAACTGTCATGCTGCAAGGCATACCGCGGCAGAGATCTGAGGAGGTAGAAGATGGATAAAAACAAGAGGATCCAAACGCCTCTCACTGTTCAACAGGCGGCGGAATTAAAGGTCGGAGATAATATTCTCTTCAGCGGAGTGATTTACACGGCCCGGGATGCTGCTCATAGAAGGCTGGCGGAGCTATTGAAGGAGGGGAAGCCGCTTCCCATTGAGTTAGAGGACCAGGTCCTGTATTATGTGGGTCCGGCTCCGGCTCCTCCCGGACACGTTTGCGGAGCAGCCGGCCCTACGACGAGTACGCGTATGGATAGCTATACGCCCCCGCTGATTGCCAAGGGGCTGAGAGGGATGATTGGCAAAGGCTTACGCTCCAAGGCTGTTATTGAAGCGATGAAGAAACACGGTGCCGTATATTTTGCCGCAACAGGCGGAGCGGCAGCCCTTATTTCCAAGAGTATAAAAAAAGTCGAGGTCGTTGCCTACGAGGACTTGGGAACAGAAGCAATTCACAGGATGTATGTTGAGGATTTTCCGTGTATTGTGGTAATAGACAGTTATGGCAATAATCTTTATGAGAGCGGTCCGCAGCAGTACAGAACTTGTTAAACCTTTTAATCATTGTGAATTAGATAATGTTATAAAAACCCGCCGGTAAGGCGGGTTTTGTGTTGACCTGATAAAAAAAGTTGGTTCAGGGAGAACCCTGAACCTTTTAGAGTGGAGGAGATAAGAGGAGTTGTTCACTAAAAAGTATGTCCAGTGCCGAATGTTTCTATACCGAAAAGCCAATTTATTTTTTGTTTTTAGTGAGTTATACGGGGAGTAGTGATAAAATAGTAGTGTTATCAGAGGTAAATGGGAATTAGCAAGGAGGACTATTTGTGGGTTTGACAAAGTATTCGACAGAGCATTATTGGCAATTGAGAGAAAAAATAAGGGAAAGGCTGTTTAGCCATTTGAACCCGGCACAGCTTGAAGCGGTAAAAACAGGCAAAGGACCGGTTCTGTGCTTGGCGGGAGCAGGCTCCGGCAAAACGATGGCTATGGTCTACCGTATTTTGCATCTTTATCTTTTCGGAGCGGAATATCAGCGGCAGGTCAAACCGCCGTTCGATTTAACGGATGATGATATAGAGTTGATGGAAGCATGGCTGCAGGATGCAAAGGAAGGTCGAATAACCGGCCTGCCCCAGCGTATGGTGGCATTATTCTGCCGCAACGGCGTTGAACCTCGCAGGATACTGGCCATAACCTTTACCAATAAGGCGGCTCAGGAAATGAAAAACAGGTTGGAACAGCTTTTAGGAGAGACCATGCATGGGATGTGGGTGATGACCTTCCATGCCGCCTGCTTGCGTATTCTGCGCCGGGAAATCGCTGTGTTGGATTACGGGAAAGATTTTTCCATCTATGATGCCGCCGACCAATTGCAGGTTGTAAGGAATATTGTTAAAGAAATGGATTTGGACGAGAAAAAGTATTCCCCGCGGATGTTCTTAAGCATTATCAGCCGCTTCAAATGTGAACTCAAGAACACAGAGAAGGCCGCAAGAGAAGCTCAAGGCGACTACATTATGGAAAAAGCGGCCACTATATATGCGGAATATTGCAGGAGACTGAAGCAGAATAACGCCATGGATTTTGATGATTTGCTCATGAAAACCGTGTTGCTTTTTCAAAATAATCCTGACATCCTGGCAAAGTATCAGGAGCGTTTTCAATACATTCTTGTGGACGAGTATCAGGATACGAACCATGTACAGTATATTCTGGTCAAGCTTTTAGCCGCAAGGCATCAGAATCTTTGTGTGGTGGGAGACGATGATCAGTCTATTTATGCTTTTCGTCAGGCGGATATTCGCAACATCCTGGATTTCGAGCGTGATTATCCCCAAACAAAGGTAATCAAGCTGGAACAAAATTACCGCTCTACCGGCTGTATACTTGCGGCAGCCAATGAGGTGATCAGCTGCAATAAGGCAAGAAAAGCCAAAGCTCTCTGGACCGAGAAGGGTCAGGGTGAGCTGTTGACGATATATGAGGCGAATGATGAGCATGATGAAGCCAGGTTCGTTTGCGAAAGGATTAATGCCTTGCTTGACAATGGGGAAAATTATCGGGACTGTGCCGTTTTAATGAGGACGAATGCTCAATCCAGGGTGTTGGAAGAGTGGTTTATGAAACGAGGCCTACCTTATGTCATCGTGGGAGGACATAAGTTCTATGAACGTATGGAAATAAAGGATATCATGGCTTATCTCAGGGTTTTGGCCAATCCTCAGGAAAGCGTCGGCTTAAGACGGATTATCAATGTACCGCGCCGCGGTATAGGTGAAGCCACGTTACAGAGGGTTGAGGAATACGGTGAAGCGAAGGGCATGGTATTGTTTGAAGCCCTCTGGCAATACGAGGAGATCGGACTTAGCACCAGAGCTTCCAAGGGCATTATAGGTTTTCTGGAGTTGATGGAAGGGTTTAGAGAGGCTGTTGGGAAAATGACGGTGACGGGATTGACGGAAAAAATTCTGTCGGAGACCGGATACGTTGAATCCTTAAGGTCCGAAAAGGGAGCCGACTCCCAAAGCCGTTTGGAAAACCTGCAGGAGTTTTTGAGTGTTACAAAAGAGTATGATGAGCAGGCTGAAGAGCCAACCTTACAGGAATTTTTAGGCAGAACATCCCTGGTGACCGAACTCGATGGTTATGAAGACGAGGCTAATGCCGTAGTGATGATGACCATGCACATGGCAAAAGGGCTTGAGTTTCCGAACGTATTTATAGTCGGCATGGAGGAGGGTGTTTTTCCTCATGCCCGGAGCCTTTTGGAAGAAAAGGAGCTGGAGGAAGAGCGCAGGTTGTGCTATGTTGCATTGACCAGGGCTAAGGAAAGGGTTTTCCTCGTTCATGCCCGTCAGCGCAACCTTTACGGCAGGATGAACCACAGCGGACCCTCCCGTTTTTTGGAGGAAATACCGGAGGATTTATGGAAAGAATATATGGTAAAAGATGATTTTTTTAAAACGACAATGTCAACTTCCGGACGGATGGGAGTAAACGGCGGGAATAGTATGCTCTTTTCCGTTGGGGATAAAGTGGAGCATAAAAAATGGGGGCAGGGCGTGGTGGTAAGCGCCAAAGGAGAAGGTACTGATGTTGAGTTGACGATAGCCTTTCCTTCCCAGGGGATTAAGAAGCTTTTAACAAAGTATGCCCCATTGAAGAAGATTTAAACGAAGAAGGGGGATGCAGGTGTCCGAACATGATAAGACCGCGGTGATGCGGGGATTGGTGGATAAACTGAATAAGCACTCGTACGAGTATTACACCCTTGATGCTCCAAGTATTACAGATGCCGAATATGATGCTTTGTACGACAGACTGCGTGGGTTGGAAAAGGAAACAGGTGTGATCCTTCCTGATTCGCCTACCCAGCGGATCGGCGATGTGGTATTAAGCGAGTTTAGGAAGCACCGTCACAGGGCAAAACTATGGAGCTTAGATAAGGCGCAGGATTATGCTGAATTACAGGCTTGGGTGACAAGATTGGAAAAGGCCAGAGAAAGTTACAACGCAGAAGGAGGGGAGGTTTTACCGACCCTGACTTTCGTTGTGACCCTGAAGTTTGACGGATTGACAATCAACTTCTCCTACGATAAAGGAAAACTTGTGCAAGCCGCTACCCGCGGTACGGGAGAAGTGGGCGAGCAAATACTGGCTCAGGCCAGGACTATCGCTGCTGTACCTTTGGCACTAGAGAGTCCGCATTTCATGGAGGTGCGGGGAGAGGCGCTGATGACCAAAAAGGTCTTTGCCGAGTATAACGAAAAAGCTGCTGTACCTTTGAAAAATTTGCGTAACGGGGCAGCCGGGGCTTTGCGTAATTTGGATGTGAGGGAAACGGCGCAGAGAAAATTAACGGCCTTTTTCTATGATATCGGATATTACGAAGGATTGAAAATCGATTCATATGCGCAGATGCTGCATTTCTTGGAAAAGCAGGGTTTGCCGGTGCACCCTTATCATCAGAGGTGTGCGAATTTGCAGGAGGTCATAGGGGAAATTGAAAAGGTAACGGCTGAACGTGAAAAATATGATTTTGAGATAGACGGCTTGGTGATAGCCGTAGATGATTTGCGGACCCGTGAGGTGGTGGGATATACCGTAAAGTTTCCTCGTTGGGCCATTGCTTACAAGTTTGCGGCTAAGGATGCCGTAACAAGGCTGGTTGATGTGGAGTGGAATGTCGGTAGGACAGGGAAGGTCACGCCTACGGCCCTTCTTGAACCGGTGGAGATAGGCGGAGTAACGATCAAAAGGGCGACCTTGAACAATATGGACGATATCGGCAGAAAAGGGGTCAGGCTCGGATGTGATGTTTTTGTGCGTCGTTCCAATGATGTGATTCCGGAAATTACAAAAGTAGCGGAACCGTTACCCGAGGGGACGAAGGAAATCAAAACTCCGGAGTATTGTCCTGCCTGTGGGGCGGTATTGGTGCAAAACGGGGTTCATTTGTTCTGTGAGAATTCATTGTCCTGCAAACCCCAAATGGTCAAGAGTATTGTGCATTTTGCGGGACGGGAGGCTATGAATATCGAGGGCTTCAGCGAGAAAACGGCTGAACAGCTCTTCGAGAAGCTGGATATCCGGGAAATCTCCGATTTATATAGGATAAAAAAAGAAGACCTACTGGGTTTGGAAAAGTTTAAGGAGAAAAAGGCGCAGAAGCTTATCGAGGCCATTGAAAAAAGCAAGGCTTGCAGTTTAGTCTCGTTTATCTTTGCTCTGGGGATACCCAATGTGGGGAAAAAGACGGCTCGGGATTTGGCAAATACCTTCCGTTCTCTGCAAGGATTGAGAGAAGCATCACGGGAGGAACTGCTGGAAGTTGAGGATATAGGGGAAATCGTGGCAGACAGCATCTTGGCGTTCTTTGAGGACGAAAAGATACAGATCGGCCTTGCCAAGCTTCTTGCCGCCGGGGTCAGCCCGGTGCATGAAGAACGACAGTCTGAAGAGAGTCCCTTTAAAGGGAAATCGGTGGTTGTGACCGGCACGCTGCAGGGCTATTCCCGTACGGAGATTGAAGAGCTTCTTACTAGCCTAGGCGCACGGGTCTCCGGCAGTGTGAGCAAAAAAACCGACTTTGTCATCGTGGGGGAAAACGCCGGTTCAAAGCTGGATAAGGCCAGGGACATTCTGGCATCAGGACAGGAGACAAGCTTGAGGATCCTCTCGGAGGAGGAGTTTTCCCAGGAGCTAATTACGGTTAATACCTCTTCTTCAAATGATGAAAACTTATAGAAACGGTGAGGATAGGCAGGTTTAACTGTCACCGTATATCTGCTATAATGCAAGATGTGGAAAAATGTTTACATAAAAAGGATGGTGGACAAAGTGAAGATTACCCAAAAGGATGTCGAGCATGTGGCGCTGCTCAGCCGCCTGAAGCTTTCGGAGGAGGATAAGGACAAGTATACCCAATCGCTGAACGCAATCCTTGAGTATATGGAAATACTGAATCGAGTCGATACAAGCAGTATTGAGCCGACAGCCCATGTCTTGCCTTTGAAAAATGTCTTCCGTGAGGATGAAGCCGGAGAAACATTAGAGAAGGAACTGGTCTTAGCCAATGCCCCGGATAGAGAAAACGGGTGCTTCAGGGTACCGCGTATTATCTAGCAAGCAATAGGGTTCGGCATGAGAAAGGGGGAAAATGTCTTGTCTTTAACAGGCTTAACGGCATATAAATTAAGCGAACTATTAAGGAAACGTGAAATCAGCAGTACCGAATTGACAGAGCAGCATTTGGAGTTGATCAACGCTTTAGAGGGTAAGATCAATGCATTTGTGACGGTGACAGGGGAGGATGCCATAAAGCAGGCGCGGGAAATAGACAAAAGAAGGGCGCGGGGTGAGGAACTCCCGTCCTTGGCAGGTATACCGGCAGCCCTTAAGGATAATATGTGTACAAAAGGTGTTAAAACGACTTGTTCTTCCGAGATTTTATATAACTTTGTTCCGCCTTACGATGCTACGGTGGTGGAAAAGCTCAGAGCAGCCGGTACGGTGATGATGGGCAAGTGCAATATGGACGAGTTTGCCATGGGTTCTTCTACGGAGAATTCCGGTTTTGCCCCGACCAAGAATCCCCATGATTTACGGGCGGTGCCGGGAGGTTCCAGCGGGGGTTCGGCTGCCGCTGTGGCAGCGGGAGAGGTGGTATTCTCCCTGGGCTCTGACACTGGAGGGTCCATTCGCCAACCGGCGTCATTTTGTGGGGTGATAGGCTTGAAGCCGACGTACGGCTACGTTTCAAGGTACGGTTTGATTGCCTTTGCTTCCTCTTTAGATCAAATCGGTCCTTTTACCAGGGACATGACGGATTGTGCGCTGGTGATGAACGCTATCTTTGGGCACGATTCTAAGGATTCCACGTCTGCACCGGTGGAGGCACCTGATTTTACCGGATATTTAAAAGATGATGTCAAGGGCTTGAAGATCGGTATTCCCAAAGAATACATGCAGAGTGGCATTGACCAGCAGGTGGCCGCATATGTTAAAAAGGCCATTGAGAAGCTTGAAGAACTGGGGGCCTTTTGTGAAGAGGTCTCTCTGCCCCATACGGAGTATGCTCTGCCCGCTTATTATATTATTGCTCCGGCCGAGGCCAGTTCCAATTTGGCCAGGTACGACGGGGTCCGTTACGGACTTCGGGTTGAGGCAGATGATACTATTTCAATGTTTAACGAAACACGCAGTCGGGGCTTCGGCGAGGAAGTGAAGCGGAGGATTATGCTGGGGACGTACGCTCTAAGTTCCGGCTACTATGATGCTTATTACCTTAAAGCCCTGAAGATACGGACCCTGGTCAAACAGGATTTTGATGAGGCTTTTGCGAAATTTGATTGTCTATTGACGCCAACATCTCCGACGCCGGCCTTTGACTTTGGGGAGAAAGCGGATGATCCGCTGTCCATGTATATGTCGGATATATGTACCATACCTGTTAATCTGGCCGGTATTCCTGCGCTGTCCCTGCCCTTTGACACGGTGGACGGACGACCCGTAGGTTTGCAGTTGATTGGTAAGGCTTTTGATGAAGGAACCTTGCTACGGGTTGCATACACCCTGGAACAGAATACAGACCTGACGAGGCCTAAGCCTGACTTAGAAGGGGGCGCTGCAGAGTGAGTAACAGTCATAAATACGAGACAGTTATCGGCTTAGAGGTACATGTTGAGCTGAAGACTAAGACAAAAATATTTTGTTCTTGCCCTACGGAGTTCGGGGGTGAAGAGAACACTCATGTTTGTCCGGTGTGTTTGGGTCTGCCTGGGGTATTGCCTGTTTTGAATAAACGAGTACTGGAATTTGCAATAAAGGCCGGTTTGGCCTTGGATTGTGAGATAGCGGGTTTTAGCAAATTTGACCGTAAAAACTATTTTTATCCCGATTTGCCTAAGGCTTATCAGGTTTCGCAGTATGATTTGCCTATTTGCAAGGAGGGACGGCTGGAAATAGAGGCGGAAGGAAAGAAAAAAACGATTGGAATTACTCGTATCCACATGGAGGAAGATGCCGGCAAGCTATTACACAGCGGCACTACAATCACTTCCTCCCATTATTCTTTGGCAGATTACAACAGGACGGGAGTGCCGTTGATTGAGATTGTTTCGGAACCGGATATGCGTTCGGCCCAAGAGGCTCGTGCCTATTTGGAAAAGCTCAAAATGATCCTTGAATACATTGATGTTTCCGATGTGAAGATGGAACAGGGTTCTTTGCGGTGCGATGCTAATATTTCTTTACGTCCGATAGGTGCCGAAGAATTCGGTACCAGGGCGGAGATTAAGAATATGAACTCCTTTAAAGCACTGCAGAAGGCCGTTGAATACGAAGTGGAAAGGCAGGCCGAAATACTCGACGAGGGCGGAAGTATCGTGCAGGAGACCCGTTCCTGGGATGAGGAAAAGGGTGTTACCGTGTCCATGCGCAGCAAGGAGGAGGCGCATGACTACAGGTATTTTCCCGAGCCCGATTTGGTTCCGATTGTGGTCGAACCGGCTTGGGTTGAGGAGTTGAGAAATTCTCTGCCTGAACTGCCGGACGAGCGAAAGGGTCGTCTGGTTAACGTTTTGGGTCTGTCGGAATACGATGCCGGTATTATCACCGGGAGCAGGGCACTGGCCGAATATTTTGACCGTATCGTTGCCTGCTATGAGGAGCCGAAAGCTGTAGCAAATTGGATCAACGGAGAGTTTCTGCGACTTTTGAATGCACAAGGCCTGGAAGTAACGGAAAGCAAAATTGATCCCGAGGATTTTGCTGCGTTGCTGCGCTATATTGCGGATGGTAAAATCAGTGGAAAAATAGCCAAGGAAGTCTTTGCGGAAATGTTTGAGAAAGGCGAAAAACCTGATGAAATCATCAAAAGAAAAGGTTTAATACAGATTTCCGATGAGGGGGCGCTGTCTGCCGTTGTCGAAAAAATAGTTGCGGGGAATCCTAAGTCTGTCGAGGATTACAAAGCAGGCAAAGAAAAAGCCATTGGCTTTTTGGTCGGTCAGGTAATGAAAGAAACCAAAGGCCAGGCTAATCCGGGTTTAGTAAACAAACTTTTGCAAGAAAGATTAGAATCCTTATAGATTAAATGAGAATTGTGGAGGTGTATTACTTGGAAAGAACACCTCGCTGGTCGATTGTGGATGCTGTGGTTGTTTTGGCTGTTGTTCTGGCAATATCCCTTTTTCTGCCCGTATCAAGTTTTACTTGGTTTAAAAGCCTCGGGTTCTTAATCAGTCCGGGGAACCAGACTATGGGGATATTGTTTTTAAACGCCCTGTTCAAGGGCGTTTTATTGGCCGGTCTTGTTTTCTTTTTTGCAAGCTTCAGACAGCAGGGGCGGGCGCGAATCGCTCTGGGTTTACGGAGTGATGCAGAAAAACGTTGGCTGCGGCTGGGGATTGGGCAGGGGTTGCTGATTTGTTTAGTAGTGATGATTGCTTCATTGGTTTTGTATTTACTCTTTCCTTACGAAGTGGCAGAACAAGAGATAGCAGGGTATTTAAGCACTGCCGGGAACAAGTGGGAATTGTTTTTGGCGCTGTCCATTACCTCTTTATTCGCTCCGGTGAGTGAGGAGATGTATTTCCGCGGGTTTTTATATCCCGCCTTGTTGAAAAAGTTGGGGAGGCTGCCTGCGCTGCTTTTGACAAACATCGTTTTCGGCGCACTTCATTTTGACCTGCCGCGTTTTGTTATTATCACTATAGGGGGGATTTGGCTGACCCGGCTTTATGAAAAGACAGGTTCGCTTTTGACTTCGATAACCGCCCATGCCACGTGGAACGCTTCGATGACTTTATTGCTGTATTTAGCAGGTTAGGTTTTTTGACCTGACCTGCTTTAGTTTGCTTTTTTAAATTGGCTCGTATACAGTTCGTAGTAGAAACCTTTTTGGGCCAGGAGCTCTTGATGGCTGCCTCTTTCGATGATTTCCCCCTGATGGATAACCAAGATGAGATCCGCATTTCTGATCGTCCTGAGACGGTGGGCGATAACAAAGGTTGTACGGCCTTTCATGATGCTAAACATAGCCTTTTGAATGAGAATTTCCGTACGTGTATCCACACTACTGGTGGCTTCATCAAGGATTAGAATGTCCGGGTCGGATAACACGGCCCGGGAGATGGCTAAAAGCTGTCTTTGGCCCTGGCTGAGATTGCTTCCTTCCTCTGTCAGTAAGGTTTCGTAACCTTGCGGGAGACGTCGGATAAACTGGTCGGAGTTGGCTGTCTTAGCGGCTTGAATGATTTCTTCGTTACTGGCGTCAAGCCTTCCGTAGCGGATATTCTCCTTGATTGTTCCGGAAAAAAGGTAGGTATCTTGCAGGACGATTCCCAGCCTTTGGCGCAAATTATCGCGGTTTATGCTGCGAATATCCTTCCCGTCTATTCTTATCGTACCGCTGTTTACATCGTAAAACCTGGTCAGAAGATTTATAATCGTAGTTTTTCCGGAGCCGGTTGGGCCGACTAAAGCGATGGTTTGCCCGGCCTTGGCTTGGAGATTGATGTTTTTGAGGACAGGAACGTCCTCGAGATACCCGAAATTAACATTTTCAAATTCCACGTTGCCGCCGACCCTTTTTAAAGGGGCGGTTTTTTTGCTTTCTTCGTCTTCGGCCTCTTCATCCATTACTTCAAAGACTCTTTCGGCACCGGCCAGTGCGGCCTGAATACTGTTATACAGTGCGGCAATCTGTTGGAGAGGCTGAGCAAATTGTCGTGAATAGGTGACAAAGGTGGTGATAACACCCACCGTGGCTAGTCCTTTTACCGTCATGAGGCCGCCCACACAAACGACGATGGCGAACCCCAGTCTGTTGATCATGTGCATGATAGGACCCATCGAGCCGGAAAGGGTCTCGGCTCGGACGGAAGATTTTTTTAAGGCTTCGTTCCCCTCCTTAAACTTCGCAATTACTTCGCTTTCTCTGTTATATGCTTTGATTACCTTTTGCCCTGTTATTGTCTCTTCGATGAGCCCGTTTAAGGAGCCCAACTCTTTTTGTCTTTTTGAATAAGCCTTGCGTGTGTGAAAGGCCAGCCTTCTCGTTGTGAGGATAACGAGGGGCACGGTCAGCATAGTGATCAAGGCCAATTGCCAATTGATAAAGAGCATTATTGCAATAATACCCGTGATGGAAAGCAGGCTGGTGATGAGTTGGATGATACTTTGGGATAGGGTGTTGCTGATGTTTTCGATATCGTTGGTGAAGCGGCTCATTAATACTCCCCGTGGTTCACGATCGAAAAAACGCAGTGGCAGTGTCTGCAGTTTGACAAACAGTTCATCCCTGATTCTCTTAATTGCTTTTTGTGCGATACCGATCATGACATAATTTTGCAGCCAGGTAAAGGCTGAAGAAAGGACATATATTGCTATCAGGAGGATAATGATATTTTTCAGTCCACCTATGTCGCGGGGGATGAGATATTTATCCACGGCAAGGCCTAATAAATATGGGCCGCAAAGCCTCAAAAGTGTTGCTAATGTCACGAGGATGAAGACGGCGATAAGACCGGTTTTTTCTTTTACCAGATAACCCCAAAGTCTTTTGATCGTATCCCCTGTGTTTTGGGGTTTAACAACAGGTCCTGTCATATGAGCGCCGCCTCTGTGACCTCCGCCGGGTCGACCGGGAAAAAGCGGGGCGGCCGGTTTTGTTTCACTTTTTGTATTCTTGCTATTATCAGGCATAAGAGATTTCCTCCTCTCCCAGCTGTGATTCGTAAATTTCCCGGTAGATATTACTTGTTTTTAATAGTTCTTCATGACGTCCGATTGCTGCAATACTGCCGTTATCCAAAACGATGATCTTATCCGCTTCAAGTACCGAGGTGATTTTTTGGGCAACAATGAAGCAGGTGGTATTATTCATTCTTTCTTTGATAGCCTTTTGGATCTGGACCTCCGCTTTAGCGTCTACTGCGCTGGTGCTGTCGTCTAGGATAAGGATAGCGGGCTTTCTCACCAGCGCTCTGGCTATGGAAATACGCTGTTTTTGACCGCCGGAGAGGTTGACACCTCTTTGTTTAAGCTCGGAATCGTAGCCCGTTGGCAACCGCCGGATGAATCGGTCGGCCTGAGCGGTTTGAGCAGCCCAGGTGATTTCATCTTCCCCTGCCTGGGGGTTACCGTATAGAATATTATCCTTGACGGAGCCGGAAAAGAGGAAAGTGTTTTGCGCAACCAACCCTATTTGCTCTAGCAGGACCTTGTTGCTGATGCTGCGGATATCCCTGCCGTCGATTAGTATTTCTCCGGAGGTGGCCTCATATAAACGGGGGATGAGGTTGATTAAACTGGACTTGCCGGAACCGGTAGCCCCCAATATCCCAATGGTTTCTCCGGGCTTTGCCACAAAGCTGATATCCTTAAGCACCGGGTTATCGGACAAGCCATCATAGCTGAAACTTACGTTGCGGAAGGAGACTTCGCCTTTTATGACTAGATTGGGTGTTGCTGTTGGATCATCTGTGATTCCCGGTTTTTCCCCGAGTATTTCATTGACCCTTTTGGCCGACGCTTCCGCTCTGGAAATGTGCAGAATGAGCATACCGACAAACATTAAGGATGTCATGATCTGCATGAGGTAATTGATAAAGGCTACGATTTGTCCAATCTGAATGCCGCCTGCCTGTAGTTTAACACCCCCCAGCCATAAAACGGCAACGATGCCGAGGTTTATCGTCAGCATCAAAAGAGGCATTGAAAGGGCTACCATTCTGGAGGCATGCACGGTAGTCTCCATATACCTATCATTAGCCGCTGTGAATTTTTTTGTTTCATAGCCAGAACGAACAAAGGCTTTAACCACACGAACGCCGGCCAGGTTTTCCTGGATGACCGTATTTAATTTATCAAGGCAGAGCTGAACCTGATAGAACAAAGGATAGTTCTTTTTGATAATTACATAGAGAATGATAACCAGGATAGGCAGAATGACGATAAGTATCGGTGCAAGCATAGGAGCGGTTATTGTCGCCATGATGATGCTGCCGATGAGCAAGAATGGTGCTCTGAAAAGCATCCGTAGTATCATGATGGTGATGCCCTGTATCCTGTTGATATCATCGGTCAGTCTGGTGATAAGGGGTCCTGTCGAGAGCCTGTCAAGATTGGCGTAGGAAAAAGATTGAACTTTTACGAACAAATCCCGGCGCAAATCGGTGGCGAAATTGAGGGAAGCCCTGGTGGAAAAGTATACGCTCATAAACCCTCCCATTAGGCCTGCGAAGGAAAGTAGGATCATCAGTATTCCGTTTCTTAAGACGAAATCAAGGTTGCTTTGAGTGATGCCGATATCAATGATTCTCTGCATAAACCAGGGCTGGCTGAGGTCGACGGCTACCTCTAAAAGCATGAATAATGGGCCTAAGACAGTAATCAAAAGATACGGCTTTAGATAGGAAAACAGTTTTATTATGTTCATCTGCGTCATCTCCGTAAATTAGTGGTTAACAGGTTTTCTTTTAAGCGGATAAAAAGACGATTAAGGTCGGCTTTTTCTTCCGACGTAAAATTGCCGAAGCAGTCTTCATATAACTCGTCATAGACCTCTTTTACTTTCATTTCTAAGTCACGGCCTGTTTGTGTCAAATAAATCCTTGATACTCTCATGTCTTTTGAATCGGTCTTGCGGAAGAGGTAGCCGGAGTGTTCCATGCGGCTGACCATTTTCGCCAGCGTGGATGGCTGGATAGACATGGCAGCGGCCAGCTCTTTTTGTGTTTGGCCGTCCTCTCGCCATAGGAGCCGTAATAAATGGGGCTGTCCTTTGTATAAACCGATTTTATTGAGATAGCTGTGCAGTTTCTTGAAATGAAGGTGGGCGACGTGTATCAGCAAAATTTCCAGATTGCTGTCCTCTTGCAGGTTATGGCTAAAATGACAGTGGGGCATAGAATGAAACCTCGCTTTTAGTTAGTCGGCTAAATAAATAGCTATTGCTATCATACACAAAGGATTACTTTTTGTAAATAACGATTTGCAGTATAATAGTGGTATATGACGGACTAAAATATTCAATGTATCATGAAGGGAGTTATGGGAATGGAAAAGAAGGTAACAGATTTCAAGTCATGTCTGAAAGCGATGCCGGATATCCTCGTTTCCTGTCGTAATAACGAGGGCAGGAATAACGCTTTGGCTGTGGGGTATGCTTGCAATTGCAGTTATGAGCCGCATATGGTTATGGTAGGGATCGTTCCAAGCCGCTATTCATACCACATGGTCAAAGAAAGCGGGGTTTTCGTGGTTAATCTTGTCAACGAGGAACTGCGGGAGACATACGCCTATTTAGGAAGCCACAGCGGACGGGATGAGGATAAGCTGGAGAAGTTAGGGATGAAGCTGGGAGAAGGTGTCAAGGTCAATGCCCCCCTGCTGTTGGATTGCCCCGTCAATATTGAGTGTACCGTTGTGGATTCAATCAGAACAGGATCACATGAAATGTTCGTGGGCAAAGTAGAATATATTCATGCCCGGGAAGAATTGATTAATGATAAAGGTGGAATCAATTACAATAAAGTCAACCTGCTGAAGTTCAGATAGATACTTCACCTGTGGGAAGATTTGTATTCATTGCTTAAAGCCAAGTAAATGGGGATAGGTAAAAAGAAAGAAGCGGGGCGGGAGTTGATAACTTGGGCCGAGTGAAAAAAATAGGGTTGGTGGTTCTGGTTGGTCTGCTTAGCTATTTCCTGGCGGTAAATGTTTTGATGGGATTGAAGGTTAAGGGCTACCGCTATCTTTTTCGGGCGACAGAGCCTTACGACCTTGTTATAAGAAATGCTGTGATACTTGACGGGACAGGGTTGAATGCTGCTTTCCGCGGTGATTTGGCGCTGCTGGACGGTTATATTGCTGCCCTCGGATACATCAGACAAAAAAACTCGCCCGTTTATGATGCGGGAGGGCTTACGGTTATTCCCCGGCCCATCGCCATTGAGGAAATATGCGGGGATAACACGGACAGCGGTGATGAAACTAAGCTCGCAGCAGAGTATTGTTCGGATATTTTAAAGCATTTGCTGGAGGGGAGTTATCCCCGCTATCCTGCGGAAGAAATCCTTTTCCCGACCGGCCTATATCGCGGTCAAACTTTGGCTCAAGCGGCTTGTGCTCAAAAAACATCGGAACAGGCCTTGTTTGATGCTTTAAAAAAGGAAATGCCGTCCCAGGCGATAGTATTGCTTGTTCCGGCAAGGTATAACAAAGAGGACAGGAGCAATGAAGAGCTGTTGGCGCGGCTCACGGGCTACCGTGCCGAACTGTTAGGGTGGGAAGAAAGCGGACGCATCAAAGAGGGAAATCGGGCAGATTTTTACTTTTTTAAGTCCCATGACTATTCCGAGGACGGATTGAGGGAGCTTTTATTGCAAGGAAGGATTCCTCAACCGGACCTTATCATGGAGGCAGGGGAATTTAAGGAGGTCAGTCAATAAAGACACCTTTTCTGCAGATTTGTATGTGAGGGGGCGAATTTTCACTTTGCTCTCGGATAGCGGAGAGTGGGTCGAAATAATACCTGTTGCCGTTGAGCTTGAAGTGGGGTAGCAGTTCTTGAAAACGGGGAATGTTAGGGTCAGAGGACAAGACGTTGAGCTTGTCCTTTTTTATGTTATAAACGATATGACGGTTTACCGTAACTACGGGGTCGGCACGAGAAGCCAAAAAGCCCCGTCCTTTCATGAAACAGCAATTGTATTGGACGGGGTGTTTTTCCCCTCTGGTAAATATCAGGAACTTTGCCTGCAGGTCTGTGCAGGAATCAGATAAGGTGTTGACCGTAAAACATCCTAAGGGTATATTGATATTGCGACAGATCGGAACGGGTTTATCCGTAATGGGATCGGAAGGGAAGCGGCAAATAACTTCTCCAAAACCGGCAAAACAGCAGGAAGCATCATCGTGTAAGGCAAGGTAATAAAAAAAGTCATCGAAGGACAGTTCCTCCTTTAAATCCACCGAAACATTCCGTACATCGCTGTTATTAACGGCGCTGCAAAAAGTGAGAATCAGTGAAAGCCGGGCTTGTTTGAGCACAGACTTAACGGAGAGATTAACAAAATGAGATAGGAAAGAAATGCTGCGGAGTTTGGGGGGTGAAGGCACTATGGTGGAAAGCAGAGGGTTTTCCAGGCTGATGGTGTTGCGCAAGAGCCGCCTGAAAAAGAGAGTGGCATGTATCCCGATTATCAGAGGTGATATTTGCAGGAGGAGGTGAAAGGAAAAGGGGGGCTCGTAGTACATGATAAAGGAGACAGACCAAAGGAGCAGGATAAAAAAGACATTCAGATCAATATAACGTAGTATCAGGCCTTGAGGCTGTTTAGGATAAATGTAGTGTAGCTGGTATTTTTCTATTAGATTGTATATTTGGGTCGTCAAATTAGCGTCACTGCGATAGGAGAGGTTGATAAACTCTTCTAGAATCTCCTGCAGGCGTTCCAGACGTCTTTGCATAGTAATGGAGATAAAAATCCCCACGGAGCTGAGGAGTGTCAAAAGACCTCCGGTAATTGAAAGGAGTATAAAGGTGTAGAGAGAGGTTTTGATCATGTTTTACGTTGTCCTTGTCTCTATGGTTTAATCTGCTTCAAAGGGATTCGAGATTAAAGCGATGGTTTTTGGCACAGTCTGCAAACTCTAAGTATCCTTCTTCACGGGCCCAGATTTCCATGTTATGCATGAGGTGCTGTATTGTGCAGGTAGGAAGGTATTTCTGTGTTGCGTATCTACCCATGATAGCAACGGTTTTAAGGAAGATTTGACCTGCGGCAATCAATTCTTTTTCAATCAGGTACTCACTGACCGTGGCTAAAGTCAAACACAAGTATTCCCAGAAAAGGCCGGTAAAAGGATAGCTTTCCAGCAAAGAAGTGAGGAAGAGTTGATAAATACAATCAAAAAAGCGTTGAGTGCATTTTTCCTCGTTCTCTTCTGTGACTAAAAAAAGGTACTTCTTGAAAAGCTCATTTATTCCCAAACAGGTCATGTCAAAAGGGCCTTTTTCCATTGTTTCAAGGAGCAATCCCAAAGCCCGGACCAAAGGATCGGGAGAAGGTACCTGCCGGCAGGCTTTTTGCGGATCAAATTCTTCGATTGCGCTGACCGCTGCCAGGTCCATGTACGAATCATCCTCTGCCGGGGAGGGAAAAACTAAGGGAGAAAGGGCTTGCCGGATGTTTTGCACAAAAACTGCTGTGTCATAATTCATAGCATCACCTGCTTGTATTGTTCCACCGACAGCGGAATAAATTATACAGGCAGAAAAATTTGTTCGCAGACAGAGGGAATAGTTATCACGGAGAGAAATATATGAGATGAGCAAATATACAGGAATAGTGTTTTTGGAAATGACATCGGATAGGAGTAAAGATGGAAATAGGTAGCGTGCAGAAAGTGATAATAACGGATTACCTTCATGACGGCTCCGGTCTGGGAAGGCTTTCGGGGCAGGCGGTTTTTGTCCCGGGGGCGCTGGCGGGGGAAGAGGTTTTGGTCGAGATAACCGCCCAGGGAAAAGGGTACGTGCAGACGAAATTGAAGGAGATACTGCTTGCTCATCCCAGCAGGGTTCTTCCGGTTTGCCCCGTTTATGGAGAATGCGGCGGCTGTGGGCTGCAGCATGCGGATTATGAATTGCAATTGGAAATCAAACGGAGGATAGTCGAATCGGCCCTGCACCGCATCGGAGGATTGCGTGACGTGGCAATACAGCCTGTTATCGGGGCAGCGGCCCCCTGGGGTTATCGTAATAAAGGAACCTTTCGTATAGGAAGGATATCCGGGAGGGCTGTACTGGGGTTTTACGAAGAAGGATCACATCGCTTGGTGCCAAAGCACTGCGAGCATCTTTTCTCCTCTTCCGTGACAGTATTACTATCTTACCTGGAGGAAGTACTGACGGAGCAAGGCTTCGGAAAAGAAGGCCATATCGACAGAAAAACTGAAATAGATCATATCATGATACGCGAGAGTAGGTATAAGGGAGAGATATTGCTTGTCTTTTCCTGTTTTGACGAGTTGGCGGAGGATATCAAGTATATTGCTAGAAAAGTGTGCGATAAATTTTCCATGGTTGTAGGTGTCTGCCGGAATAATAAAGGCAAGATTCACATCGTCGAGGGCAGGGATAGAATTGAGGAGAAGATAGATGACCTTTTATTTGATGTTTCGGCCAAGTCCTTTTTTCAAGTCAATACGGAACAAGCCGCTGTCTTATACCGAAAAGTAATGGAATATGTCGGATCGACGGGACAAGAACTGGTCGTCGATGCCTATTGCGGTACGGGGACAATCAGTCTGTTTGAGGCGCAAAAGGTGCGCAGGGTGATTGGGATTGAAAGCGTTTCTGAAGCGGTTCGGGATGCCAAGAACAATGCCGTCAAAAACGGTGCAGCCAACGTTGAATTCAAAAAAGGCAGGGTTGAAAACATCCTTCCGAAGCTGGTCAAGGATGGTCTGAGACCGGATGCTGTTATCGTAGACCCTCCCCGCCGAGGATGCGATAAAAGGCTGTTGGAGGCTATCATCGAAGCCGGGCCTGTGCGTATAGTGTATGTATCATGTAACCCCAGTACCCTGGCCCGGGATATTAAGAGATTGGCAGAGGGAGGTTATGCCGTGGCAGAAGTCCAGCCTGTGGATATGTTCCCGCAGACAGCTCACGTTGAGGTAATAATCCTGTTGCAAAGAAAACGATATTGAAATGGGAACATACGTTTGGTATAATTATACTGCATAGAATTTTCTATATATAAAGACAGGCCGGTTCGGGCTAATGTTACTGAATTCAAAAAAGTAGATTCAGTTGTCCAAAATTATCGACCAACTGAACTGAAGGATGGGATATTATTATGGCTAAAGAGAAAATTCCTGAAGAGAAATCCATACGATCTTCCGCTGCTGAATACTTGACATTCGTTGCTGCGACTGGTGATGACCCACAAAGTATTGAAATGCGTTACGAAGATGAGAACATCTGGCTTACGCAGAAGATGCTAGCTATGCTTTACGATGTAAATGTAAGAACGATAAATGAACATATTCAAAAAATATATGAAGATCATGAATTGGAACCAAAAGCAACTATCCGGGATTTCCGGATAGTTCAAACTGAAGGCTTGCGCCAGGTCAATCGTAAAATTAAGCACTACAATCTGCAAATGATTATAGCCGTCGGATTTAAAGTTAATTCTGAACGGGCGGTACAGTTTCGAAAATGGGTCAACATGATAGCAAAGGATTATACCATTCAAGGCTGGGTAATAGACAAAGAGCGTTTGATAAATGGCGGTAGTATTCTCGCTGAAGAATACTTCGAACACTTGCTTGAAGAAATCAGAGAAATTCGTCTCAGCGAGCGGAAGTTTTATCAGAAGATAACAGATATTTATGCCACAGCATTAGACTATGACGGTGATTCCAAGACCACAAAAGATTTTTTTGCCACGGTGCAAAATAAGTTGCATTGGGCAATCCATGGACATACGGCGGCGGAAGTAATTGTAGACCGGGCAAATGCCGAAAAAGAGAGAATGGGGCTCACATCTTGGAAAAATGCACCGAACGGCAAAATAATAAAATCAGATGTGTCGATTGCCAAAAACTATTTGTCCAGAGAAGAATTGCAGAATTTGGAGCTTATCGTAACAGCATATCTTGATTCGGCAGAGTTGATGGCCAGACGGCATATCCCAATGACAATGCAGGATTGGGCAAAACGTTTAGATACCTTTCTGCAGTTTACTCAATATGAGATATTAAACAATGCAGGAAAGGTGACCGCAGAAGTTGCTAGATCCTTTGCGGAGAGTGAGTTTGAAAAATATCGTATTATACAGGACAGGCTATTTAGATCTGACTTCGATAAATTAATTGAAGGAATTAAGAACAAGGAATAATTCTAAAGGTGTCGAATTCGACGCCTTTAGAATTGCATCTATAATGTAACATACCCTTCCACCAAGGGGATACCAGAGGGGTGCGACATCTTTTTTACCCACTCAAGGCACGTCGAAACTTGCGTACTTTTGTCGAAAAAATAATTGTGAATAAATCGGACTGAAAGTGCATTTTTCAATCCAATTTACTATCTTCTTTCAATTACAACTTCGGGATACAGAGACGAGGATGTCTCCAGTATCGATTGCTGTTCACCCTTAAGATACTTATCGAAGAACGCGAGAATATATGTATTCATAATTTCGGTCTGACGGTCTGGCCTGATGCTTCCCAATGCTCCGAGAGACTTTCCGACATAGGGTACAATAGTATTCAAATCAGTGAAATTCATATGTTGCGAACCGTTAATGCTCACGACGATATAGTTCTTTTGATTTTCTGAATAGCCGTCACTCGCTTTGAGTTGTAAATTACGGTCTTTGCCAGTGGCAAGAACCATAAACGGCTGACTTATTACCGCATCTACTGTATCTCCAAACGGAGTGCCGTCCATATTGATAAATGCTTTAAACCGACTGTCGTTTAAACATGCTTCACCTGCAACCGCTCCGCCAAACGAATGGCCGAAGATACCAATGTTTTTCGTGTCCAGCCGCCCTTTAAAAATACTCGCGATACTGCCGTCATTGAGCCTAGCTATTTGATTGGCTACAAAAATCATATCACCGCTCCAAACGCGGGCCTCATCGTTGCTTACCTTGCAGCGGCTGATAATTTCTCTTTGAAATTCAGGACTGTTTTGATCATCAATTTGCGACTTTACTATATCAAGCGCTGCTGCTGTGTCTTTGCTCAAAGCGTCCAAATGATTCGAATCATATGGTATAATGCTCCCGTCCGAATATTCAGAAGCAAAGTTGTCATAGGGGTGGCTTACGGAAAAAACAATATATCCTCTACTTGCAAGCTCCTCCATTTGGATCGTGTTTTGTCCGCTGAACATTCCCAACCCGCAGGAAAACAGAATCACCGGATAGGTATCTTCTTCAACTGAAATCTCAGCGTCTGTAAAACTGTTTGATTTCACCAGACAGAGCTGACCAAAAACATCAGGAAGCCTCTCCATATCTGCAAAAAGGCTGGCCATTTTGCGCGAATCCATCCATCTCGCCAACTTATTCCCGCCAGTATTTGATGCCGGATACCAAACCTGTACCGCAATATTCTGTGGCGATTCCCGACCTGTTACTATGTCATATCGATCCGGTTCGATAAAATCTATTCTGGTAGTGCCGACCGTATACTTTCCGCCTGCTTTCGGTAGGTTGATAACAGGCAGAAAAGCCGGAAGAGCGATGGACAGCACATACACAATGCAAAATGCCGCAATTCCGAATCCCTTTAGGACGCGATGCCGCTTTTTCGGCTTTAATAACATTGTTATTAGTCTAACAATAAAAACAATGGCTCCCAGCAAATATGCCGGGACCATTGCAAACCGGAAGCCTTCTGCAATAATACTGATAACAGAAAACAAAATGGATAGCGCTGGAAGTACAATATTCAGTTTTTTATTCTTGATAAATATGATGGCCGCGGCAGAAAGAAGCAAATTTACTAGTATAAGCATTTCAAAAACTCTCATTTTAATCACCCCAATAAGTCATTATAGAAAGTGATTCTGAATTCAAGTGAAATGAAATCTTAACGACAGCTTAATTTTTTGGCAGTCGTATAATAAATTTTGTACCTATCCCAAGCTTGCTATCAACCAAAATAGAGCCGTTATGTGCCTCAATAAGCTGTTTTGCAATAGCCATACCAAGTCCGCTGCTATTTTCGCTCCGATCATTAATGTTTGCCCCGCGGAAATAACGTTCGAACAGATGCTGCTGAGTTTGTTCATCCATTCCTTTTCCGTTGTCTTTTATAATAATCTCTGCAAGCGGAAAGGTGCCGGTATTTCTTATTGTATTTATTGATACGGATATCTGTGTTCCGGACTCATTATGAACTGCCGCATTTGAAAGAATGTTATCTACTGCTCGTTTGAACCGCTTTGTGTCGATATAACAAAAAATCTCATCATCCTCAGAATTCTCGAAATGCACTTGAGCGCCTTGAATTAATCCACTGTTTATAAAATCAATGACCGATCTGCGTGCCAATTCCACGATATTATGTAACTCAAAATGAAAGGGCAAAGCGTTGTTACTTAGGCTATAGGTCAGATTCAGATCTTCAATTAGTTCTTCCATATACGCAGCTTTTTCACCAATAATACCGGAATACTCACAGATTTGCTCCTGAGAAAACTCATATCGCCCGGATGAGAGCAGATCAGCATATCCTCTTACTGAGGATAAAGGAGTTTTCATATCATGAGAAATGCCGGCAATCCATTCTTCTTTAGCATTTTCTAGTTGACGTTTCTTTTCTTCGTTTTCTCTTAAGCTGTTGCTTAGCGACTCCATGGAATGCATTATTTCTCGATAGGTTCGAAAAGGCCCTTGCATCCACTTGTTGGTACTGTTTCGGCTGTAATTCGGTTTCTTACGATTAGCTGGTTCCCGATAAATTCTGTTTGCAAGATTCTCAATCCAATCCAGTACATAAAGTATCGGCATTCCCATACGCCACCCGAAAATTACGGCAATAACGAGCGTGACGACAAGGCTTAATCCAGCTATGATAATCCATGTATGGGGATCGTTTATGAGCTTATGGGCGTCTTGTTCGTTGTATGGTATTGCATAGACCCATGTGATTTTTTGGATACCAATCTCCCGGTACCAGGTATATATCTGGTATCCGAAGGTACCCGGGGATTTTTTATAGACCAGCAGTTCTCCCGGCGCATAGGAGCTTTGAATATCATCCGGTGTATCATAATTAAAAATCACATTTCCAGTGCCATCGAGAATCTGGAGCCATCCCTTGTTTTTGGATACTGATTGCAGAATATCTGAAGGTATAGAAACGGTATTTTCATTAAGAACTGTTTCCATAGAAAGCGCATTCAGCAATTCCGATGGTTCCAAACTGTTATTTGACGTATGAGACTGAGAGAAATAGATGATCAATGCAAATGCAACCAACAAATACGCTGCTAATATAGAAAGGAAAGTCAAGAATTTAATTGTTATCCGTTTTCTCAGTTCCATATCTGCTCTCTCTTCGTCACCGCTTTTCGATTAACGCTCATTACAGTACAAATTTGTACCCAAGCCCGCGAACAGTTACCACAATTTTTGGATTACCCGGATCCTCTTCGATCTTTTCTCTTATGCGTCTGATATGAACCATGACTGTATTGTCGTCGTTTATGGCTTCTTCACCCCATACTTGTTCGTAAAGCTGTGACCTGCTGAATAAGCGGTTCGGATTCTTACAGAAAAATAAAAGAAGCTGAAATTCTTTAGCTGGACATTCAATTTCTTTACCAGCGACAAATATTTGACCTGACTGTTCCCTAAGTTCTATGCGACCGAAATGATAGATGGTATTTTCTGTGTTATGTATCCGGTAGGTCATTAGATTCTGGCGTTTGAGTTGAGCTTTTATCCGTGCGGCAACCTCCAAAATGTTAAAAGGCTTTGTAATATAATCATCTGCACCCATCGCAAACCCGTTCAGCTTATCCAGATCCGAATCTTTAGCCGTCAAAAACAGAATAGGTGCAAATGTGATGTCTCGAAGCTTTTTGCAGACATCATAGCCATTACCGTCTGACAGCATGATATCCAGTACGATAAGATCGAAATCTTTAGCCATACACATTTGTATGACTTGTTTTGCGCTTGAAGCTTCCTCTGCAAAAGGGAAACCTTCTTTATTTAACGTAATTTTAAGCAAATTCAGGATTTCCGGTTCATCGTCAACTAATAATATATGTGAATTTTCCATTGATTCTCTCTTCCGTTTATTTAAAAGTATAACATATTTTTAAAATCAAATATGTTATTTGGGAAGAATTTATTTGCAGACGATACAACAGCATACTTTTTATCTTCCGCCAAGGCCCTACCAGACTCATACGGCATCTTTTTTATCTCCTCAAGGCATTGCGAAGTTTGTTGTTTATTGACGAAAGCAGGAAACGATAATAATTTATAAAATAAAACATTTTATGATAAATTAATGCAATAATTAAACTGGTGAATTGAAGACAATGTTTTTTATCAATTTATAACAGGCTAAAAAGAAAGGTGATGTATTTATGGGCATTGGAACAAAACTGTGCGAATAGCAGGGCTATTGCGTGCAGCAAATTAAATAATAGGCATGTGTAATAGCCGCTGCAAATCCGATTTTATTATTAGGAGGTGCAGAATGAGCTATTTTAAGGCAAATGATATTTTGCCAAATGAAATGATTGATGAAATTCAAAAATATATAGATGGTGCCTTGATTTATATTCCACGAAAGGAGAATTCACGAAGAAAATGGGGCAGTAAAACTGGCGCAAAGAATATTCTTGCAGACAGAAATCGTGATATATATCAGGACTATCAATCCGGTATGTCATTTGAGGCGTTGTCAGAAAAGTATTACTTAGTCCCCAAAAGCATAAAGCGAATTGTTCTTCAACAGAAGAATAAATAGATGCTCATTTAGGGGTTGTTGTATTTTGTAACAGCCCCTTATTTTATTATAAAAATGTGTGAGGTAGAGTTGAGTTTTCGCAAATGCTATACTGATAAAAACAAATGCAGGAGGATTTTGAAATGTCATATTTTGAATATAATAATAAAAGGATTTATTATGAAGAAAATGGAAACGGAGAACCATTGATTCTTTTACATGGTAACACTGCTTCATCTAAAATGTTTGAATCAATAATAAAGCTATATTCTGATGAGTATAGGGTCATTACCCTGGATTTTTTAGGACATGGTAAATCTCAGCGTTTAGAGGAATTCCCATTAGAATTATGGTATGATGAGGCAATGCAAACAATCGCTCTTATAAATTTTTTGTCCTTGATAAATGTAAATCTATTAGGAACAAGCGGCGGTGCATGGGTAGCCATTAATGCTGCTTTAGAAAGACCTGATTTCGTAAAGAAGGTCGTTGCAGATAGTTTTGATGGAAGAACCTTGGCTCCTGATTTTGCAGAAAAGCTATCAAAAGAGAGAAGGATTTCTAAGCAAGATAAAACAGCAAAACAATTCTATGCTTTTTGTCAGGGGAGTGATTGGGAAAGTGTCGTCGATCGTGACACGAATTGCTTGCTGCAATTGGTAAAAGAACAAATTCCCTTATTTCATAAAAAATTATCAGAACTGAAAATGCCGTTATTACTTACTGCCAGCCATACGGACGATATGATTAGGCATGATCTTGAGGAAGAGTATAATTCAATTCTGAAAGAAGTACCGTATGGAGAGAAATATATATTTCAGAATGGATATCATCCTGCGGTTTTATCCAATAATATAGAATTTGCAAGAGTAGTAAAAGATTTTCTAAATAGTATTTAAGCAAATCGGAATTGCGTCTTACGCAAAGGCCCAGCAATACGGGGATTTGGCACTGCCGTTCAGGACACGGGGCTATAACATCGATGTTACCTATACGCATTCGGTCACAATTCAGCCGGATTACTCCAAAGCGTATTCGCACTTTATTGATTTTGCGTTGGGGCATGTTGATAATGATGAAGGGATAAAAATCATGGAATATTATTTATATCATGGTACACAGATACAAAGAAATTACTGCGCCTTGTATTTCGGCAGACGGGGCGAATACCTTATTATCAGAAAAGCATACGATGAAGGTTTAATTGATGCTAAACAAGCTTTTTCAAGGTAAAATCTGTTCCTATTATCATTATATGTAAGGGAGAGAACACAAAATGATGTTGATTAAAAAAAAAAGCATAAAAAAATTGCTTCTCTTGCTGCCGCCAATCATGTTTGGAATTGTCCGACATTAATCGCTAATGAGCGTTTGGCAAATTCTGAATGTCAACAAGAATTTGAAGATGAGGACCAGATACAATATTTTTCTAAGAGAAATAAAAGGCAATGAGAATTTTACTGAAAGCTTCTGAACGATTGTATGCTAAAAGAGGAGTTCAAGGAATCATAAATACATGGAAGATTTTTATTATATTATTGAGCAGTTAAAAAATGAAGGAGCTGGGATTATTCTGGGTACAGACAAAGCTGTACCGTATGTTGTTGCCGGATTCTCGGAACACATTGAGATGCGATTACTTAGAAAAGCAGGATTAAGAAATTATGAAGTCATTCAGGCAGCAACCATAAACGCGGTTGAGTGTTTAAAGAAGGAGAAAGAAATTGGAACTATTGAAAAAGGCAAAAAAGCTGATCTGATTCTTACGCAAGATAACCCTTTAAAGATTTACAGACTATTCAAAGGCACTTAGGTGTTATAAAATCAGGTAGATTTTATTCTAGAGAAATGTGCGATAGTGTCCTTGAAAGAAGTAAGAAGTCACATAAACGATAATAAAATTTTCCAAAGAGATTTGGTTTTCAGGAGAAAAACTCTGACACCAAGGAATGACTAAGTCTTGATTTCATCATTATTGTCTACTCAAGGCATATGGAGTGCTGCGTATGGATTGAACGGCTGAACGGCTGACAAATAAAGATTTTGGGTCGCTTTTTGATATTTCATAAGCCTGGAGGTGTGATAACGATAATCACTTCAACTGCTGATTCGGAAGTACTTCTAAAATGGAACGGCGCATCGGCTGGATAATATATTGAATCCCCCTTACTTAATGAATATGTTTCATTATAAATTGTAATATTGGCTGTACCTTCCAGTATATACAGAAATTTTTCACCTTTTGGATCTATTATAGGTTCCGGTCCTGAATAAAAATCAGGCTTCATTTTCATATACAAGGCTTCCATTCTCCTGTTAAAATCAGGAGTTAACAATTCTGAAACTGTAGAAAAACCTGGGAATTCAATTTTTATTCTATGATTACTTTTTACCACTTTTACGTCATTTGAGTAATCTTTATAGTTGGAATCAGTCGGGGTTTTAAAATCAAGTACTTCAATATTTTCTTCTGTATCTTTAAATCCCAGCGTACTAATTTCAAGTGCTTGAGCTATCTTTTTTAATGTTGCAATGGAAAAGTTGGATATACCTCTTTCCAATTCACTCAAAAAACTTACGGATATGTTAGCTTTATCAGCCAATTGCTTTAATGTCATTGATTTCCTTTTTCTGTATTCGCGAATTAATTGTCCCATATTTTCCATATTGTGCTCTTACAAACCTTTCTTTAAAAATACTAATTTACTATAATAATAAATTAGTATTTTTCTATTGTCAACGTATATTGACAACGCAAATTTCGATAAGATCTAAAAATATCGTTGACGGCGAAATAATTTTATGCTAAACTCGATTTGTAACCTTAGGTTGAGTATACTTATTAATTCAGGGGTGATACTGTTGAGAATTAAAAGAATTAAAAGAGCAAAAGATGAGAGAACATCTCTAGCGGTCGAATATGAGGGTAAATGGTATTCATTAAAAGCCTTATTTGAAGAAAATCTTAATTTGCAGGTACCCAACATAGAAAACATATGCGAAGATATGGTTGCATTTCTCCAAGCCGGTAATACTCTTACCGAAATGATTAATAATTTGCTGTCGAATAAAAAAGTCTTACCTTTTGATGAAATAAATGAAACTGCCTATATGCCTTTCAACCCCGTATCATATAGAGATTTTATACTTTTTGAACAACATTATATTGAAGCAACCAGAGGCTCAATCAGGTTATTTATGCCAGAGCAGTACAAGGAGATTGAAAAGGAAGAAGCCGCTACAAATAGTATTTCTCCAAGACTTTTACCAAAGAAGGTTTGGTATGAAAAACCCATTTATTATATGGGTAATCATTTAAGTTTTGTAACTGACGGTTTCAATGTGAGTATTCCTTCTTATTGTACGCATTTCGACTATGAGCTGGAAATAGGATTTCTGATTATAAAACCGTTGAAAAATGCAAAACCGGATGAAGTAATAGATGCAATAGGAGGCTTTGTAATTATGAATGACTTTTCTGCTCGTAATGTTCAGGCGGAAGAGTTGAACATTGGATTCGGATTTGTAAAAACAAAAAATTTCTGCACATCAATATCGTCTGTTCTTGTAACTGCTGATGAAATATTACCTAACATAAAGAATCTTACTGCCGAAATATGGATAAATGACAAATTTATAGTTGAAAGCAACACAAAAAGTATGTATCATTCACTTGCAGAAGCTATATCATATGCGTCTTTTGAAGAACAAATATATCCGGGCGAATTTATGGCCTCGGGAACTTTGCCTAAATGTTGCGGCTTGGAAAATGGACATTTGCTGACCCATGGTGACAAAATTGAGTTGAGAGTTCCGGTTATTGCTACGCTTGTTAATAAAATATTATAAATAATATAAAGTGCGGTAATTTATCTACCTGAAAGGATGATTTATATGAACAAATGATAAACATTGACCAAGTGGCAGGTCATATATAAAGATGGAATGACTATTATAATCGGCGATTTTATGAGAACCGGTACTCCGGAAAGATTGATTGATGAGATTATTCTTAAGAACAAGTATCCATGTAGGCCTTAACCCTGAAACAGGAGTGCTGATAAATTCGGGATAAATAGAAGCTGAGCTTGTACCCCAGGGAACGCTTGCCGAAAGAATACGTTCCGGCGGGGCAGGACCGGGAGGTGTTCTCACTCCTACTGGGATTGGTACGAAAGTTGAGATAGGTAAAAAGAGGCTGACGATTAATAATATGGATTACCTGATCGAGACACCGTTAAGAGCTGATATTGCACTAATATACGGTTCAATTGTGGATGAATGCGGGAACATTTTTTATAACGCTACTACAAGTAATTTCAATCCAATTATGGTAACGGCTGCTGATACCGTTATTTGTGAAGCTCAGAAACTTGTTGATATAGACGAGCTAGATCCAAACTGTATTGTTACACAGGGTATTTTTGTGGATTTTATTCTTGGAGGTGACAAATAAATGTATTAACCTAGGGAAATAATAGCATGACGAATTTCCAAGGAGCTTAAGGATGGCTATGTGGTTAATTTAGGTATTGGTATTCCTACTTTAGTAACAAACTACATTCCGACTGATATGGAAGTTACTTTCCAGTCGGAGAATGGCATTATCGGCATGGGAGAACTTGCCCTCGAAGGAACGGAAGACTCTGACGTTGTAAAATATATTTGACATGAATAATAGAGCAAATTTAAAGATTAACAACTATCTAATTACTAACTCCGGACTTATACAGAAAAATTGGGGGTGTGTGTTATTCAACTAATAGATCTTAGTATAAGCATTGAAAATAATCTGCCATGTGATCCTCCGTTGACGCAACCAATAATTGAATATTTTGATCATCAATGGGGGGCGGAAGATATGCGTCAAGTGTTTCCCTCACTTTCAAAAGATGATTTACCTAACAAATTGGGTTGGGCTGTGGAGAGAGTCAGTTTATGTAGCCATAGCGGAACACATTTGGATGCACCATGGCATTATTCTCCGACTATGAATAAAGGTGAACCTTCTCGGACAATTGACCAACTGCCGCTTGAATGGTGTTTTTCTGACGCTGTTGTATTGGATTTTCATGAGAAGCCTGATGGATATTTAATCACAATCCACGATTTGGAAAAAGAACTTTTAAAAATATCATATTCATTAAAACCGCTAGATATTGTTTTGATTTACACAGGAGCCGGAAAGTATTGGGGTAGTTCCGAATACCTTAATAAAGGGTGCGGAATGGGAAGAGAAGGAACATTATGGCTGTTGGATAGAGGTGTGAAAATAACCGGAACAGATGCATGGAGCTGGGATAGACCCTTTTCAATTATTGCAAAAGAATTCAAAACTAATTTGGATAAAAAGACAATATGGGAAGCACACTATGCCGGTATTGAAAAAGAGTACTATCATATGGAAAAAATGTCGAACTTGGATAAGCTTCCAAGTAAAGGCTTTAAGGTTATATGTTTTCCTATAAAAATAAAAGCGGCAAGCGGTGGATGGGTTAGACCTACAGCATTGATACCATAGGTTTTCAACTTATGGAAGTAAAATAAAATATGTATTCAAATGACTAATCAAAGAAATAAATGAAAAGTCCAGCGGTAAAATGTCAAGTAGTAATTGGAAATTACCTTCCGTTTGGCGGCGTATAAAGCCGGTTGCTATGCAGCAGAGCACAGACAAGCCGGACAAATTTTCTGGCAGTTAGCGCAAGTGCTCGTTTGTGTGGCGCTTTTGGGGTTTTGCTGTACTTCAAGTCATAGAAGCGACCCCCAAAGCCTTACAGGAGCCAAACAGAACCATCCTCAACGGCCTAAACTAATTGTTTCACGGGCATTGGATAAAGGCAATAATACTGTGTTGGGGGGTATTGATTCAGTGCCGGGGTACAAAAAACTTTTTTGACTTCGACGACATAAATCAAAGAGTTTTCTAAAGAAAGCTTTCAGCTTTCCCAAGAGAGAGCTTAAAGATAAATTTCCAGTGAGTTTAGGGTCGATTCTATAGGGTTAGTAACTGGAAATTCTACTACCAAAACCCTATAAAAACTATTATACGAGGAGTCGTTAACATGAAAAATCAGGTTAAATTTTATTCAGGTGAATATCAATTTCATCCAATAGCTAATTTTAATTATCAATTAAACCGAACTTATACCATAAGCAATGGTGATATTGATGAAATTGCCGAACTGGCAAAAAAAATAACTGGTGTTAAGTCATGGGAAAAAGAAATGCTCCTGCTTGCTGAAAAAGCTTTGAACGAAGGCCGAATTGAAAATGCATCAGCTTATTACCGGATGGCAGAGTTTTTCATGTATGATGGCAATCCCGAAAAACTGAAAGTATACGAAAAATCGCAAGCTCTATTTTATGAATATCATTCAGAACTGTTCAAGTCTGGAATATTAAAGCAGGAAAAAATACCATATATGAATGGGTATATTCCAGTAGTTTATACGATACCCGACGGAGAATGCAAAGATGTAATTTTACTACACGGTGGATTTGATTCTTATATGGAAGAATCCATTCCGTCATTATTATATCTTAGAGAAAAAGGATTTGCAGTTTATCTTTTTGAAGGCCCGGGGCAAGGTGAAGTTTTAAGAAGGCAAAAAGTAACTTTTACAATTGAGTGGGAAAAGCCTGTTAAAGCTATATTGGATCATTTTCAGCTAAATGAGGTAACAATTATCGGCGTATCTCTTGGCTCAATACTTGCACCAAGGGCGGCAGCATTTGAGAGCCGGATTAAACGTATTGTGGCATGGAGCGTATGTACCAATCAACTTGAATTGCTTCTTGATGCTACTCCTGAGAAACTAAAAAAATTATTTATGTTTTTGCTGAGACATAAATGTAAAAGAATAATAAACAATATGATGTATGCACAAATGAAGAAAGATTCTGGAGTAGATTGGGGATTACATCATGGAATGTATAATATGGGGGTTGAGACGCCATATGATTTTATGGTAAAGGCTAATAAATATGAGTATAAAAATGTTGCAGACAGAATAACACAGGATTTTATGCTGATTGGTGCTGAGAAAGATCATTTAATCAGTATAGAAAAGTATAAAACCGTCATTGATTCTCTTAAAAATGTAAAGTCACTTACATATAGACTTTATACGGCAAAAGAAAAAGCTGCGAGTCATTGCAGTATAGGTAATACAAAGTTGGTTCTTGACACTATTGCGGCATGGATTGATGTTATTAAGAATAGAGTTGACTAAAGAAAATTACTGGATTGATGATTTGCCATATTAAAAAAGTAGAAAGAGAGCAGAATATGATGACAAGCATTAGAAATGCTTATTCAGCTAGTCGATCTCTTTAAGCAAGCCATTTACAGTTGATTGTGCTGTTTATGTAAATGATATGGAGGTACTGTGCAAGAAAATGCTCCTGCAAACTATATGAAAGCGGCGGGAATTGGGTCAATGGTCGGTAAATTGATGCCTCATAACTCGCCAGCAAGGACTTGTAATGATTGCTGTAATTGGTACTTCTATGAGTATGCAGATTCATGATACTTTATTGGCAGCTTCACATAATATTGCTACTGTTTCAAACGAAATATCTGCCACTACTGAAGAGCTGGGAGTTACAGTCCCACATTTAGCCCAGGAATTTATTAGGGTTAAATGCTACAATTGAAGCGGCGAAAGCTGGTGTATCCGGCAAGGGTTTTTCTATAATTGCAGGAGAAATACGTAAAATGGCAATCAATAGCACAAACTCTTTAAAAAAGATTTCAATCTGCCAGCGGTAGCGATACAATTCCCCGATTTCTTTGGCATTCATAGTGAAAACGTTCGTGACGATTGTAACTAGTATTTTGTTAAGTCTAAAACTATAACATAATCTCTTTCTATGATATACTTATTGTAGAAAGAGAGGTGACCCAATTGCCCAAGAAACGGTACCATGTCAATCTTACTGCTAAGGAGCGCAAGACACTGCTGGATATTGTTAAGAAAGGCTCTGCCTCA
>JAHDQS010000056.1 GCA_018433675.1 Clostridia bacterium
AGTAAAAGCCATAGCAGGAGGAGGTTATTACAGTCTGGCATTGAAGGAAGATGGGACAGTGTGGTCCTGGGGAGATAATAATTATGGGCAATTGGGAGATGGAACTACGACAAATAGGACAAGTCCGGTGCAGGTGAGCGGATTAACAGGGATAACAGCAATAGCAGGAGGAGGAAGTTATCATAGCCTGGCCCTGAAAGAAAATGGAACAGTATGGGCTTGGGGATATAATAATTATGGGCAACTTGGGGATGGGACGATGGGAGTAAGGACAAGTCCGGTGCAGGTGAGCGGATTAACAGGGGTAACAGCCATAGCAGGAGGAGATTTTTACAGTCTGGCATTGAAGGAAGACGGGACGGTGTGGTCCTGGGGACGTAATAATTATGGGCAACTGGGAGATGGGACGATGACAGATAGGACAAGTCCGGTGCAGGCGAGCGTATTAACAGGGGTAACAGCCATAGCAGGAGGATATTATCATAGCCTGGCTCTGAAAGAAAATGGAACAGTATGGGCTTGGGGATATAATGAATGTGGGCAACTTGGGGATGGGACGATGACAGATAGGACAAGTCCGGTGCAGGTGAGCGGGTTAACAGGTGTAACAGTTATAGCCGGAGGGTATTATCACAGTCTGGCACTAAAGGAAGATGGAACAGTATGGGGCTGGGGAGATAATGTATATGGGCAACTTGGGGATGGAACAGCAGAAGAAAGGACAAGTCCGGTACAGATGAGCGGATTAACAGGTGTAACAGTCATTGCAGGAGGATTTAGTCATAGTATGGCCCTGAAAGAAGATGGGACGGTCTGGGCCTGTGGATATGGGCAAATGGGAGACGGAACGACGGCTATGAGGACAAGTCCGGTGCGGGCGAGCGGATTAACAGGGGTAACAGCCATAGCAGGAGGAGATTTTTACAGTCTGGTATTGAAGGAAGATGGGACGGTCTGGGCCTGGGGACGTAATAATTATGGGCAACTGGGGGGGTGTATACTTTACATATTAAATGTCTATCCTATAGGCCTTTATGGTAATCCGCCTACTGTTACTGCAATATTAACAGATACAGAACTAGCACTTACATACGATTCTATCGGCGGCACCATATATTATGAAGTGGAAATTGATGGTACATCTATTAATAACGGATCAAATATGATATATACTTATCCAATCGCTACGCCAGGCTATCAACCGACATATAGGGTGCGGTCCATAAATGAAACCGGGCCCGGCTTGTGGAGCGTAAATGCTCCAGCGGAGGGAGAATTAGGTACAATAACCAACAACAGTGTTCAGACTGCTTGGGAAGACAATGGCAATCCTACCGGCACATTGTATAAAGCGGTCGCCTTTAATGATGAAAATGAACTTGTAACGGCAAGCGAGTGGAGTAGCAGCCTTTCCGGAACAATAACGGGACTTTCTTCAGGTACAGAATACATAATCAAGATCAAAGCTAAAAATCAGGACGAAGTGGAGAGCTTTTGGCTAGAGATAGGCACGGCAACAACTCTTGGAGGTACGGTTAGTTATTCGTCTTATTATGATAACCAAAACAGGCTGGATTACATTACAATTTCTTCCGGGGGCATCATTGACTATCAGTATGATGCGAATGGGAACCTGATTGGGATAAGTCAGGATGAATAAAAACAATTGATGAACCAGTGTTAAGTAGTAGATAACAAAAAGAATGGAGGAAATAAAATGAGAATAAAAAAAATCTCTCAAAAATATCTAGCCGTAATGGTTTGCTTAATGCTAATCCTGAATGTGTTGCCTGTTTATGCAGTGACAGCAGTGACCGAAGTATCATTGGACATAGACAGTATTGATATAGAAGTTGGGGAAAGCAAAGTACTGGTTTGTTTGGTATCCCCGTGCGATGCCACAAACAAAGAAGTATATTGGAACAGCAGTGATCCTTCAGTGGCAACGGTAGATGAGACTGGGACAGTAACCGGGGTAGCGGAAGGTACAGCAATAGTGACCGTTACCACGGTAGATGGGGAGTTCACAGCAGAGTGTGAAGTGGAAGTAACCCAGGGAAAGGAAGAAGATAAAAAAGAAAACATAGCGGTAACAGGTGTTAGCCTTGATAAAAGTAGTATCGAAGTAAGCATAGATGAAACAGATACACTGATAGCAACTATAGCACCGTATGATGCCACAAACAAAGAAGTATATTGGAACAGTAGTGATCCTTCAGTGGCAAAAGTAGATGAGACGGGAACGGTAACCGGGGTAGCGGAAGGTATAGCAATAGTGACCGTTACTACGGTGGATGGAAAATTCACAGCAGAGTGTGAAGTGGAAGTAACCCAGGGAAAAAAAGAAGAGAAAAAAGAAAACATAGCGGTAACAGGAATTAGCCTTGATAAAAGTAGTATCGAAGTAAGCATAGATGATACAGATACACTGATAGCAACTATAGCACCGGAAAATGCCACAAGCAAAGAAGTATATTGGAACAGTAGTGATCCTTCAGTGGCAACGGTAGATGAGACGGGAACGGTAACCGGGGTAGCGGAAGGAACGGCAATAGTGACCGTTACTACGGTGGATGGGGAGTATACCGGGATTTGTTCCGTTGAAGTTATTAAAAAAACAATACGCCCTAGCAAAAGGGTGCTTGTCAAATTTAAGGAAGGACGATCCGGTCTAGAAAATAAGGTTGTAAATAAAACTTTAAAAAGTTATCTGGAAAAAGACCAAAACAAAGATTTAAGCAAAAAAGTAGATGGAAAAAGTGAAGCACTAGACAGAAAAGTCTGGGATGAGGCTCCGAAAATCAAAGAATACAAGAAGCTAAAACAAACAGGGAATATTTACACTGCTGAAATGGATTCTCTCGCATTATCCTGTTTGTCAGAAGATCCAGATATAGAAATGATTGAAGAAGATACCGTAGTTACCAAATTAGGAGATATTACTCCTTGGAATATTGAAAACATTAAGGCACCGTTTTTACATAACCAGGACAATTATGGTACCGGCATTAAGGTAGCTGTTTTTGATACGGGAATTGATCTTAACAATTCCGACTTACAAGTAGCCGGAGGTGTATCCTTTGTTGAGGGTATTACCAGCTATGATGATGATAACGGTCATGGCACAGCTATGGCAGGAATCCTTGCGGCTTTACAAAATGAACAAGGCCTGCTAGGGATTGCTCCCGAGGTTAGTCTCTACTCTGTAAAAGTACTAGATCAAGAAGGTATAGGCTATTACAGTCAAATTATTGATGGTATCCAATGGGCCATTGAAAATGACATTGATATAATCACAATGAGTTTTGGTGGTACCCAATATTCAAATATTCTTAGGGAATCCATTCAGGAAGCCAACGACAACAACATCCTTATCATTGCTGCATCCGGTAACCAAGGCAGCTTCAGTGCCATCAACTATCCGGCCAACTTCAATGAAGTAGTCTGTGTCGGTGCCGTTGACAACCAAAACAACATAGCTTCCTTCTCTAACAGAGGAACAGAAATGGATATCGTAGCCCCAGGTGTAAATATTCAAACTACAGGATTAAACAATTCTTTAGTAACTGTAAATGGAACTTCTGCTGCTGTTCCCCATGTGGCCGGAGTAGCGGCCCAACTGTGGAGCATTAAAAATGAATTGACAAATGATGAACTGAAGGCTTTGCTCTATGTTAGTGCGGAACGGATGGGAGAACACAATACCTCGGGTTGGGGACTAGTTAATGCCGAACAGGCTTATATATTCAGAGATACTCAACTAGATGATTTCCCTGTTGATAATGTTCCTAATCCTATTTCCCCGGAAGATGCCGGGGGAGGCGGTGTGGTAACCGCTTCAGCTTTAGTTTCAGTTGATGGCAATCAAATAAATGACGGAGTTACTATATATAAAGACGAAGGTGAACAAACACAAATAGTAATCACATTCAGTGATCCTCATAATAGATGTAACATCCTAATCAATGGGCAACTGGGTTTAATTGCTCCAGTCTCAAAATATCCAGCACCCAAAGCGCAGAATTATTACATTCAAAATATAGCGGCAGGGGACACGTTTACATATATATATCAATTCAATACAGAAGGCACCTATTCAATTAGATTTCACTGTACTGAATATCAGGACGATACCTACGATAGGTACTTCAATATAAATGTTTCAGAACCGCCCATTCAAGCTGTGCCCGTAACGGAAGGCATTTATTATGGGTGTATCAGCTATGGCGGAGAAGAAGATTATTACAAACTGACAACAAGCACTGCCGGGTTTTATACAATCAGGACTTTAGGCAGTTTGGATACAACGGGATATCTTTATCGCAGTGATTTAAGTCAAATACTTTTCTTACATGACAACTACAATACCAATGATGAAAATATTCTCATATCCGAGCGCTTGGATGCCAATACAGTATATTACATTAAAATTACGGGAGACGACAACTCTGATGTTGGCAATTACGTACTTCAGATCATCAAAGAAGACTATGGAGATTACGTATGGAGATTCGGATACAACTGGACAATGAAGAATTTAGATACATTGATTCCGGCTAATATTGATTATAACGGGGATTACGATGTAATCGGATTTAGCACCCAAGAAGCCGGAAACTATGTCATAAAAACCACAGGAAGCACAGATACATATGGGTATTTATATGACTTAAATACAATGTACGGAGACCCTATAACAGAAAGCGGCAGTGGTGGAGAAGGAAATAACTTTTTAATTAGCAGGACGCTTGCTGCCAATACAGTATATATGGTGGTTGTCAAACATGCTTCTTTGAATGGAACAGGTGCATACAACTTATTCTTTGGTCATAATGATGACCACGGAAACACCTTTGACAACGCTACTGTGATTTCAGATGTCAGCTTAACAAACGGGAACATTCAATATAACGGTGATGTGGATTTCTTCAAATTCCAGGCAAGTGCTGAAGGCGTCTATACAGTGGAAACCACAGGGACAACTGATACATTCGGCACTATATATGATGGCGACCGTAACGAAGTGGATTCCGATGACGACAGCGGACAGGGTAACATCAACTTCAAGATGTGTTACTATCTGTCGGCCAATCAGATCTGTTATGTCAAAGTCAATCATGCTCAAAGCGGCGGTACCGGCCAATATCAATTGCAGGTGTCATATCAAGACATTACCCTTCCGGAAATAATTGAACAGATTACATATGGTAATCCCACCCCATGGTGTGCCTATGGTTTGGAACCAGTTAACCTTATCACCGGCAACTATTTTTCCGAAGACAAGGACCTGAGTATCTCCACTCGTTCTGTTCCCTTAGAATTTGTGCGTCATTACAACTCCCTTTCCGATGATAACGGTTCTTTGGGTAAAGGCTGGCAGCATAACTACAATTCATTTCTGACCTTCAACCAGGATAATTCCATCACCGTAACATACGGCGATGGACACAAAGTAAATTTTGCCCTGGATAACGGAGACTACACAGCTCAAGCCGGTGCCTTTGAAATATTAACAGACAACATGGACGGTACTTATTCATTGCTTTTTAAGAATCAGTCGGAACAAGTCTATGATTCCACCGGCAAACTACTACAAATAGTTGATAAAAACAGTAATACCACTACTCTCCAATATAACGGCAGTCTGCTAAGTTCTGTTACCGAACCGGGTGGACGTTCCCTTCAATTCACCTATAATGCCAACAACAAACTATCCCAGGTAACTGACCCTGCAGGGAGAACACTGGAATTCACCTATGATGCTGAAGGAAACTTGGTTACCTTTGAAGACCTTAACGGTAATATTACAACCTACGGATACGATACCAACGGTTTGACCAGTGTTCTTGATCCCCTGAATCATTATATAGTCAGAAATACTTATGATAATAATGGTCGGGTTGTAACCCAGTTAGATAGCAAAGGACAGGCCGGTAATATCTCCTATGATGATGTCAATAGAGTAAATACCGTAACCGATAACCGAAACAATGATACTCTCTACTATTACGATGACAACTACCGCGTTACAAGAATACTCTATCCCAACGGCGAAGATGTGGAATATACTTATGACGACGACTATAACAGGATCAGTGAAACTGATGCCAATGGTAATACTACCCTCTATACCTATGATGCCAGAGGTAATCTGCTCACTCAAACAGCTCCGTCTCCCTTAAGCTATACCACCACTTTTGCCTATGACAGTAAAAACAATCCAGGGACCATTACTGACAGAGCCGGGAATACCACCAATAACACCTATGATGTGAATAGCAATCTTATCACTACCAGTAAAACAGTGAATGGTCAAACCGTCACACAGACCCTGGGATATAATCAGTACGGACAATTAACATCTGTCTTTGATGCTAACGGAAAAATGACAGAAATGACTTATGATCAGTACGGCAACCTGCAATCCACTACCGATCCTTTGAATAACGAAACAACCTTCACCTATGACATAATAGGAAGAATGTTGAGCAAGACCGACGAGCGGGGAGCAGTATGGAGTTACACCTACGACAACAAAGGGAACCTGCTGACAGAAATAGATCCTTTAGCTAACACCGTTACCAACGTATACGATGCAGTTGATAACCTTATCAGTACCCAAGATCGGCGAGGGCTTACCACTACATTTACCTATGATGAGAACGACCGATTAATCCAAAAGACCGATCCTTTGGGCAATACAACAACCGTAACCTATGATGCTAACGGCAATAAGACAGCTATAACCGACGGTAACAACAATACCACCCAATATGTGTACGATACCAGGAATCGGCTCGTTCAGGTAACCGATTCTGATAATAACAGTGAGAGCTACAACCTGGACGGTAACGGCAATATCCTCATAAAAACCGACAAACGGGGCAAGACAACAACCTATCAATACGATGTCTTGAATAGACCTACCCAAATAACCGATCCTTTAAACGGAATAACACAATATACCTATGATGCTTTAGGAAACATACTGAGCGAAACCGATCCCTTAAATCATACAACTTCATATACCTATGATGAAGCAAACCATCTTCTCAGTGAAACCGATTCCTTAAACAATCAAACCCAGTATACCTATGATCTGGTGGGAAATAGACTTACAATGACTAATGCCCTTAATAAAACCTGGACCTACCAGTATGATGATGCCAACCGGTTAATCCAAACAACAGACCCTCTGGGTAAATACACCCAGAACCAATATGACGAAGTAGGCAACATCACAGCTCAAATTGATGCCAAAGGAAACACCACCCAGTATACCTATGACTTAAACTCCCAGCTTATTACCGTAACAGATGCGCTTAATCACCAGACCAGCTATACTTACGATGGCAATGGTAACAAACTCAGCATGACAGATGCCAACAACCAGACCTGGAGCTACCAATACGATAACCTTGACAGATTGATAAGAATAACCGATCCCCTAGGTGAATATACCCAGACCGGCTATGATGCCGTAGGAAACATTACAAGCAAAACAGATGCCAAAGGCAATACCACCAGCTATTCATATAACGGACAGGGGCAAATAACCACAGTTACCGACTCCTTAAACAACATCACCACCTACCAATATGATGGAAACGACAACCTCATCACCGTCACCGACGCCAAGGGAAATATCCGTACCTTCGAGTACGACGACCTTAACCGGCAGATCACAGAAACAAATAACGGCAGAATCATCCAAAAAACCTATGACCTAGCCGGAAACATGACTACAAAAACAAAACCCGACAACAGCATCATCACCTACACTTACGACAACAATAATCGTCTGACCAATATATCCTATCCCGACAGCACCAGCGTTACCTATCAATACAACGGTATTGGTCTCAGAACCTTCATGACTGATACACAAGGACCCACCGGTTACACATACAACGACTTGGGCAGGCTCAGTACCGTCACCAGAAACAACATGACAGTTACCTACACCTATGACGATGTCGGAAATATCAGCGGAATAACCTATCCCGACAACACACAAGTAAACTACACACATAACCAAGTAAACCTGTTGACTACCGCAACAGAAGGAAGCAACAACCTGAACATCACCTATGATCCAACTAATCGCCGTACAAGCGAGACCATGCCTAATGGTGTAACAGTAAACTACCAATATGACAATGCCGGACAACTGACCGTACTGGACCATATATTAAGCGGTACCTCTCTGGCAAAAACCATCTACACAATAGATGAAAACAATAACCGTATAAGCAAAACAAACGAAAACAACGAAACAACAAACTACACCTACGACCAAATAAACCAACTTACCCAAGTAAACTATCCCAGCGGCAAAACCGTAGAATACATCCATGACCAAGTAGGAAACAGAACACAAACCAACATAGAAGGAGATATCCAAATAATCCTTCCTGAAGATACAATAGACTACGAATATAACAGCGAAGATCGTCTCACCCAAGTACAAGAAGGAGATAAGACCATCACCTACACCTATGACGGAGACGGCAACCTTATCAGCAAAACAATTACCGAAGGAATAAATACCGACACTTACGAATATTTCTACGATTATTCAGCAGGACTACCCCGTCTGCTTGTAGAAACTAAAAACAGCACAGAAGTAACAAACTACCTCTATGCCGGAAGACTATATGCCAAAAAAACCACAACAGGTACAGTCTACTATCATCAAGACGGCTTAGGTTCAATCCTTGCTATAACAGACCAGACTGGAACTATCCTAAACAAATATGAATATGACGTCTATGGAACACCAGAAGCTATTCAAGAAACAATAGAAAACTGCATACTCTTCACCGGAGAAATGTATGATGATGGGAGCGGTCTGTACTATCTCAGGGCACGGTATTACAACCCCAGCACCGGCAGATTTATGACCCCGGATACCTATTTTGGAGAACTGGACAATCCCATCAGCCAGAACCTGTATATCTACTGTGCTAATAACCCGGTGAATTATGTTGACCCCAGTGGGCATATACGTTGTTCAATATTGAATATTGATACGGATGCATTTAAACAATGGTTAAAAGAAAAAGGTTACCAACTATCAAGCTTTTTATCCGGAGCATATCAAGCAGTTATTGAGGATTACAGCTATAACATTTACTCTACCCCTGATGGACCAAATACCTATGGTTACCCAGATGAATTCTATAAAGGTAAACAACTTGGCCATGTTTTTGTTATGACTCTCTCTACAGCAGAAGGAACAATCTCCATTGGTTTAGATGGAACTATAGTAGCAGCACCAGCGGGAGCGGCAGTTGGTGTACATGCGCTCAGTGCTGGAGCACAAGCAGTTGGTAATGCAGTTCGTGATGAGATAATGTATGCAAAAAATAATGGAAATAATATTGACAAACAAAGGAAGGGTACACCAGGTAATAATAAGGCACAGAATAAGCAGGTTAGAGATATCGTCAATGAGTTGAAACTTGACAAAGCGCAGCAACGAGAATTGCACGATGCTATTTCAGGACAAAATTATACTTACCAGGAAATTCTTGAAGTAGCAAAATCTATGTTTAATAAGTAGGGGGATTTTGAAATGAGTAACGAAATACTTAATAAAGTAATAAAAATAATAAATAAACCGATGTTTAACATTGGAAGATCAGCTGATTTATTGTGGATTCATTTTGGAAGATGTATAGTGATAAAAAACCAAAAGGGAAGTGAGGTCGAAAAGGGGGATTATGCAATTCATGTTCAATGCCCTTGGAGATTCATACAGTATGACAAGTTGATTTTGGGTAGTAAAGATGTTTTTATACCTCGAGAAGGGGTTTCGGAATCTGAGTTTGATTGGAATATATTTGGCATGAGCATATTTGATGAAAAAGTAAAAACAATCAAGGAGCAAATTGCTCCGGTTATTGTGAAGGATGTGACTATTAGTGAAGATGGTACTTTGGTAATTCGTTATGAAAAAGGTCTTGTTTTTGAAGCTTTTCCGGATAGTTCTATTACTATAGAGCACTGGAGGTTTATAAATAACAAGACAAAGGAACACACAGTAGTATATGAGTGATATTTCGCCTCCCGAACTACAGAAAAATCTGCAAGTATATCAAAGACCGGATCCTCTTAGCCCGTGGGATTCCGGTTCCTTTTTTTATCGGTATATACTTGTATTCTCCAAAAAATGCCGCAATGACCTAGCTGTAAAGATACTGTCATTATCATGGATTAAATAGTCCGGTGTTTCTCCATAAGGCGTAGCTTCCCTTATCTGCTGTATAACCCAGGCCGAAGAAGGATTCGCAGTAACCGCAAAATGTATGATTTTCCTGCGGTCATGGCTTACTATCAAAAAAGCATACAGCAGTTGAAAACAAAGCGTTGGAACTACAAAAAAGTCCATAGCCCAAATACCCTTGCTGTGGTTTTTAAGAAAAATGGCCCACGACTGCCTTTGTTTATCTGTCGGTGCTTTTCGAATCTTAGGAATATATTTAGCAATCGTATTGGGAGCAGGCGCATCCGTAACACCAAGATTTACTAACTGTTCATGAATCTTTTCAGGTGAAAGTAGGGGATTTTCCTTATGGATACGTTTAATCAGAGCGATTGTTTTTAAAGATATTTTCGGCCTGCCCGGTTTGGATTTTAACTTCCAAAAGAACTTAAAAGCAGTCCTATGCCAGCCGATAACAGTTTCAGGCTTAACAAGAATCAAAGATGCCTGCCAACCAGAGAAATATTTGGACAATAACACCCATAAGCAGCGTAAAGCAGGCTTGAAACGTGGTTTAGGTATTTTTCCATTAGAAATACGCTCCTGCACAAGGGATAATTGGCTGCGGAGGGCCAATATCTCCAGGTCTTTGGCAGAATTGGACAAACATCTTATACTAAAAAACCAGAAGAAAAAACGTATCCAGTTGCAAATAAAACCAAACAATGATACCCACCTCGGAAACACCAGAGTATCTTTATTGTAGCGTGGTTGTCTAAGTAGAAGCAAGAGAGGTCTGGAATACATGATAATTTATGATTGGGGCAAACACTGAAGCACACCGAAGTTAGACCTTGACACCCTATATGACACCATAATATAATTATAACATACTAAGAGGAAGTGATAAGCTTGTCAAAATGGGAAAAGCTATTAAATAAAATAACTACACTGTCAAAGAATGTTAGGTTTGAAGAGCTTAGAAAGATTTTAGAAAGTTACGGTTATGAGGGCAAAAAGCCAGGTAGTGGTAGCAGTCATTGGACTTTTAGAAAGTCGGGAAAACCTCCGATAACCATACCTAAAAATGAACCCATTAAACTTATGTATGTTAGGCTTGTCAAGGACATTGTTGAAAGTGAGGAGGAATGAGCCATGAAGAATTTGGAATACTACATGGGTTTGAACTATAAAATTGAAGTCGTCAAGGACGAAACTGAAGATGGATATGTATTATCGATACCTGAACTAAAAGGCTGTTTAACCTGTACTGATAATTTGGAAAAGGGTATGGAATTAATTAAAGATGCAAAAAAGCAGTGGTTTATGGCAGCATTGGAAAGCGAATATGAAATACCGGAGCCAAATGTACTGGAGCAATATTCCGGGCAGTTCAAGCTTCGTCTCCCCAAATCCCTCCATAAGGAATTGTCCGAAAAATCAAGGCAGGAAGGTATCAGTATGAACCAATACTGTCTGTATCTTCTTAGTAAAAACATTAGCTATTCTGCTAAGGGTTCCCAGCTCCACAATAATTAACTTATTGCCGAATACCTAAAGGCCACGGGAGAGTGATTCCGTTGGTCTTCTTTTTAGGACAACAGCAAATACTATCTCTGGGCAAGATATTACGATCCGAGTATTGGGAGATTTATAACAAGAGACAGCTATGAGGGGGGATATATCCAATCCCCTGAGTATCAACCAATATACTTACTGCTGGAACAATCCCCTCATTTATGCAGATCCCAGCGGGAACATTCCAGTTGAAACCGCAGTAGATATAGCTAGTATTGGCTGGAGCGCAAATGATTTTCGTAATGACCCAAGTTTGGGGAATTTCGGTTATCTACTTTGGGATATTGGTTCAGCATTTCTTCCTTATATTCCGGGTTCTTATGTAGTTAAAGGTTTTAAGTTTGTTGGAAAAGCCGATAGCGCAATAGATGCTACAAAAGCTGTTAAGGGGACGGGTGGGGCAGAAAAGCTCTATCACTATACTTCTGCTAACCCAGAGAGTATACTGAAAAACGGGCTCCAGCCTGGCTCTTCAGGAAAAGTCTTCACAACCCCTGCTGGGAACCTTAGTCCATTGCAGGCCCAATTAGATTTAGCCTTGCCACCGAATAGAGGATTACCCCAAAATTTACTGGAAATTGACGTACAGACCTTAAAAAATATGGGGATAGAAATCCCACAAGGGCAACAAGTTACGAGAATGTTTAACATGCCAGGGGGCGGAACAGAAGTAGTATTCCCACATGCCATCCCTTCCGAAGCAATAAGATGGGTCAAGTAGTTAGGAGTGAATTCAATAAGATGAGTAAGGAAGATGTTCTCGCAATTCTAGAGAGTGATATCTCTAATCCAGGTTCGTACAAGTCTGGGGAGTACTTGGAAGAGCACGTGCTCGAACATGCAGTAGATATTTTGCATAAAGATAAGCAAGGACTCATTGAAGCATTGAAGGATTGGATTGAAGCGCAATCAGAACCACGTACAATGCTTGCAGTGAGGGTTGCGAAAAATCTTGGGCTTGTTGAGCTGATACCGCAGATCCTTGAGCTAAGGCGTGAGATAGATAGCGGGAAGGTATTTCCAAAATTTTATCTGCGATACATAGATGAAGCTTTAAATATCCTAAAAAAACAAGTCGAGTATTAGCTTTTTGAGACCAGAAAATTACCTGGGAGACGCTTAGCCGTCTCCTTTTTCCATTCTGACAACAAAAAACGGCTGAAATATTCCAGCCCTTTCCTGTCGGTATATACTTGTGGATTTCGGTATTACTGCCGTTCCCGGCTCAACCCCCAAAAGCTATAATTAGGGCACACGTATAAGCAAACCCCTTCCCCTCCCGGATCCCAAAATAAAACTAGAAGTATGCCAAAGACTAGAATCTGTACGTATTACAGGTTTATAGCCTCTTCTTTATCGGTATATACCTATGAAAATTAAAATGTTGGGTTTAAAAATCGTTCAAATTCTGGATTGACAAAATCTTTAAAAACCCCACGGACAAAGCACGTATGTCAAGCCCTGGTAGACCCAAAGGCATAAGTGTATAAGTATGTCTAAACTCTTTCCCCAAAATACAAAAAACACGCTGTAAGTATATAAGTATAATACAGATAAAACGTGACAGGTTCTCAAAAAAAATTATTTTATAACCTATTCAATCGTTTTATATTTTTATTATTGGTAGGAAATCATGAAATTTACACATATTGCATGAAAGGATATTGCTATGTAATTGTCGAAATGGATAGAATTGTATAGGTAATTATTGATGAAGTGCTTTTTACATATCTATTCTACTATAGAGATTTGAGACACATTATTTCTTTTAGTGATTATGTCTATAATGGGAAACTAACGTTTTATATTTTTGATTACTTATAAAAAACACTATTTTAATTAGAAATAAAAAGAAAAATCCAACCATATTTCAACAATCGGTCTGTTTAATCCATTTTGGATGAGAGGGTACACTTCAGTAAATTGGAGGAACTACCATGAAGATTCAGGACTTTATAAATGAAATAACTTTAAGCGTAGTCAATAAAACTTCATCAATTACCTTATTTATAGGTTCTGGTTTTTCAATATGGTATGGATATCCCTCGTGGTCTGGTTTATTTAATGATTTCTGTGATAAGGTTTATGCAGAGTTTAGTGTAGATTACGACTTTATTTCTGAGTTAAAGAAAAAGGTTAAGTGTTGTGAAGTAGATATACCGAGAGCATTTGATTTGATTATGCATCAATTTACTCTAGACGCAAACTATCTAAGGAGTTTTATAGTAAAGCTATTTGAGGAAACAAACCGTACTAATAGATATAAAAACCTTAAAAAAATCGGTGTGGATACTGAAAAATACTATCAACTGTGCAACTTAAATAACAAGTATAAAATAATAACTACAAACTATGACACATTAGTTGAAACCATGTTCGAATTTATTACCGGTAATTTGCCTTTAGTATTTTACGCAGATTCTATGTATCTTAATACGAAATATTTTTTAAATAATACAGGAGGAAAACAATCTATATTAAAATTGCATGGTGATGTCATTCGGCAAGATAATATGATCATTTCAGAGCAGGACTATTTAGAGTTTAGTGAAAGTGAAAAATATAGGCTGGTTAGAGAAGCATTAAAAAATAATTTTAGTACAAGTATAAACATTTTCCTTGGTTATAGCTTGAGAGACGAGAATATTCGTAAGCTACTTCTTGAAAATAATAACATTTATGGTATGGATAAAGCTAAAGCTTATATTTTCAATATAAATCCAATGAATAATATACTTGTGAATTATGACAAAGAATTAGAAAACAAATACAATGAAATAGGAGTAGAAGAAATTGTAATACGACACTTCGATGAATTATTAGCAGTATTAAGGCATTTAAATATGTTAAAAGAACTTGATGAATATTTATTAATGGATGCTTTTCCTGACCAACCATCACTAAGTGGTTTGATGAGTAAAAAGGTTTTTATGAAATGGAATTATGCTTTTGCGTTATTTAATAAGCAGTGTTATACTTCAACACTAAGTATTTTAGAATCAATTGTCGAGAATTATGATGAAAGTGATGAGAAGTTTTTAATATTAGAGCCAGTCTATTGCCTAATGGGGGTTTTACTAGAATGCTCTGAAAATGCTAGCTCAAGTGAGAAGGGGAAATCAATAATTCACAGAGCTATTGATCTGATTGACGACTTAGAACGATTATATGCTAACATAGGGAATTTATATTGGGTTCGCTCTATGAAAAGAATATATAGCAGCGATTTATCTGAAAAATTCGGCGCATTGGGAACCGACCGTTCTATCTTAGATAAAGCTAAATATTATTTAAACTTGGTCGACAATAAAAGTAACTTTGTTAAATACCAGCTTATTGATATTGAATGGAGACAAGGTAATTCAGAAAAAGCAGAAGAATTATGTAAAGAGTTTACTAAAGAATTGAACTATCACCCTAAGATAGATTTGATTTGGGGATTCATTATTTTTAGCAGAGCAAGAATTGTACAAAATAGCACAATAAGGAGGATAGAATATCTATCAATTTTTGAGGAAAGTAGAACTTTAATTGGTAGATATATTGATAGTAAGGAATATAAAAGCGAAACTAATGAAAATAAAGACAAGATTTTAAATCCATATATTCAATGCCTGCTAGCTATTGAAGATTATGAAGCGGCAATAAAATATTGTAATGAATTGATGTCAATTAACCCAAGCGGAGAAAACCTACATAGGTATTTAATTGAAATTTATATCTACCAAAAGGATTATGATAAGGCCATTGAAGAATGCAGTTATGAAATTGACCACACACCTGACATTGGAAATAATCTAATAAAAATACAATATATTAAGGCTATGTGCATTTATGCAAGTGCTGTTTTTCATCATGATATAATTGAAGCCATTAAAATGTGTGAGAATATCCTAGAAAGACATGATTATGTAGATGTCACTCATACCATTGGTCAAATGTATCAGAGTATCGGCGAATATAAAAAAATGAGAGAGTATACAATAAAAGCATGTTATTTAGATCCATTAAATGAATCCTTATATAAGCACACACAATCTCTTTTACAGGGCCATTTTGTTGGAGAAGAAGCTGAATACGATATTCAATGGTCATTTGATGAATTGGGAAAGCTGTATAAGCATCGTCAAGAATACGAAGCAGCTGCTCACAGGCCGAGACGAAATCTTTATCTATATCGCAACTTGATTTCTAGACCTCAAAATGGTTATCGGCGATTGTATCTTAAAGATTATGTTGCGGTTAAAGACTTTCTTCTTGGTGTAGATAGTAATGATTTATCAGATAGTATTATGGGTGAACTTGATTCTGTTTTTCAAAATTACAATAGAGGTAATTATTCAGTAGTATTTGAATCGCTTAGAAAGTACAAAGATTTATTATGGAACAATCACATTTATCGGTACGTATATGCTAATATTCTTTGTCAGCAAGATAATTTTGAAGCGGCTAAAGAAATATATGAGCAGATACTAAAATTAGATATTACTAAATTTAGAGACTGTCATAAGAAAATTATTTACTACTTTTACGGAGAATACTGGTCTTCGATAAAGGACTACAAGATAGCAGAACATTATTATAGAAAAGCATCTGACATAGATCGAAATTTTTATAAAGCATTATTCAATCTTGGTTTAGTAAACTGGGAAAAAGCTATAGAAAATAATAATGAGTATAACTTTTTTCAAACATCGGCAAATTACTTCGAAGAATGTATTAAATTAGAGCCAACGATTTGGGAAGCATATGACAATTTGTGTTCAGTTTACGAATATTTAGGAATGCCTGGTAATATAATTAGTAATTCTCTAAAACTCCGAGGCTTTGTTCTTCCAGTTGATGTAAAAATCATGAACTATATTAGGTTAATTAAGTTCTATATGCAAATGTCAGATGACGATAATGCAAAGAAAATGATTGATGAAGTTGAAGCATTTATTGGTGAAGTACTGATAGATGACGACACTGCTCCAAGGATTTCACAATATTATTGCATTAAAGGTGTTTATTATAGCGATATCTCATATGAGAAATCTTTCGAAAGTGTTAAAAAATCTTATGAGATCTGGCCAACCGAGGAAACAAGAAAACAATATGAAATTAGTAAAGACCCAGCCACCACCTATCATTTGGAATATGGGGACCTTTACATTGTTCGTGGAGGGCTTATATCCTCAGGGTAGTTAGTATTTAGATTAAGTGAAATCCCAAAATGAAGAACGATGGTGATGATTTGAGGTAGTTCTAATTGAGCGCAATCAAACACATAATACTGAATCAAAGGGTATTCCCATTATCCATATACCCGTTAGGCTAATAATCGGTAATTAGGTAGACTTGCTGTTAATAGCAATTAGACGAAGCTCGATAAATCGGGATTTGTCTTTTTATTGGATAAATAGATGATGCCGAGAACAATTTACCAGGCTTTAGTTCTTCCTCGCCAACATACCCAACAGCATACCACGACTATAAAACTTGAATGTTAATATGCGTTGCTTGTAGCAACGGGCAGTTCCTCATACAATAGTGTTAACGACTGAAAGAAAGGAGGTCATCCCTAATGTTAAACGAAAACATTAAAGCAATCAGAAAATCAAAAGGACTTTCGCAAGAAGAGCTTGCTATCAAGCTGAATGTGGTGAGACAAACAATCTCTAAATGGGAGCAAGGATTCTCAGTTCCTGATTCTGATATGTTGATTTCCATATCAGAGTTGCTTGAAACATCCGTAAGCACTTTGCTTGGAGAAACTGTTATTGAGTCGAAGGTTGATGACTTAAAAGTGATTTCCGAAAAACTGGAGATTATAAACTTACAGCTCGCACAAAGGAAGACCACGAGGCAAAAAACGTTTCATTGGCTATTTATCTCATTGAGTGCGGTCATAGTAACAATTTCTGCGGTCTTAATAGCATTAAATAGTCCTTACTTAGGTTGGAATTATAGTGACCCTGAAACCGCTGTTGTCGGAGGAGCTTTTCACGCATTTGAATGGCTGTTTGTCAGGTTAGCGCCGATTATCCTTATAGGGACAATCGTTGGAATTTTTTTGACACGGAAGAAAGTATAAAACTGCTCTACTTTTTGGGGTACAGTTCAGACTTCAAAATTTCCGTTTATCGAGATGCGCAGTTTGTTTATTAGGGGCTGGTGTTTTACCTACGCATTATCCATAGTATATATAGTTATTAATAAGTACCTTTAAGATGAATATACTTATATACTTACAGCGTGTTTTTTGTATTTTGGGGAAAGAGTTTAGACATACTTATACACTTATAGCTTTTGGGTCTGCCATGGCTTGACATACGTGCTTTTTCCGTGGGGTTTTGTCAATCCAGAATTTGAACGGTTTTTAAACCCAACATTTTAATTTACATAGGTATATACCGATAAAAAAGAGGCCAGAAACCTGTAATACGTACAGATTCTAGCCTTTGGCATACTTCCAGCGGATTTTTTGTAAGCGTCAAAACTTCCGACACATAGGAAACATAGAAAACCTGTGAGACAATAGCACCATGAATAAACTGGACAAAAATGTATTTCAATGAAATACAAAAAAATGCAAAAAAGTTCAGTAGATTACATGGGAGTGAAGTC
>JAHDQS010000045.1 GCA_018433675.1 Clostridia bacterium
AAGAAGGCTGGATATTTTGATTTTCTCGATTACTACGAGTCTGTTCGTGTGTAAACTTGGGAGGAGCCGTATACCGAACGGTACGTGCGGTTCTGTGGGAGGTCGGCTACTCAAGTAATGGGTAGCCTCCTACCCGATTAGATGATTTTAATCCCCCGGTTTACTCAAACCAGCTGTCAACCAAACTACGGTTTTCTTCAATCCAGGCTTTTGCAGCCTCCAGGTCATCATCATATTCTTCCATCGCGGCAATCAGTGAGCCGAAATCCGCCGTGGAAAGGTGATAGTTGTCCAGGAATTCATTGATTTCCGGATGGTCTTCGGCAAATCCGACCCTGGTAATCGGGTTGATGGTTTCTTCACCGCCGAAGGACAGCTTAGGATCTTCTAGGAATTTCAAGTCAAATGCGCCAAACTTCCAATGAGGAGCCCAGCCGGTAACAACGATCCATTCTTCTTGTTCATAGGCTGTTTTTAGTTCAGCAGTCATGGCAGCATCATTGCTTTGCAGCAGATCCAGATTAAGACCATAATCTGTGATGGCTTGATCGGCAGCCGCCATAATTCCGGCACCGGCGTCAATCCCTACAATCTTGCCGCCGAATTTGTCCGCGTGATCATTCAGTTCCTCAATAGAATCAATGGTAACGTATGTCGGAACAACCAGCCCGATTGCGGCACCTTCATAAAGAGGTCCTAAGTCGACCACATCGTCTTTTAATTCTTCATAGTAAGCTTTGTGGGTTCCGGGTAACCATGCGGTAACCATAAAATCGATATCGCCGGTGGCAAGACTTTGCCACAGTATTCCGGCATCCATGTCCCTCAAATTGACGTCTACATCAAATTTCTCTTCCAGCAGGGCCTTTACCATGTGGGAGTTTGCATTGGCACATGCCCACTGGACGTAGCCCAGCTCAATTACGTCTTTTTTCTGGGCTCCTCCGTTATTACCGGAGCAACCTACAAACACCAGCGCTGTGATTACCAGTAACGAAAATAAATACAGTAGCTTTCTTTTCATAAAAATTAGTACCTCCTATAGTATTTGTTTTATTTTTTAAGGGATTTCCCTTGAGTAAGCCGGTCTAAAATGATAGCTATAACGACAACGGCCAATCCTCCTTCGAAGGCCATTCCGACCTTAAGGGTTGAAACGCCGGTCAGTACGACAGAACCGAGTCCGCCTGCTCCAATCATAGAAGCGATAACCACCATCGATAGAGAGAGCATAATACACTGGTTAACTCCCGCCATAATTGTGGGCATAGCCAGAGGCAGTTGGATCTTAAACAACATCTGATGCCAGAGGGAGCCGAAGGATTCCCCTGCTTCAATCAGTTCTTTTGGAACCTGTCGAATCCCCAAATTCGTCAAACGGACTGCCGGTGGCATGGCAAAGATAATTGTGGAAATTACCGCTGGCACCTGACCGATCCTGAAAAAGAGGACCGCTGGAATCAAGTAGACAAAGGCCGGCATAGTCTGCATCAAGTCCAGTATAGGGCGCAAAACTGCGTTGAGGGGATCGGATTTCGCCGACAGGATTCCTAAGGGAATCCCGATGATCAGCGCGATAGCCGTGGCGGTAAAAATCAGCGAAAGGGTCGAAACGGTTGCCGGCCACAGATTCAGACCTTCAACAAAAAAAATACCGAGCAAGCTAAAGATGGCAATACCCTTACTCGAACGCTTATAGGCAATGGCCGCTATAATAATGGCAAACACCCAAAACGGGGGGAACGATATAACAGTTTCCGCTGCGTCAATAAGGACTTCAATGAAGGCGCGAATGGCAGAAAAAAGTCCTCGCCATGATACGCGCAAATAATCGACCAGTCCTTCAAACCCTGCACCAATCGGTAACCTAGGCATTATCACCACCCCTTTCCGACATTAGCGCGCGCAAGACACTGCTTTTGATGATGACTCCCAGCAGTTTCCCGTCATCATCAACTACCGCGACCGGTATCGAGGACTGAAGGGTTAGCTCGATAATATCCTTAATATTTGTGTCCGGCGAAATCCGGCTCACTTCATCTTCCTTTGTAATGTCATGCAGCGTTGTCTTTCCTTCAGAAATTGCTTTCTTGATTTCATTAATAGTCACTGTTCCGGAAAGGATTCTGCCTTCTTTGGTGACCAACAGGGTTTCCAAACCGTGTTTTTTACATTCCGCAAGGGCAAATCGCGGCCCATGGTTGATGCCGACGGTTGTCCAGGGTTTAACCATTATGTCGGCGGCAGTCAAGAGGTCGCTTCTGTTAACCCCTTGTACAAAACGTTCAACGTATTCGTCAGCCGGATTGGATAGAATATCTTCTGCTTTACCGATTTGAATGACCTTGCCGTCTCGCATCAACATGATTCTGTCTCCGATTTTCAAAGCTTCATCCAAATCATGGGTAATAAAGATGATGGTTTTTTTCATCTTTTGTTGCAGATCAACCAATTCATCCTGCATGTCGCTGCGAATTAGAGGATCAAGGGCGCTGAAAGCTTCATCCATTAAGAGAATTTCCGGATCATTTGCCAGTGCTCTTGCCAAGCCGACACGTTGTTTCATTCCGCCGGATAATTGATCCGGATAACTGTCTTCGTACCCTTCCAATCCAACGAGTATCAGTGATTCTAAAGCTTTTTCTTTGCGCTTTATCGCATCAACTCCCTGAACCTCCAAGCCATATTCAGTGTTTGCCAAGACAGTCCGATTCGGCAAGAGGGCAAAGTTCTGGAACACCATACTCATCGCAGTACGCCGTACTTCGATGAGCTGTTTTTTATCCATTTTTGTAAGATCCTTACCGTCAAGAATAATTTCTCCTGCTGTTGGTTCTATTAAACGGTTCAGGCACCGAATTACAGTGGATTTTCCGCTCCCCGAAAGTCCCATAATAACAAAGGTTTCCCCTGCTTTAACCTCAAAGCTCACATTGTTCACACCGACAGTCAGACCGGTTTCTCTTAAGATTTCATCTTTCTCTTTTCCCTCTTTGATTAGTTTGATTCCTTGTTTGGGATTAGAGCCAAAAACTTTATACAAACTATTGACAATTAGCTTGCTCATGCATTACACCACATCCTTTATGAGACTTATGTTATCCTGATCCATGGATTTTCATCAGTAGTTATGTCAGCTTACAAGGGCAAAGAAAAACCAGCTGTATGGGTCGACGTGGCAATGTGTCTGAACAGTTTAAGGAAGAAAACTGTTAGCTGGTAGAAACAGTCGCAGAGATACGGCTGGATGATAATGTTTAAGTAACAACTTAAATTCTATCAACAAGTTGCTATCTTGTCAAATATGTGCTTGATGGAATACGTATAGTTTGTGATATTTATCACTTGATTTTTATTGATAGTACATATTATAATAAAGCGACAATATAACCGTTCTGACTCATTTGGGTACGTCCCGGATGGAAAGGCGAGTATAACAAGCAGCAGATAATGCATGTTATTTCCGCGTCTTTCAACGCGGTTTTTCTATTTAAAGGGGGGAAAAGTGTGGAAAATAGGATTTCGATTGTCAGCATCATCGTTGAGAATACAGCGGCTTCAGGGGAAGTCAACGAGCTGTTGCACAAATTTGGGGAATATATTGTTGGACGGATGGGAGTTCCCTATAGAGAAAGAGGCATATCTATTATTTGTGTGATTATGGAGGCTCCCGGTGATGTAATAAGCTCGCTCTCCGGAAAGCTTGGCATGATCAAGGGAGTCAGTATAAAAACGGTTATCTCAAAAGATAAATATGGAAAGAGGGAAATGACATGAAAAAAACATTAAGCTTAGCATTGTTGTTGGTGATGGTTCTTTTGGTTTTTACAGGATGTAGCAATGCTGTACAGGAGACGCCCGAGGAAGTGAACATTAGAATTGGCGGACTTAAAGGACCAACCTCGATGGGGATGGTGCACTTAATGGAGGCAGCAGAGCAAGGGAATGCGGCTAATCAATACACCTTTACGATTTCCGGGTCAGCAGACGAAGTAACACCGAAGCTGATTCAGGGCGAATTAGATATTGTGGCTGTACCGGCCAATCTTGCTTCCGTACTTTATAACAATACGGAGGGTGCAATCAAATTGCTTGCCGTGAATACCCTTGGCGTTATGTATATAGTTGAAAACGGGAATAACATCAGTTCGATAGAGGATTTACGCGGTAAAACAATTTACTCCACCGGTAAGGGTTCCACACCGGAATATACACTGCGTTATTTGTTGAGCCAGAACGGAATTAACCCCGATAAAGATGTTAAGATTGAGTGGAAATCGGAGCCGACGGAGATCGTGGCACTTCTTTCTCAAACTAATCAAGGTGTTGCCATGCTGCCTCAGCCCTATGTTACAGCGGCCCAGTCGAAGCTGGAAAATCTGCGTATCGCTATAGACATGAATAAAGCTTGGGAAGAGCTTAACAGCAAAAGCATGATGATAACAGGAGTCCTTATCATAAGAAGCGAGTTTGCAAAAGAATATCCACATCAAATAAATGCCTTTCTCGATGAGTATAAAATATCCACTGAGTACATCAACGCCAATGTCGCAGAAGGAGCCAAACTGGTTGAAAAGTTCGGTATCGTGAATGCGGCTGTTGCCGAAAAAGCCATTCCTTATTGTAATATTACCTACCTTGAAGGAAGCGAAATGAAAACTGCTATGGGAGGATACTTAAATGTTCTCTTCGAACAAAATCCGAAATCAGTCGGCGGATCAGTCCCCGGAGACGACTTCTATTACCAGAGATAAGAAAAATACAGAAAGGGTCGCATCGGTCCTGGCCGCACTTTTGTTATGGCAAGTCAGTGCTATGCTGATAGGTAACCAGCTCTTGCTGGTTACTCCCTTTGTTGTGGTAAAAAAATTGGCCGCACTGCCATTAGACGCCGGGTTTTGGAGTGTTGTATCTTTTTCCGTTTTACGAATCGGGTTGGGATTTTTACTGGCCTTGCTTACGGCTATGCTTCTTGCAGCATTTGCTGGTCGCTTTCGTTTAGTGGAAGTTATGCTATCGCCCTATATATCTGTTGTCAAGTCTACACCTATAGCTTCATTTATTATCCTCTGCCTTATATGGCTGGATGCCCGCAGTCTCTCGGTTTTTATAGCTTTTCTAATAGTATTGCCTGTCGTTTACACTAATGTCCTACAGGGGATCAAGAGTACTGATCCTAAGCTTTTGGAGATGGCTGAACTTTTTGAAGTAGGTTGGTGGCGTAGACTGCGCTATATATATGTGCCCCAGATCAGTCCATATTTGGTTTCGGCCTGCAGTGTCGCCATCGGCATGTCTTGGAAAGCCGGGATAGCTGCAGAGGTAATCGGCATACCCGATGGGTCCATCGGTGAAAAACTCTATGAAGCCAAAGTGTATTTCAGCTCAGGAGACCTTTTCGCTTGGACTGTAGTAATCGTCGTTATCAGTATTCTTTTCGAAAAACTGTTCATGTCTGGGTTGAAAACATTTTTGACCAGAAGGGAGCAGCATTAGTATGGATATAGAAATTAAGAATATTTACAAGAGTTTTGGGGACCAAGTTGTGCTCGAAAACTTTTCGGCAAGACTAAAGGAGGGGCAGGTCACCTGTATCATGGGTCCTTCCGGTGTTGGGAAAACCACCCTCCTCAATATCTTGATGGGTTTTATGCAGACGGACAGCGGCGAAATTCTTGGGGTACCCGCCAAAAAAAGCGCTGTTTTTCAGGAGGAAAGACTGTGTGAATCTTTCAGTGCCGTGACCAATGTGCGTCTGGTTTGCTCCAAAGAACCCTGCACCGAGATCATTAAAGAACATCTCAGCAGGATAGGGCTAAAAGACAGCATGTACAAACCTGTAAGCGAATTGAGCGGGGGAATGAGGCGTCGTGTGTCTATTGTGCGTGCCGTTTTGGCCAATCGGGACATTATCTTCCTGGATGAGCCGTTCAAGGGTCTTGATGAAGGGACAAAGGAATCTGTCATGGAGTATGTCAAAGCAAATATCCAAGACAAAACAGCAGTGATGATCACTCATGACCCCGATGAAGCTAAAACCATGTGTGGGGATCTTATTTATATGGGAGAGGGGAAAAACCATGATTAAACCGGACAACAAAGAAGACATCCTACAAATCCTGCAAATGCCTTATGGAGAGTTTAAAGATACAGTCATGGCTGAAGCGAAAAGGATACACCGTGAGCAAAACGGTAATATCCTGCGTGCTGTGGCTATGCTGGGATTCGACAATATTTGCAAAAACCAATGCCTTTATTGCGGGATGAGAGCCGGAAACAACACTATTCAGCGTTATCGGATTAACCCCGACACGGTTGTTCTGTCTGCTCAGGCGGCTTATAGTCTGGGTTTCAGGCGCATCTTTCTGATTTCAGGGGAAGATCCCAAATACGGCTTCGACAATTTATTGACAATGACCGAGCAGGTCAAAAAAGTCGGGTTTTGGATTAGTATGGCTTGCGGAGAGTTTTCCCTTGACCAGTATCGAGCGCTTCATGAAGCGGGTGTTGACGAATATGTCTTGAAATTTGAGACGTCCAATCCAAAAACCTTCGATCGTCTGAAACCTAACACGACATTCGCAAAAAGGATGAAGTGCATCGAATGGATACGACAAAGCGGGATGCAGCTTGCCTCAGGAAATATTGTTGATTATCCCGGTCAGACCTTGGAAGAACTGGCCGAAGACATACTATTGATGAAGAAATTGCAAATCAGCTGGGCTCCTGTGATACCTTACCTGCCGGCCAAGAATACTCCTCTGGCGACAGAAGGAGGGAGGGGCAGTCTCGAAAAAAACCTGAAAGAAATAGCCATTATGAGGATAATGATGTCTGGGATTAATATTACAGCTCAACAGCCCGGGGAAAGCAGCGCAAAAGGCCTGGCCGATGAAGAAGGGAACTTAAATGCCCTGGAGGCGGGGGCTAATATGCTTTTTGCCGATATGCTTCCCGATACCCTCGCTAAGAACTTCAGTGTGGTTGACAACAGAATAACCCTCGGCCTTGAACACATACAAAAAATGGCCGGGTTAAGCGGCATGAAGATTGAATACCGATAAAGGTTGGTTAAGTAATTGAAACTAGTTAAGTAATTGGAGGAATAATAAGGTATAATGGAGAACAAAAATGCTTTTCTACAAGTAGTATAAGGCATGAGGGATAAAAGGAGAATAACAGAGAATGCTGGGAACCATAGTAAATGCCGCAGCAATAATTGTGGGGGCAATCATTGGCTCTTTCTTGAGAAAAGGGATCAAGGAAAGGTATAAAGACATTGTCATGCAGGGAATAGGCCTGGTGGTAGCCTTGATTGGTATAAATATGGCCATAGGGTACAACAATATATTGGTTATAACTATTAGCATGATTATCGGCGGATTGATTGGAGAAATCATTAATATTGATGCGTGCCTGGAAAATGTGGGTACAAAACTCAACGACCGTTTCGGCTCGGGAGAAACTGAATTTGTACAAGGTTTCGTTACCGCAAGCCTGGTGTATTGTATCGGTGCGATGGCCATTATGGGTTCCTTGGAAAGTGGGCTTACCGGCAAGCACGATATTCTGTTTGCAAAAGCTATGTTGGACGGGGTCAGTGCGATAGTTTTTGCTTCAACATTAGGCATAGGAGTGGCTTTTTCATTTTTGCCTGTTTTTATATACCAGGGCAGCATCACTATCTTAGCCGGAGTTGTAAAGCCTTTCCTGACGGGTGAGGTTATTGCCGCAATGACGGCAACAGGAGGCTTGCTGATTGTTGCCATTGCTGCCGGCATCCTTGGTATTAAAAAGTTTAACATCGCCAATCTTTTGCCAGCCATTTTTGTTGCAGCGGTATTGACCATGATAATAGCCAGATGGTTCCCTTCGCTATTATGATTGTTAGCACGAAATAAAACGAAGAAAACGGATTCAGTTAATAACGCCGCGTACGGGCTTGTCGGAAATACCGTACAGAACTGACTACAGATACACTGGTGCCCTTGCGTTACATCACCGAAGCATTTGGGGCTCAGGTGATGTGGTTCCCGTCGACTAAGACCGTGGCTGTAGTTAAATAGCTTGCGTTTTTTGACAGGTCTTCGGTGGGCAGGACCAGTCGGATTGCTGTTGCAAAGCGTGGAGACTACAGGATGAAGGTAAGGGCAGAATTGTTTTGAGTGGCGCATGGATAAAGCAAAAAAATGAAATTTGCGTTTAGCGAGAATAGATAGATACAACAAAGACATATGGCTGAAGCTGTCAAAGAGGGCTAAATTCAGCCCTCTTTTTGTTGAAATGTGCAGGAAAAACAAGCAATGATATGGAAGTAACCTAGGATTGCTATCGGCATAATAGAAAACAGCAAAAACGGTCACAAAAGTGCAAAATTGGAGAGGTGACCGACAATCCGTCCAAGCTATAGATGAGTGCTTTGAGAATATTGGTTGTTGATGGGAACTATGGTGATATTATCTTCACCCAGGAATTTGAGCAGCTTCGATTATCTCGAGGTTTTGATGTTTACATCTGTTGGGGATGAGACCCTGAAAGTAAGGGTAAAGTATTAGCAACTGTTAAATGACCGAAATTGCTGCATTTTACTTGACCGTTTACAGGGGGGGATATTTTGAAAAGAAAATGTTTGTCGCTTGATAAAGAAACTTTGCTGACTATAATTGAGAATTTACAGGAGTCGGTCTTCGTAACCGATGGGGAAGGGAAAATAATTTTAGTCAATTCAGTTGCTGTTAAATTGCTTGGAATTCCTGCAGAGGATATGGTAGGGTATTATGTTTCGGATATGATAAAAAAGGGGTTCTGGACTAATTCGGCAGTTTTAGAAGCCATTAAGACAAGAGATACTGCCATTGCAACAATTATCAACCAAGATGGCACCAGAAACATATCTACAAGTATTCCTATATTCGATGAGCAAGGAGAAACAAAGCTTATAATCACTAACAGCAGCGGAGAAAGTAATCTTTTAAAACTATATGAAATCTTGGAAAGAGAAAAAAGGGGGGCCGATCGTTATAAACGCGAACTGGAATATATGCGGCAATCCAAAGAAAATCAGATAGTGAAAGAAAGCCCGGCAATAAAAAAAGCATTACAGGAGGCTTTTGCAGCAGCTAGAACGGACAATAGCGTCATAATAACCGGGGAAACCGGCGTTGGTAAGGATGTAATAGCAAATTATATTCATATAAACAGTGATCGTTCCCAAGAGGCATTTGTCGATATCAACTGTGCCGCGATTCCGGACAGTTTGTTTGAAGCGGAGCTTTTTGGTTATGAGAAAGGGGCATTTACGGGAGCTAATTTATTGGGGAAGATGGGATTGTTAGAAGCGGCAGAAAAAGGCACAGTGTTCTTGGATGAAATAGCTGAGCTGCCGCTATCATTTCAGGCCAAACTGTTACGGGTTTTAGAAAACAAAGAATTTCGTCGAGTGGGTGGAACGAAAAATATCAAAACGAATGCACGTATTATTTGTGCAACAAATCGAAATTTAAAGCAAATGGTCCGCGAAGGAGCATTCAGGAGCGATTTATTTTATCGATTAAATGAGTTTTCAATACAAGTTGAACCGCTATGTAATCGGCGAGAGGATATTATTCCTTTGGCTGAATTGTTTTTAAAAAAATATAACGATAAATACAACACCGATAAATATTTTTCCGAACAAATGAAAAGGAGCATGGAGAAATATACATGGCCAGGCAATATAAGGGAAGTTAGGAATGTGGTAAGCCGCGCCTACATTGTTTCTGAGGGTTCGAGAATAGATTCCGTGAATATATTTTTTGACCAACCCGAAACAGAATACAAATCTTCATCAATGGAAGAATATTTTGGGGGTTACGTTCAGCGAAAGGTATCATTGAAGGAGTTCCGAAAAGAGGTCGAGTCCAAATATATCAACGATATTATCGGATTATGCGAAGGAAATATAGTGGATGCGGCAAAGATATTGGGAATCCATCGTTCTCATCTATATCGAAAGAAGGTTAATAGCATATAACCGATTGCCGTAATTTCAAATATAATAAGAGAAAGTCTCATTTGTGCGACAGATATTGTTGTATAAATGAGACTTTCTCATTTATACAACACATGTTAAATACGGATAATTGTTGATATTACTTGTTTTTGTTTTAAGAAAACCTTGGCATGGTATTTGCGAATTAAAAACTCAGATGCACCGACATCTTATGAAATACAAAATAGCAGATGGGGGTAGGTAAATGAGAGTAGCGGTTATTGGAGCCGGTTCTATCGGAACCATTGTAGGTGCACTTATAGCTAAGAAAGGAGGTGAGATTGAACTAATAGATTCCTTCGTTGAAAACGTAAACGCACTTAACAGAAACGGAGCCGTTATTACCGGGGCTATTGAGGAATGTGTCGCGGTGAAGGCTATGACACCAGAAGAAATGACCGGTATTTATGACTTAGTATTCTTAACGACAAAGCAGATTTCTAATGAAGAAGTTCTAACTCATTTAGTACAATTTATAGATAAAAACAGCACTGTATGCACCCTGCAAAATGGGATACCGGAGGAATCGGTAGCAAGAATTATTGGGAAAGAAAGAACGGTAGGAGGTGCGGTGGGATTCGGAGCCACTTGGAAAGGACCGGGGATCTCGGAGCTGACATCCTCAAAGAAAGTAATGGAGCAATATGCGTTTGATGTTGGTGAAATCGATGGTTCCATTACCCCAAGGATTAAAAAAGTACAGGATATTTTGAGTAAAGTAGGATGTACCACAGTTTTGGATAATTTAATGGGACTACGGTGGTCAAAACTATTAATGAATGCAACATTTAGCGGTATGTCTGCTGCGCTTGGATGTACTTTCGGCGATGTTCTGAACCATGATGAAGGAATTAAATATGTGGCATACATAGCAGATGAAACGATTAAAACAGCAAAAGCCTGTGGCATAGAATTGGCGAAGATGCAGGGAAAAGACTTTTTAGAGCTTGAACTTGAATCCAACTCCGATGTTGTTAACAAGTTAGCTTTTTATCATGAAGTTTGGGATCAGCACAGCTTATTGAAAGCCAGCATGCTGCAGGATTTAGAAAAACAGCGCAAAACAGAGATTGATTATATAAACGGTTGTGTATGCAAAAAAGGAAGAGAAGTGGGGATTGCCACACCTTACAACGATATGGTTGTCGCAATTGTGAAAACTGAGGAAGCCAACGGAAGTGTGAACGCAAAAATGGCTGCATTGGAACAGTTCAGAGTACTGGAGAGGAGGATACTATGACAAAAACTATTATTACGGTAGCTCCCACAGGGGCCTGGCCCAAAAAAAAGGATAATCCTAATATCCCTTTGACTCCTCAGGAGATTGCTAATGATGTCTATGAGTGTTGGAAAGCAGGAGCTTCGATTTGTCATCTGCATATGCGTGATGACGAGGGGAATGGCACGATGGATGTAAACAAGTTTAGGGAGACTGCTCGACTGATTAGATCCCATACGGATTGCGACATTCTTTTTAATTTCACCACATCCGGTGATTTAAATGCATCAGATGAGACCCGGCAGATTCATGTAAAGGAGCTCACTCCGCAATTAGCCTCCTATGACTGCGGTTCTATGAATTGGCAGCACAACTCTGTGTTTTTGAACACACCCTTATTTCTCGAGAAGCTCGGGCTGACAATGCAAGAGGCTGGAACAAAGCCTGAAATCGAGATATTTGATGCAGGTATGGTCTACAATTCATTATATTATCTAAAAAAAGGTGTACTCAAAGCACCTTTGCACTACCAATTTGTGTTAGGGGCTGCGGGAGGAATTGCCGCAACTGTGGAGAATTTGGTCTTTCTTAAAAGCTTAATACCGCAAGGTTCAACTTGGTCGGCATTTGGGGTCGGCAGAGGACATATTCCAATCTTGCTCGCTGCTATTGCTATGGGAGGGCACGTGCGTGTAGGTATGGAAGACAACGTGTTTTTCGGAAAAGGGCAACTGGCAGAATCCAATGCACAGTTTGTTAAAAGAGCTGCTGATTTTATTCGCCTTGCCGGAAATGAAGTGGCCTCTCCTCAAGAAGCTAAAGAAATTTTGAGTATTTAGAGAAAAAAGATTAAAAAATAAAAGGAGGATATCATGACAAAAAGGTTTCTCTTTAACTGGTGTGTATGGATTGGATTGGCAACTGGGGTTTATGTGGTTTTATATATCTTGAGCCCGCTAAATGATTATGGCGTTGTTTATGCAACATTTGTGGCATTGCCGATTTATTTTATCTCAGGAGCCAAGAGAGGTGAATATCTAAACTTTGCCTTTAGTGGTGTGACAGGAGTCGCTTGGGGTTGGCTCTATCTACAAGGTATTTTCTGGATGCTGGGGTTGGGTTTCAGCAACATAGTCTCGCAGGGGTTGGTGTGCGGAATTGTAACTGTTATATGCTGCGCTTTTCACTTTATTGTTACGCCAAATACTCCTTTTAACAAGTTGCCTGCCATGTTTGGTGGAATTGCCGTAGCCTTTTCTACGGGTGGTACAAAGATAGTTCCACTAATGATAACCTTAGTATTAGGAGCAACATTGGCTTTGATATGCAACGAAGGAACGAATTTGCTGACTGAAGATGGGCGTTGGAAGTTTTTTGCCAAGCCAACAGGAAGTGCTGCTACTAAATCGTAAGTTTATGAGAGGAGATATTTCTATGGATTATACCGATTTTTTGAATCTGACACCGGATCAGAGGTTAAGCATCGTACAGGAGGTAGCAAACCTGACCGATGAAGAAAGAGCCATAATCGCACAGGGCAATGCGTTGCCTCTGGAAAAAGCGAACGGCATGGTTGAAAATGTAATAGGAACATATCAGATTCCGTATGCCATCGCAACAAATTTTGTAATCAACAATAAGCACTACTTGGTTCCGATGGTGGGAGAGGAGCCATATGTGAATGGTTCTATATGCGGTGGAGCTCTGCTTGCTAAGAATAATGGCGGGTTTACCGCGAGTAATACGGGATCTATTATGATTGGTCAGGTGCAACTTACGGGTATTTCCAATCCCTTCTCAAGTAGGCTGAAAATAATGGAAGAAAAAGAAGCAATTATGAAGTTGGCTGATAGCAAGGATCCGGTACTTCTCTCTTTTGGGGGTGGTTGTAAGAGTATTGCGGTTAGGATATTAGATTCGTATCAAGGTCCTATGGTGGTAGTTCATCTGTTAGTGGACACAAAAGATGCCATGGGAGCGCAGGTAATGAATGCCATGGCTGAGGCTGTTGCACCATTGCTTGAGAAAATCACCGGGGGAAAAGCAAACCTTAAGGTGGTTTCCAATCTTGCTGTACATCGGCTGGTACGTTCCAGAGTTTGCGTCAAGAAGGAGGATTTTGGCGGAGAACCGTATGTAGATAAGGTGCTTTCAGCGTATGCATTTGCGGCGGCCGATCCATACCGTGCTACTACAAACAATAAAGGCGTTATGAATGGGATGATACCGGTGGCATTGGCCACAGGCAATGACACAAGAGCCATTGAATCGGGGGTTCATGCTTATGCATCTATATCCGGCACATATAAACCGGTTACGATTTGGGAGAAGAACAATAACGGAGATTTGGAAGGCATGATTGAGGTTCCAATGGCTGTGGGTATAGTAGGAGGAACAACCAAGGTGCATCCCATGGCACAGCTTTCACTTAAAATCATGAAGATTCAATCTGCTTTGGAGCTTGCCCAGGTAATTGCATCGGTTGGTCTGGCGGCTAACCTGGGTGTGTTGAAATCTCTCACGACAGTTGGACTGCATGCCGATTTTGATAAATTACATTCAAGAAGTAAATAAGATTTTAAGGAGGAATTACGATGTTAAACTTTGAAAGACTACCGAAATTGTCGTATAATCAAGATTCATATTTTGTCCCAGGAAATCGTGCGGACGCAAATATTCAGACGATTATCGCGGAGCCTTGGTTTGAAGTTTCTAAAAAGGGAATACAGCTTGAAGGGGTATGCTTTGATAGAGATGGTAAAAACTTATTCTTTGTCGAGGTGTTTGGGGGTACCGTCTTTAAACTACAGCTGGACGGCATGAAGCTTTCAAAGATTCAGGAACCGAAAGGATATGCTGTAGGTGCGGTAAAAGTCCATAAAGACGGTAGGGTTTTTATATGCGGCATGGGTGACTTGAAAGGCAAGGGTGGCGTCTTCGCCGTGAAACCGGATGGCAGTGATTATGAGGTGATCGTTGATCCGGACAAGGATTACTGTGTGGATGATTTGGTATTTGACAACAAAGGAGGTTTCTATTTTACGGACTTTAAAGGAGTGGCAACGAAGCCTGAGGGTGGTGTTTACTATGTATCGCCCGATTATAAAACCATAACGCCGATTCTCAAAAACTTGGCGATTGCTAATGGCGTAGCTATGACTCCAGACTATAAGAACCTTTGGGTTACTGAGGTTGCCGGTAACAGGGTTTTCTATGTTGCCCTGGAAGAAGACGGAGTTACAATATCTCCCTTTGGTGCCAGCGTTGCTTGTCACCTGACAGGTCACTTGGGTCCCGACTCTTGCTGTGTGGATGAAGATGGCAACTTATATATTGCAATGTACAATCAAGGAAGGGTTCTCGTAATAAACAGTAAGGGATTTCCAATAGGGCAGATTGTATTGCCTGAGGCCGCTTCCGGCCATATGCTGCATTCGACCAGCATAGCCTTCATGCCGGAAAGTGACCAAGTGGTGATATGTTCTAATGACGCAGACGGCGGCAAAGGATCCTGGCTTTATACTGCAAGAGGTTTTGCAAAATATAACAAGAGCTATCAGCATCTATAAAGAAGATTCTATAATTCTATCAAGTATAGCAAACAAATAAATTAGAGAGACACCAGGCTAAGGTGTCTCTCTAATTTCGCACCAGTGCGGTTCCTCTCTGTTCTTTGAAAACTTATTTTCATGCATTTAATGGAATTGCATTTTCTATTAGATTTGGAAAAAAGAATAATTAGTGTCAGGTGTACAGTGGTTCGTGCTAACAATCACAATAAAGCTGTTTTATAACTGGAGGACTACAATAAAATTATTGATCCAAGATAAATGATATAATAGCTCTAAAGTATGCAAATAAGGAAGTGATAAATAATCATGCTTGGTGCTATTGTGGGTGATATTGTCGGTTCGGTTTACGAAAGGAACGGAATCAAGAGGAAAGACTTTCCGCTCTTTAAAGCAGGGTGTACTTTTACCGATGACACGGTAATGACTGTAGCGGTGGCCGAAGGATTGCTTAACGGCGGCCAGGCAGAAGATTTTATCACGGCGATGAAAAAGTATGGTCAGCTCTATCCCGAGGCCAGATACGGAAGGCGTTTCCGAGAATGGGTGCTTTCTGATGATCCCAATCCCTATAACAGTGACGGGAATGGAGCGGCCATGCGGGTTTCACCGGTGGCCTGGGCTTTCGAAACATTAAACCAGGTAGAAGAAGCAGCCGCCCTTACTGCTTCTGTGACTCATAATCACCCGGAAGGTATTAAAGGGGCACAGGCAACCGCGGCAGCCATTTTTCTAACACGTCAGGGTTCGACACGAGCAGAGGTTAGAGAATATATTCAGCAACAATATGGCTATGATTTAAGTCGCAGTCTGGAGGAAATACGCCCTGACTATAAGTTTCACAGGAGTTGTAAGGAAACAGTGCCCGAAGGGGTGACGGCTTTTCTGGAAAGCACTGATTTTGAAGATGCGTTGCGGAATGCCGTTTCCTTAGGAGGTGACAGTGACACCTTAGGGGCTATTGCCGGGAGCATTGCCGAAGCGGCTTATGGTGTGCCGGAAGAAATTACAAAGCAGGCCTTATCTTTTCTAGATGAACGTCTGCTTCAGGTGTACAATCGTTTCAGTTCTGTTAATAAACATTTTTGCAGAAAGTGAGCTAACGAAGATTCAGGAAAAACGCCAGTTAATATGTCGCAAATTGGGGATAGTGTAAAGGAGAATTGAAATGAATACCAATAAACTTGTTGACACAAGAACGGATAAAGAAAAATTAACAAACAGATATACCCTGGCAGAAGAAATTTTTAACAGTATCACCCATGGCATAGGGGCTTGTCTCAGCATTGCCGCGCTGGTTATACTTGTGGTTTTTGCCAGTGTACGCGGTGATGTCTGGCGCATCGTGAGTTTTAGCATTTATGGGTTTACGCTTTTCTTTCTTTACTTATCTTCCACCCTCTATCACAGTATTTCCCATGAAGGTGCTAAAAGGGTCTTGCGAAAAATTGACCATATCTCTATCTTCTTGTTGATAGCTGGCAGTTATACTCCCATTACTCTGGTGTTTATGCGGGGTGTCTGGGGTTGGACATTATTCGGTATTATCTGGTTTCTGGCTATCGCGGGAATTACTCTCAACATTTTCAGTGTGGAAAAGATGAAACATCTATCCATATTTTTATACATCGGCATGGGCTGGCTGGTGGTTGTAGCTGTAAAACCAATGTTAACGATGGTACCGACAGGTTTTTTAGTCTGGTTATTAATTGGCGGATTATTCTATACGTCTGGTGTAGTATTTTATTTGTGGAAGAGACTGCCTTTTAATCACGGAATATGGCATTTGTTTGTTTTAGGCGGAAGCGTTGCTCATTACCTTGGCTTTTTATTCTATTTGGCGTAATTCAGCATCCTCAAAACGAATATGGAGTTCTATTAGAAAAGGATTTAGTATAATTATTAACGAAACTTACAAGAGATTAAAACAAGGTTTTGCACGCGATTGAAGGAGTTGCAGACAGATGTGCGAGTACTTCTGGCTCTACGAAACAGACCTACCGCCAGGCGCAGGTATAGAAACTTTCAGCGCTTTTCATCTGGCTTGGGTGACGACTGCGCTTGCTATTATCTTTCTGATGACACTTATTTACCGCAGGCGGGTTGAGGCAATACGGCGGCGGATACAAATGAGCCTGGTTTTCATCATGGTAACAATCCAGCTTTTCTCGTGGTTATGGACGGCTGTAATCGGGCACTATACAATTCAACAAATGCTTCCGCTGCATCTGTGCACATTGTCCGTGTGGATCGAAGCCTCCGCAGTCATTGGCGGGAGCACGCTGATGAAGGAATTTTCTTACTGCTGTGGGATGCCGGGCGCTGTTTTTGCGCTGCTGACCCCGGTTATGGGCGAGTATCCTTTTTGCAATTATTTTTATATGCAATTTTCATTAGCACATTTGATACTCATTTTGCTGCCGTTTTTATGGATATTTGGCGATGGTTTCCAGCCGAATATAAGAAGGCTTCCGCACTGTTTTGGCTTGCTGTTGGTTTTTGCGGGCATTGCTGCCCTGACCAATAAGCTGATTGGCAGTAATTATATGTTCCTGCGGTATGCGCCTTTAAACACACCGCTTGAAGTGTTTGAGAGATGGTGCGGAACTCCTGGATATATCATTCCTTTAATACTTCTGGTCTTTGCTATTTGGATTATTCTCTATATTCCTTGGTTAGTGTATGAAAGTATGCAGGGGAAAAGAGGCAAAGAAATCAGTTTGTGAAGACAGGGCTGTCAATAATTTTATGGATTCTGTAGCCTCAGTGTGAGTTTCTCTCGGAAGGACTAAAAGGAGAAGGGCAAGGTTAAGTTGTTGACGCTTTTATCTTCTTTCAATGAGTTTGCACTCATTAAGCAGTAATTATCAGAAAGATCGTCTATGAAACTCCTATGCCCATTAGCCAATGCAGCAGATTAACTTGCCGGATACCCTCGTAGTTCGAACCTGCTCCCACTTCGTCAAGGGTTAAAAGCATTTTAGGGTGGTTGTCTGGTATTTTTTTCAGCGGCGTAAGCTCCCGTGCTAAAGTTCCGGCATCCAAAACCGAGGCTGATACCTGATAGTACGTGCGCCCGTCCATGTTGGATGCGACAAAGTCAATCTCGCTTTCCAACAACTTCCCAATATTTACCTTATATCCTCTGCGTTGCAATTCTAAAAAAACTATATTTTCTATGAGATGTCCAATATCGGATTCAGAACTTGATAAAAACATATTCCGGATGCCTGTATCAACAATATAATATTTCCCCAGCGTTTTTAAGAGCTGTCGGCCTTTAATATCATAGCGGTCTGCCTTATACAGGATGTAGCTATCGGTAAGCGCTCTCAAATAGTTGTCCACAGTATTTACTGAAATCCTTCTTCCAGAAGAATTAATGGCGTCGCTTATTTTTTTCGTCGATACAGGGCTACCAATGCTACTGGCAACAAATCGGACAATACTTTCCAACAGTGCGATGTCGGTAATGCCTTCCCTTTTCGCAACATCTTTTACGAGAATTGTATTATATATTCCATCGATGAATGGAGTAACCCCAACGTCACTGCGCTCAAGCTGCGCTATATATGGAAATGCCCCGAAACGCAGATAATCATTGAAAGTTTCTCTTAGGCTTTTTCCGTTCCCGGTCTGAGCGTCGCAATACTCCTTAAATGATAATGGAAGCATTTCAATCTTTATATAACGCCCTGATATAAGCGTAGCAAGCTCCCCCGAAAGCATATAGGCATTGGAACCAGTTATATATACATCCACATTCGGCTTGATATAAAGGCTGTCTACAGTTTTTTCATAGTCCTTGCAATTTTGTACTTCATCAAGAAAGACGTAGGTATATTTGCCTTTTTGCAGGCGTTCCTTAACGTATCCATACAAAGCTTTGTAATTTAAAAGGTGTTCATAATCTATATCTTCCAAATTGACTGATATGATTTGATCGTCGGTAACTCCTGTGGATTTAAGGTAATCGATGTAAAGTTGAAACAGCGTTGATTTGCCGCATCGACGCACTCCGGTTACTACCTTGATTATATTCTTTTCCCTACTTGCGATTAGCCGATCCAAGTATTCCTTGCGCTCAATCATGGATATCACCCCTTTGCATGTCCATTATATGGCAACAAAATAAGAAAGTCAAAGTATTTTCTCTGTACAGAAAAAACTTTGACTTTCGACACTTTTTTTCATAAATACCTTAAATTCGTGGTAATATCCTAAACTTGACTATTTTGTTGTAGATGTATATAGAAAATTATACATCTCTCAACGGAAGGAGATTAACTTGAATAATCGGATTTTGTGTCTTGACAATAGGGGCATTATACTTATTCATTTCCCCGGATAAAAACATCCTCGTAAGTAGAACTTGGCCGTTGTCCTTTTACTGCAAGACTGGCCTCTTCCAAGAGGCGCTCAACAGCCAGACGTATATTGTGTCGCGTTTCCTTGAATTTTTCCAAAAGCTTTTCACCAGATAAACCTTGTGCGATCAAATCGGCCAGGATCTCTTCATCGAATTCCCCATCAGCATCCCTAACAGGACGAATCACGAGGCTATTGTTGTGCAGATAGCATTCTACTTCATTTTTGATGCCTATTGTATTAAAAAACTCTATAGGAATAGTGATTTGTCGCTTGGGGGATACAGCTATTCTCTTCTTTAACATATTAATTCGCTACTCGTTTATTTGCGCATTTCCTATCAAAATATCTTTGAAATAATAATAGCAAAGAAACAAAGAAACAAAGAAAAACAAGATAAATAACAATAAAAAGTAGTAAATAGCAGGCTCCGGAGGTATAAAAAGTACACCTGCTTATTGTTCGCAAAAGAGGTAAGAGCATTCTGCATGCAGAAAATGTGTGCCGAAAATAATATTTTTAGTATAATCAGCATTCACCGGAAGAAACAGGGGTACTCCCTGATGCCTTTGAAGATATCTATATTGAATACTGGAATATAGGAAAGGCGCAGATGGTGATAAGGAAACTATCAACGATGATATTGTTTTCGAAATTGAGCTTATCAGGCAGATTGAGGTCAATATTGAATATATCCTGATACTTGTAGCGAAATACCAGGAATCTAACTGCAAGGATAAAAGCATTCTCACGACTATCGATAAAGCCATTAATGCAAGCATTGAGCTTCGCAGCAAGAAAGAGCTTATCGAGCGTTTCATCGAACAGGTCAACATCTCTACAAAAGTCGATGAAGACTGGTGTACATTTTTATATGAGCGCAGAGAAGCGGATATCACAGCCATTATTGAAGAAGAAAAATTAAAGCCGGAGGAAACGCGACGTTTTATGGAAAATGCCTTCCGAGACGGCTTGCTGAAGACCACAGGCACAGCTGTTGATAGGATTATGCCACGGTTTCACGCTTTGCCAATGGCGGTCGACAGAGAAAAAAGAAAAGCATTCCAGATGATATTGACAGGAGAACTCTGGGCGATGTATTATAATGGCAACAGTACCTGCCACGCCTCTTAACAATGCGTACCACGGTGGGTCAATTTATTTTATGGGGGATTCACATGCATAAGGATTCTTCTTATGGGAGAACTTGAAACGATTTTTGCAATAATGGTAGTGATGGGTAAATTGATTGTTCCTATTTATTTACTTTTGGGGTCGTTCCAGAGCCTATTAAAACTAGTGGCTTCGGATTATATTTTTTTAGTAAAAACGATGATTCTTCAATAGAAAACTAGGTGAAATATCCACTAAAAAGTGGGTTATTTATCTCCACTTTCATCACATAGCTGTAAGATTGCAGCCTCTTTCCAATTTTTACAGTATTTAATAATCCGTGTTCCCTTGTGTTAGTGGAGCTGATGGGGGGGATTTGAACCTTCATCGGCTCCGCTTTTCACAGAAAGTTATTTCCTTATACTAACCACTGTCATTACTCATCCAGCATCAGCTTCTCTTTGAATTTTGGAGCTTGTGGATTTTATCCCGTTTAATCGTTTTAATACTTGATTCCTTTGGCGATTACAACTGCTTCAATCGTTCAATACCTGTACTGTCCAATAGTGATCTCATCATTTGTTTGGCACTGGCATTAAGCCGAAGGAGTCGTTCTTTTTGCGGTAACCCCTGACGGATGAACTCTGCATTCAAGCTTTCCATATTTGACAAAACAATGAGCTGCTGAAGTGATGCCTCGTCACGGATATTTCCTTTAGCATCAGGATTAGCCAGTCGCCACTCTTTAGCCGTCATGCCAAACAAGGCAACATTCAAAAGGTCAGCTTCATTGGCATAAGTCATATTTTGCTTCTGCGGAGCAATATCCGGTGGGATTAATACATCTTTGATTGCGTCCGTATGTATCCGATAATTAATTTTCGCAAGAGTACGGTTAAGATTCCAGCCAATTGACAGGCGGCTATTTTCGTCCGATTTTAAGCGTTGGTAATCTTTTATAATGTAAAGTTTAAACTCCGGCGAAATCCATGAGGCAAATTCAAAGGCGATATCGGAATGCGCAAAGGTAGCTGCATAACGACCTTGTTTCGAAGTCATACCGATAGCTCCTGTTTTTTCAATCCACTTTTTAGGTGTTAAAACGAAATTATTGAGGCCAGCTTCATTTTCAATTGCCTCGAATTCGAGGCAATTGAATTTCAAATTGTTTAATCTCTCCCATAAGCCAAGAAATTGAACCACGTTACGATTTCTCATCCAGTTTTGTATCACATAACCAGGACTATCGTCTGTTTTATGTTTTGCAATATCGGTCAATGAAATATAATCATTACCTTCTTTTCCGGAAATAACAGTAATTTCAGTCCCTTTGGCGAAAATAGTATCCTTTAAGTTTTTATTCTTTGGCATCGAATTTACCTCCGTTCAACAAGTGAAAAGAATGCTGTAAATTCTCAAATAAAATACAGGAAAATCATATCACATATCGAACATATGTTCAATGAGTTAATTCTATGTTTTCTTGCATAACAAAAAATCCCGCAATCTTTTGCAGGATTTTAATTCCATTGGAGCAGGAGGGAGTCGCGCATTGCTGGGGTAGGCTCAACAATACTTTCGCGGTTTTTCGTAAGGTAGTATTATTTCAGTTTATGTCTAGTTCCTGCAATACCTTGTAAAAATTAATCATTTATTGCGGACATATCCGGCACTGGCAGCCAAAAGCTCGTTATCAAAGTAATAATCGTAATGCTCAACGAAGAATGTCATCAGTATACCAAACGCTTATTCCTGCTCATAAAGCAACATCATGTTGGCTTGCGATAGTTCCGCTTCGGCAATATCCAATTCCTTTTCGTCATGGATATTCAATAAGTTGCGCAGAACAGAGTTGCCTTCATAAAGGTACGGATCATTCATAAGCAGCTTCCTTTAGCCTTGTTTATGCTTTACAATAAGGAGTGCTTTCATTTCCGCTTATAATATTATACCAAAAATTGCAGTCAGAATGCGGATTTTGAGGTTCGTGTCATAGTCAAAAGGTAATCAATAAAAAATCCTTAGAACCACTGCGATTCTAAGGATTTTTTCTTAATGAGTGGAGCTGATGGGGGGATTTGAACCCCCGACCTGCTGATTACGAATCAGCTGCTCTACCACTGAGCCACATCAGCATAACACGAGCACATAACAATTATAAAGAGGTAAAGGTAAAATGTCAATTCTATGATCATTCTTTGGTTATCCGTTGCCCAATCATCATTATAATAAAATCCCTAATTGATTTAGCACTTACAAGTGCTTCTTGCATATCTCTTTCCTCCAGCACCAATTGCGTTGGATACCTTGGCTGTTTTCCGCAAGCTTATGCCATTCTTTTGAACTTATTAAATTATCCATAGAGCATCATACCTTCCTGTACTACTTGACGCTCTATTGACGGAGTATACTTTCGTTGATTAAATTTGTTTTTCTTGCTAACCACCACATCTACCGGCATTGTTTTTTTATCCCTAATTGCTTTGTTTATCAGTTTTATAGCATCAATTTCTCGAATGTCAGCATCCTCTTTTATTACAACAAAAATATCTAAGTCTGAATCAGCATGTAATTATTATACCAAATTATGTCGTTGTATTCAGCTATATCAAAAGAGCAGGTTATATCTATCCCAAATCGACTTCAGTATCTAGCAGTGACGCGGATTCCTTGGCGGCCCAGCGTATCTTGTAGGTAACGAGGGAAACCTCAATCAGGGCATGTAGGTAGTAACTGCCTGTAGGAAAACGGTCATGCCAACGGTTCAAGATATCATCAAGCTTTCTCCAGATGTGCGGTTCGTTTACCTTGTCGAACTTTTTATCGGACAGTTTGTTTTGCAGTTCATTATTGTAAGAGGTAAAAAGAAGTAAGCCGCTGTCGAGAAGGTCCAATATTTCCAGAAACTCCGGGCTGATGGGCATTTCCCCGGCTTTTTTTCTTCTTTGCACTCTTTCTTCTGTTAGAAAATGGATATCACGTGTTCTTTGCCAAAGCCCCTTATTGTACGAGAGATAATCATTGTAGAGTTTGCTTTCTATTTCTTGGGCCGAATCCTCTTCTTTTTCACTTGCAGGGCCCAAGTTGTACCTAAAAAGCTCGTAAAGGTGCCGGGATTGCTTAAACAGGGCATCTATTTCTTTTTTCTTATTTGCTAAATAATCGGGAGGCAGGTTATCTGCGTTCAAAAACCCGTGTGCGGCATCACAAAAGGCTGCAGCGATAACGTTGTTTAATTCACAAAGCTTACTGCGCAGGGGCTTAGAATAACGCGGAGGAACAATGACCGCATTGACCAGTAATGCCGCGCCTATCCCTATAAAGATGGCGAGAGAACGGGTCAGGGCATGTGAAAGAAACTCAGTAGGCGGTGAACCCAGAATGAAGATGGAGGCCATGATACCCCCTGCCATGCCTGCTCGCAATTTAAAGCGACTGCAGGTGAGAATCACCAGTATGGTGGAAAGTCCCATGCTGATGGGATTTGAGCCGATTATAACTCCCAGGGTAATGGCGATGCTGATAGAAATTATATGGATAAGAACCTGCTCTTTAGCATTGGACAGGCTCATGCCCAGTGAGGGTTGCATGTTCAATACTGCGGCCGCCGCAGCAAAAATGGCGGGCTGAATATCAAAGTGTAAACAGATGTACATACTGATCGTTACGGCTATTCCTGTTTTAATGATTCTTGCACCAGCTAACATTATTTTTCTCCTTCATTGTCTATAGGATTCAATCAAATCAAGTTGAGATACGGGAAGTGGAAGTCTGTGGAGCATAAACATGTCGGAGTGCTCCCCTGAAAGGCGGGAATCGATGAGCTCCCAAGCCTGATTTAGTGTTTCGATTTCTTTATTGCTGAAGTCATGTTCTTGGCCTGTTTCGATGCTGGTCAGGCAAGGTTCAATCGGCAACACCTCAAATGAAGTTCTGCCCCCGGTCTGATACCGTCTTGTCCAGATCGGAATATAGGTGGCCTTTTCAAAAGAAACTTTGTTAGTTTCCGCCTCAATAGTCAAGAAAACGTTGAGGAGCACGCTGGATTTACGCTCCAGTTTGGATTGGTCCGAAATAAAATTACCTAGTGAATATATAACAAAATTATTTGTATCCCGGTTTTCGTTTTTAATCACGGCGGTGGGCTGAAGGACGTGGGGGTGACTGCCGAAGATGATATCGGCACCTGCCGCGAAAAGGGATTGGGCCAGTTGTTTCTGGTGGCTGTTGGGCTTTGTCTGGTACTCTTGTCCAAAATGCAGGCAGACGATAATATAACCGGCACCTTGTTCTTGAGCCTTAAGGATGTCCGCCTTGATAGCGTCTTCATTTATGTAATTGACACAGTACTCCTTGTCCTTTGGTGGGGTTAAGCCGTTAGTACCGTAGGTATAGGAAAGTACGGCCAGCTTGATGTCCTGGATATCCAGTAAAAGTAGCTGCCCTTGTTCTTCTATAGTGCGTGAAGTTCCAGTGTGTAAAAGGCAGGCGGCATCAAGGTTATCGAGTGTTGAAGCAAGTCCCGCAAAGCCTTTGTCCAGGCTGTGGTTGTTTGCTGTTGTAAGGATGTCGAAGCCGGCCCCTTTTAGATCAGCGGCCATCTCTTCGGGTGTATTAAAGCGAGGATAACCGCCATATCCGGCAGATTTTCCGGCAAAGGTCGTTTCCAGATTCCCGATCAACAAATCAGGCACCTTTAATAAAGGAGATATTCTCTTAAAAAAGGGAGAATAGTCGTAATTGTCCAGTTTCGGTTGATATCCTGCCTGAAGCTGGGTGTTGTGCATCATGATATCGCCGGTTACAGATATAATCAGGGTTTTGTTCTGCTTTGGCGGGGGAGGGGGCGTTTCGTTGACGGGATCACCCGCTGTAGTGACAGTGGGTTGGCAGCCTGAAAGGAAGAAAACGAGGAAGAAGAAAAAAACAGTAAGCACCCGTAATTTGTTACGGTTTGTTCTCATAGAAAATCACATCCGTCTATGTAAGTTCTCAATACCGTTGTTAATACAATCATTATAGCAATATTAACCGGCCAATATTTAGAAGTCAAGTAGCCATTTGCCCCTTGGCGGCATAAGGTAAAGGAGCAATTAATTGCCTTGTTGTCAGAGAAAGGGGAATATAAATGATAAATACTGATACCTCTCAAACCTCGGTGAGAAAGATAATATCGGTTGAAAATAGAGAAGAGATGGAGATGTTGAAAAAGACCCTTGTTTCGCAAGATATCCGTATTATTAAAGAGTTGCCGCTTGTTAATGGGTTTTTGTGTGAATACCTGGGGGAAAAAAGCATTGAAGGCGTGACCCGTGGGCTAGATAGCACAATAATGGTTGAAGAGGACCTGGAGTTTAGATTGTGTGACAGGTTGGATTTTTTCTTTCCGGGATACTCCTTTTTTCCCTTTTGGCCTAAGCCGATGCAGCCTAAAACCCCTCTCCAGCCGAAGAAGGGGATGCAGAATATAGATTGGGGTTTAAAGAGGATAGGGGCACCGCAGGTATGGGATAAGTTGAAAGAACGTAGGGTTGGTGTAGGTATCATAGATACGGGGATAAATTATTTTCATCCTGACTTAAAAGACAACGTTCGGGAAGGAGTCAGCACGTTAAACGGAGTAGAAAGCTTTCTCGATGATTACGGGCATGGGACACACGTGGCGGGAATCATAGGTGCCAGCAATAAATACGGTAAAACAGGTATTAACCCGTACGTCGATATCTATGCAGTGAAGGCTTTTAACAAAAAAGGCAGTGGTGCCATGTCCGATATTATTGAGGGCTTAGACTGGCTGATGAATAAACCTGTGAATATTATCAATATGAGCTTTTCTACCTCTGAAACCAACAGTACTCTGGAAAGAGCAATGCAGGCAGCTTATGAAAGAGGAGTGATCATTGTAGCGGCGGCCGGCAATGATGGCGGGCGTGTAAACTACCCAGCCCGTTTTCCGAGTGTGTTGGCGGTATCGGCTACGGATGAGAATGATAGGCTGGGCGAATTCTCCAGTTCCGGTCCGGAAGTCAATTTTTGTGCTCCGGGGGTGGATATCAATTCTACCTGGCTTGGCAGTGGGTACGCAATAAAAAGCGGGACGTCGTTTGCGGCACCTCACATTACCGGTGCGGCAGCAGATCTCTTAAACTGTTACGGAGTAATGACAATACCTCAAGTTGTGGGGATGCTGGCACGGGGATCCGTCAGGATCCAAGGATTAAACCGAGAACAGCAGGGAGCAGGTATGGTGGAGCTCCCACGGATAATTCGCTGAAATTAAAGACACCTTCTGCCCAAAGGTGTCTTTAATTTATAGCAGTCATTCTCATTCCTTTACCTTCTTAATAAAAAATCTTGGGATTTATCATCTCCTGCGGCCACAATGTAATTTTTAATTATTAGGGGCAGATAACGGGGATGCTTAACCTTGACATCGTAAATTCCCGGAATGATTTCCTCACATAAGTAACGGCCCTTGCTGTCAGAGGCAACCTTTGCTACAGGAGAGTCGTTACCCTTTTGATAGAATTCAATAATAGCCTGGGACAGGGGAACTAATCTATAAGCATCAAGCACGGCACCTTTTAAAGTGGGATGACTGTCTTTACGGGGTTCCTCGTTTTCGGCAAAATCTATCAGCAGAATAGTCTCCAGAGTTAAATGAAGACGCAAATCTTGTTCTCTTTGATAAATAACATGGGCAGAAAGATTGCGGGGCTTTTGGTGGTATGCGACCGTTACCTCCCGTGGGAAACCTGATGTCCACTCGCATTCCTCTTTCCAAAACCGTTCGAATTCCAAGAAGCCCGGAACAATGGCCGGTGTCTCTTCTTGGCACGAGGAACAGGCTATTTGGATTTTCCAAAGATCCTCAAAGATCAATTTTTTACCGATTACCTGATGGTATGGGGCATTGCTTGTTTCTACACGCAAACCGAGGACGGTGATTTTTGTTTCTAGAGGAAGGGTGAACTTTTTTTGAAATGTTTTAAACATGTATATCCCTCCAAGCATTTTTAATTTTATGTACTATGGCAAGTGGAGATTAATGACAAAAAGTTATTAAACATAAAAGTGGATACTATTGTCCTATATTAATCCTATTATTTAGGCAGAGGATTATTTCAAACAATCTTGAATTTAGACTTGGAAGTAGTTAAAGATAAAATGCTTTGAGAAGAGGAGTATGGTGTTTGCGTTTCGACGGCGCGAAAAACAGAATAATTAGATTTGCCAGTATAACAGGACGAAATATCAATATGTATCAAAAAATGGGCAGAGTATGCTGCAGCATTCAAGGTGGGATTAGGAATGGAAGAAATAGGTGTTTTCTCGGAAAGTATGCGGGAACTTGTGAGGCAGGCAAATAAATATCATCAAGATAGGTCTATTCCGGTGTTGATTGAGGGCGAGACGGGAACGGGCAAAGAGATATTAGCCAAGGTGATACACCATGGCTTCAAGCATGAGGAGACTCCCTTTATCAATATTAGTTGTGCAGCTTTGGTACATAACCTGTTTGAAACAGAACTGTTTGGCTATGAAGGAGGGTCTTTTACCGGAGGACTTCAAAAAGGGCATAAAGGAAAACTGGATCTTGCTCAAGGGGGTACACTCTTTTTAGACGAAATTTCTGAAGTTCCGTTTGGGCAACAGGTTAAGCTTTTACGGGTTCTGCAGGATAAAGAATATTATCGGGTGGGAGGGCTTAAGAAGGTTAAACTGGATGCCAGAATAATATGTGCCACAAACGTAAGATTGGAAGAACTCCTAAAAAAAGGGGGGTTTCGCAGTGATTTATATTTTCGTCTTAAGGTCGGTAATCTAGTGATACCTCCGCTCAGGGAACGCAAGGAGGCAATTATTCCTCTTGCTAAGATGTTCTTATCCCAGTTTTCTTTCTCGAAGGGGAAATCTTTCTCTTCAGTGAGTAAAGAGGCGGAAGAGATATTACTGGAATACTATTGGCCGGGGAACGTTCGTGAGTTGAAAAATACAATCGAATGGGTAGTATTTATGCATGACTCTTTAAAGCTTGAACCTCATCACCTGGATATAATACGTCGCCGCGGTTTGGATTTAGGGAAATACGGCAGTGACAATGACCCTTGTTTTCCTCAATCATTTTCCTTGCCGGAGGAAAAGTTTCCTTTGGAAGACCATATAAACAATATAATTTCTCTTGCGCTCAAGAAGTATAAAGGTAATAAAACAAAAACTGCCTGTTATCTGGACATATCGCGTCACGCTCTGTATACAAGATTGGAAAACATCGCAAAAAAGAAATCTAGTAATGTCCGGAAATGAGCAAATGTCAAATCATTGTGCAGATAACGGCAAAGAAAGGAGATATCTTTAAAAAACCAAAATAACTAAAGAAGGTGATTTGCCTTGCAATTGCGAGATTACAAAAGTTAATTACGCATGCCGAAAGCTGGCATGCGTTTTGCATATTTGGGACAAAAGCACAAAATAATTACAAAATAAACCTATGTAGAGGAGGGAATGGAAGCTATTTAATAGTAGCAAACACAGATGAGGAAAAAGGGGGAAATGACTTGACGGTGCAAAAAAACGAGTTGCAAGCAGTAATCATCAGGCTCAATAATACGGAATACGGCCTGGAAATCAGCAAGGTAAAAGAAATCATTAAGATGAAAGAGATAACCAAGTTGCCTGACACGGCCGTATATATTTTAGGAATCATTAACTTGCGTGGATTGATCATACCAATCATTGATATGAAGAAAAAGTTTTTTGAAGAGTCTACAAACCGCGGAAATAAAGCTGAAACCCGTATTGTTGTAGTAGAAGTGGAAAACAAAAGTCTCGGTTTGTTGGTGGATGAGGTAACAGAAGTGATGACAGTATCTGCTGATTCTGTTGAGAAAGTAGAAAAGGCTGGTATTCAGACTTATAACGAACTATTTTCAGGTATCGTCAGAATAGGAGAGAGACTTACGATTTTACTTAATGTTGATAAAATTTTAGATTAGATGGCATTTATACGAGGAGGTATATACAATGGCAAAATTTATTGGCAAAAAAACTTTAGATGCCTTCGTGACCATTACACCATGTTTGAAAGATTTATATCCTTATGACGTGTTTGTATTTGTCTGTGATACGGAAAAGTATATTGCATATGAACCCGCAGACACCTTCAAATTAAATGCTAAAGTTGGAGATCCGGTTGAAACTAGTAGTTCATCATATACAGCGATGCAGGAAAAAAGAAAGAAAGTCATGGTAGTAGGGAAAGAACTTTACGGTATTCCGTTTAAGGCTATTACCGAGCCGATTTTTGATGAAGAAAATAATGTAATCGGAGCGGTTGGAATCGGGCTGAGCTTGGAGAATCAGAACAAGCTACAGGAGGTTATTGAGCAGTTCAGTTCGGCCTTTGAGCAGGTAAGCAGCGGTGTACAAGAGATAGCTTCCGGTGCCCAAAATCTAGCGAATATCGGAACCAGGCTGGCGGGAACGACTCAGCAGACAACCGAAAATGTGAAAAAGACTGATGAAATAATTCAGATGATAAGAGAGATTGCTGATATGAGCAAGCTGTTGGGATTAAACGCGGCAATTGAAGCAGCCCGAGCAGGAGAACACGGGAGGGGATTTGCCGTTGTAGCCGAAGAAATAAGGCGGCTTGCGGCGGAGAGCAATACCTCCGCCAAGCAGGTGGAGTCTATTTTGCTTCAGATTGCTGAGGCAATAAAGGGTATGAACGATGACACCCAGGAAACAAGCGCGGTCAGCGAAGAACAATCTTCAGCCACACAAGAAATAGCGGCCTCTATGGAAGAATTGATCGCTCAGTTGGAAACGCTGAATGATTTTGTCAAGCTACTGTAAGAGTTGAGTCGTTGTTGGTTTTCAACCCCAAAGATAGAAAAAGATATTAATTTAAGAGGGAGGGTTATTGATAGACGATAATAGTAAATGCAGACTAGGAAGAAGGAGGAAAAATCTTGACGGTGCAAAAAAACGAGTTGCAAGCAGTAATCATCAGGCTCAATAATACGGAATACGGACTAGAAATCGACAAAGTAAAAGAGATAATCAGAATGGAAGAGATAACTAAACTGCCTGATACAGCCGAATACATTTTAGGAATTATAAACTTGCGCGGAACGATAATACCAATCATTGATATGAAGAAAAAATTTTTTGAAGAGTCCACAAACCACGGAAATAAAGCTGAAACCCGTATTGTCGTGGTAGAAGTGGAAAACAAAAGTCTCGGTTTGTTGGTGGATGAGGTAACAGAAGTGATGACAGTATCTGCTGATTCTGTTGAGAAAGTAGAAAAGGCTGGTATTCAGACTTATAATGAATTGTTTTCGGGTATTATCAGAATAGAGGAGAGACTTATGATTTTACTTAATGTTGATAGGGTATTAAACTAAAAACCCACAATTACAAGGAGGTTATATATTAATGGATAAATTTGTAGGAAAAGAAGTCTTAAATGCCTTCATAACCATTGCACCATGTTTGAAAGATTTATATCCTTACGACGTGTTTGTATTTGTCTGTGATACGGAAAAGTATATTGCGTATGAACCCGCAGATACCTTCGATATAAATGCTAAAGTTGGGGATCCGGTTCAAACCGGTAGTTCATCATATGCCGCGATGCAGGAAAGAAGAAAGGAAGTCATGGTAGTCGGGAAGGAGCTATACGGTGTTCCGTATAAGGCCATTACCGAGCCCGTTTATGACGAGGACAATAATGTAATTGGAGCGGTTGGGGTTGGTCTGAGCTTGGAGAATCAGAACAAGCTACAAGATGTTATTGAACAGTTCAGTTCTGCTTTTGAACAGGTGAACAGTGGTATACAGGAGATAGCTTCCGGTGCCCAAAATCTAGCGAATATCGGAACCAGGCTGGCGGGAACGACTCAGCAGACAACCGAAAATGTGAAAAAGACTGATGAAATAATTCAAATGATACGCGAGATTGCAGATATGAGCAAACTGTTAGGGTTAAATGCGGCTATTGAAGCAGCCCGGGCAGGGGAACACGGAAGGGGCTTTGCCGTTGTAGCCGAAGAAATAAGGCGGCTTGCAGCGGAGAGCAATACCTCTGCCAAGCAGGTGGAGTCTATCCTGTTTCAGATTGCTGAGGCAATAAAGGGTATGAACGATGACACCCAGGAAACAAGCGCGGTCAGCGAAGAACAATCTTCAGCCACACAGGAAATAGCGGCCTCTATGGAAGAATTGATCGCTCAGTTGGAGACTTTGAATGAATTTGTCAAACTGCTGTAAAAATTGAGGTATTGTTGTTTTTCAATGCCCTAAAAAGCAATTGAGGCTTCTGTCCATACTTAAAAACATGGATGGAAGCCTTTTTATAACATGATATAAACGTGCTGTTAAGACAAATTATAGAAAGTCAGAAGCAATTATAAAGAGGAATATAATAAATTGATGTCGAATTTAGGACCATAATAACAATATCTTAGCAAAAGACAGAATAATACGCTTTGATATTTAATTAGCTAAAAAGATGTAAAATAAGGAGGAAAATTAGATGGGGAAATTTGTAGGAAGAGAAGTCTTAGATGCGTTTGTAACTATTGCACCATATTTTAAAGCTTTGTATCCATATGACGTATGTGTTACTATCTGTGATACGGATAAAATTATCGCGTACGTATCTGCAGATACTTTCGATATAGAGCTTAAGGTCGGAGAAACGGTTAATAATGGTTCTTCGGCATATGCCGCTATGCAGGAAAGAAGAAGAGAAGTCATAATTGTGGGGAAAGAGGTTTACGGTGTTCCGTACAAAGCCATTACTGAACCGGTTTTTGACGAGAACAATAATGTAATCGGGACAGTAGGGATCGGTCTGAGCTTAGAAAACCAAAACAAGCTGCAGGAGGTAATAGAGCAATTCAGTTCAGCCTTTGAGCAGGTGAGTAGTGGTGTGCAAGAGATAGCCTCCGGAGCCCAAAACTTGGCGAATATCGGTTCCAGGCTAGCGGGAGCGGCGCAGCAGACGAGCGAAAATGTAAAGCAGACTGATGAAATTATTCAGATGATACGAAGTATTGCCGATATGAGTAAACTATTAGGATTGAATGCGGCAATCGAGGCGGCCAGAGCGGGAGATCAGGGTAGAGGCTTTGCCGTTGTGGCTGAAGAAATCAGACGGCTTGCGGAAGAAAGCAATACCTCCGCCAAGCAGGTGGAATCTATCCTGTTGGAGATAGCTGATTCGATAAAGGTTATTAATAACGACACCCAGGAAACGAGTGCGGTCAGCCAGGAGCAATCTTCAGCAACAGAGCAAATAGCGGCCTCCATAGAGGAATTGACAGCTCAGTTGGAGACACTGAATGATTTTGTCAAGCTGCTGTAAAAGTTTAACTAAGAAAAGAAAACCAAAGCTTTTGCTTATGTTTCAAGGTATGAAAAAAGCCCTAATAATTTATATCTTAAAATTCCAAGTTCTTTCTGCATATAAGTGAGGATACAGATTTGTGTGTTCTCACTTATATGTATATGTTTAGGAAAAAACTCAAATAAATTTGGGTATATTTAAAGGAATAAAAGGAATAAATATCGAATTCATAGCATATAAACAAGTGTTATAAAATATTAAGAAAAATTATAATATTAAAAATAAGACAAGATGGGAGGTCCAACAATGGGTAAATTTATTGGCAAAGAAGTTTTTGATGCGTTTGTAACCATTGCTCCTCACTTAAAAGCCCTTTATCCTTACGATGTTTTTGTTACTATATGTGATTTCAAGCAAGCCGTTTTACACGTGCCGGGTGATACCATTGACCTCAAAATCAAGCCGGGCGATCCGATTATAGAGGGAGCTGTGGCAAGGATGGCCATGGATGAAGGAAGACGTGAGGTCAGGGTTACCGGGAAGGAACTCTATGGTGTACCTTATAAAGCCATGGCAGAACCGGTATATGATGAGAATGATGAGGTGATTGGGGCGGTTGTGGTCGGGCTGAGCTTGGAAAACCAGAACAAGCTGCAAGAAGTCATTGAGCAGTTCAGTTCAGCCTTTGAGCAGGTGGGTAATGGTGTGCAAGAGATAGCCTCCGGTGCTCAAAATCTAGCAAATATCGGTTCCAGGCTGGCGGGAGCCGCGCAGCAGACGAGCGAAAATGTAAAGCAGACTGATGAAATTATTCAGATGATACGAAGTATTGCCGATATGAGTAAACTGTTGGGATTGAATGCGGCAATCGAGGCGGCCAGAGCGGGAGATCAGGGTAGAGGTTTTGCCGTCGTGGCCGAAGAAATCAGGCGGCTGGCGGAAGAAAGCAATACCTCTGCCAAGCAGGTAGAGTCTATTCTGTTGGAGATAGCTGATTCGATAAAGGTTATTAACACCGACACCCAGGAAACGAGCGCGGTCAGCCAGGAGCAATCCTCAGCAACAGAGCAAATAGCGGCCTCCATAGAGGAATTGACAGCTCAGTTGGAGACGCTGAACGATTTTGTTAAACTGTTGTAAGAATTTACAAACACATAAACATTTCATAACGTGATATAAATTCGCTGTTAATATGGAAATAAGAACCCTTATAGATATGACTGTTTCTATTTCCGAAATTCAAGTTATACCCGAGAATATTTTAGGTTTCTTGTAGCATTTATTTTTTCCCCACCTATAATAAGTATAGAAGCTTACCTTATGGGGGGATAAAATGGCGCATGTTCGTATAACGCTGTCTAAAGAAATGTTGCAGGCTTTGATTGCCAATCTGACTGATTTACGTTCCCCTGCCGGCGAATTCGTGGTTGAAAGCGAAGTTGACGGACTCAACGAGATTACAAGGATTATTAATTTGGCAAGCGGCGATGTTTTTGAACAAGCGGTACAGAAACAGGAACCGGTTGGCGATGGTAAAAATAATTGCAGGATTATAGAATTTCCTAAACAAGACAAAGCTGGCGGATAAACCGGAATATAGCGGAAATTTAGCTCTCGCATGCGGGGGCTCTTTTTTGTTGCCCGGCTATTGTGTATAATAAGGGAGCGGATAGGGGTGACGGTATGGATAACTTGTTCTGTCACGAAGTGGATACGCCGGTGGGAATAATAGATGTAATCTCCGACGAACAGTACTTGAGGTATGTAAGGTTTGTTCGGAAGGATATTCCCCGGTTTGGTAAATATGTCTCTTGGGATTTTCTGCCGCCAGTGTTGGCGCAGGCGGTCGATGAACTGAGAGCCTATTTTGCCGGCGAATTGCATGAGTTTACGGTACCGTGGCGCATATCGGGGACATCTTTTCAAATGGCAGTATGGCAGGAAATGACAAAGATAGAACACGGAACCACCATGAGTTATGGTGAATTGGCTTCCCGTATCGGTAGAAAAAAGGCTTGCCGTGCGGTAGGACAGGCTTGTAACAGTAATCCCTTAGCAATTGTAGTACCATGTCACCGCGTGATTGGTAAGAATGGACGGCTTACAGGCTTCGGAGGAGGTCTTGAGATAAAAAAATGGCTACTGGATTGGGAAAAATCCGTCATGGAGGTAAAATTTCCCGGGCAATAAGACAAAATGTGTCGAGAAGGGAGTAAAAATGATGTACCTTGGAGCTCATATCTCGATTGCAAAAGGACTATACAATGCGGTACAGACTTCCGTGGAGATGGGTGGCAACACCTTTCAATTTTTCACCAGAAATCCACGGGGCGGACGTGCTAAAAAATTGGATGAACAAGACATTCTAAAGGCTCAACAGTTGATGAAAGCAAATAATTTTGGCCCACTGGTTGCCCATTCCCCTTATACGTATAATCTGGCCTCAAAAAAACCCGAGGTAAGGGAGTTTTCGTTAAGGATGCTACGGGAGGATTTTCAAAGAGTAAAGACTGTGGGTGTACCATACATTGTTTTACACCCGGGCAGTCACGGCGGGCAAGGTGAGGAAATGGGGCTGGACCTTGTGGCGGCGGGTCTTAAGGATGTACTGGCAGAAATCCCGACAGAAACCTTTCTTTTGTTGGAGGGGATGGCAGGGTCGGGAACGGAGTTGGGATATACCATGAAACAACTGGGAAGCCTCATAACACAATGCGACAACCATCCACAGCTTGGGGTTTGCCTTGATAGCTGCCATTTGACCGGTGCCGGTTATGACTTGACTCGTTTAGACGAGCTTAAGGATGATATTGAAAAAGAAGTTGGATTTGATAGACTGAAGGTTTTTCATTTGAATGATTCGATACATCCGGTAGGATCGCGTCGTGATAGGCATGCTAAGCTTGGAGAAGGAGAACTTGGTTTAGACATAATTAAGAGCATAATCTTTGATGAAGATCTCAGCAAGGCAGTATTTATCCTGGAAACACCTAACGATGAAGAGGGATATGCCCGGGAAATTGCTTTGATCAAAGAGTGGCAGTAAGACAATATTTATTAACACGTAATATTTATTAAAGTCTTGTTTTCAGTGAGTAATGTCGATATAATAATGTCGTGAAGGTAAAACCTTATAAGGATTAGGTGCCCGTAAGGGAGAATAGGGAACGGGGTGCAAATCCCCGGCGGACCCGCCACTGTAACTGTGGAACCGACTGCGTGCGTGAAAGTGCAAAAAAGGCCACCGTGTATAACGGGAAGGCCGCAGAAGGTAATGAAGCAGAGCCAGGAGACCTGCCTGATTTGGCTTAAACGGGATGGATGAAGGTAAAGTCCACGGTTGTTTGACTGTGGGCCTTTTTTGCGTCATAAATGTTTATTAAGAGGAGGAGAGGGAAAATGACAACAAAAAAAACCGGAGTTCTTTTAAGGGAAACCCTGCAAGAAATCAGGCCACTTGATGAGAAGGCAATGCAAAAAGCTCAAGAAAGGCAGGAAGGTCTTCTGAAACCGCCCGGCAGTCTGGGAAAGCTGGAAGAAATTTCTGTCAGGTTAGCCGGGATATATGGGGAGTTCAGACCGCAGATACGGGAAAAGGCTATTGTGATGATGGCTGCGGATAACGGCGTGTATGAAGAGGGTTTTAACGGCTATGCTCAGGAGTTTACCGGAGCCATTGCGGAAATGGCAGGACCGGGAATGATTGGGATATCAGTGCTGGCAAAACACGCCCAAAGCAGATTAGCAGTTGTCGATGTAGGGATCAAGGATGAGGTGGCCGGAGAGCATATTATACCCAGGAAAATAAGGAAAGGGACGGCTAATATCACCAAGGGTCCCGCTATGAGCAGAGAAGAGGCGGAAAAAGCCGTGGAGGTAGGAATAGAGATTGCAGCTGGCTTGATTAAGGAAGGGGTAGGTGTATTGGGTATGGGAGAAGTAGGTATCTGCAATACCACCACTGCCGCAGCAGTCGCTTCCGCTTTGACCGGCGAAAACCCTGAAAACATTACAGGAATAGGAACCGGCGGAGACGAAAAAGCTTTGGCCTTGAAGATCGGAGCAATAAAGAGTGCCTTGGCGGTCAATTCTCCTGATCCCCAGGATCCCATAGATGTGCTGGCAAAAGTAGGGGGGCTGGATATCGCCGGTATGACCGGATGTTGTCTGGCTGCCGCTCGATACAGGGTACCTATCGTTGTCGACGGGTTCATTGCGGGAGCTGCGGCACTGGCGGCTGTGAGGCTGAATCCGCTGGTAAGGGAATACATGCTACCCTCTCATGTTTCGGCGGAAAAGGGAGGCAGGTTTATTCTGGAGTGCCTAGGGATGGAGCCTATGCTTTGTATGGATATGCGTCTGGGTGAAGGAACAGGCGCAGCATTGGCTTTTAACTTGATCGATGCAGCCTGCAGGATTATTAATGAAATGGGTTCATTTGATGATCTGAAGAAGGTTTAGAAAGGTCTTTTGAAGCCTTCTCCTAAGACTTCATGAACATTATTGACGATAACAAAAGCCTCGGAATCCAGGTCTTGAATGATTTTTTTCAGACGCAAAAGCTGTCGTTTTCCCACGACAACATAGAGGATGTTTTTTTCGATGCCGGTATAGGCTCCGTAACCTGTGATAATGGTAGCTCCCCTTTGCAGTTCGGTGGTGATTTTTTGGGTCAGGGCGGCAGTGCATGTGCTGATGATAATGACACCCTTGGAATCCCGCAGACCCTCTATGACCAAATCCAATACATGACTGGAAACATAGAGTGCGACCAAGGAATATAAGGCTTTTTCCAAACCGAAGAGCATTGCTACCAAGGTAATGACACCCAGGTCGAAAAGGAGGAATACTTTACCAATAGTGGTGCCATACTTTTCGTGTATGAAGCGGGCGATAATGTCCAAACCACCGGTGGTGGCCCCATTGCGAAAAACTATGCCGATACCCAAACCTGAAAAGACACCGCCATAGAGGGCGGCCAGTAAAAGGTCGTTGGTAGGTAGCCCGTACCCGGCGGTTAAATCAACGGATATGGAAACAGCCAAGACACTCCAGAGGGTTTTAATAATAAAAGAACGTCCCCATTTGAATCCGCCCAAAAGAAGCAGAGGAATGTTCAGAGCCAGTAGAATAGCACCGACGGAGAAATCGGAAAGATAGTGGATTATTAAGGCTAGCCCCGTAAAGCCCCCTTCCGCCAAACCATTGGCGATGATGAAATAGTTGAGGCCGAAAGAGAAGATGAAAGAGCCCAATAGTATACCAATAAATGGCAAGAGGATATGCACTTGAAACCTCCGATCATATTCGTTCTGTTTCTAGTATACCTTAATTATTGCAGTCAGAACAGTTATGGCATATACTTTAAGTTGGTGTTTAACATATATCAGTAAAGAGAAAGCTAGAGGTGGAGGAGTTATGTACTGGAACAAACCATATGAATGCATGCCCCGGGAGCAGTTACAAACATTGCAGCTGAAACGTTTGCAGAAAATCGTGGAGAAGGTCTTTCATAATGTCCCTTTTTACCGCCAAAAACTTCAGGAAGTGGGTTTTGAGCTGGGGGACATCAAGACGCTTGCCGATATAAAAAAACTGCCCTTTACAACAAAACAGGATTTGCGGGATAACTATCCCTTTGGGATGTTTTCCCTTCCCATGTCGGAAATAGTGAGGGTGCACGTTTCCTCCGGTACGACCGGTAAACCTACGGTTGTAGGGTATACCCGGGGAGACATCAATAATTGGTCGGAGGTAATGGCACGTACCTTGACCTGCGGAGGTGCTACAAAGAATTCCATCGTACAGGTTGCTTTCGGTTACGGCTTGTTTACGGGCGGATTAGGCGCCCACTATGGTGCGGAGAAGATCGGTGCATCGGTAATACCCATCTCGGGAGGGAATACCAAAAGGCAGCTGATGCTCATGGAGGATTTCGGCACGACTGTTTTAGCCTGCACACCATCTTATGCCATCTATTTGGCGGAGGCTGTGGAGGAAGCCGGCATCGACCTTAGTAAACTGAAATTAAAGCATGGCATTTTCGGTGCCGAGCCATGGTCGGAAAGAATGAGAATGGAGATAGAAAAGCGTCTGGGAATCAAAGCCATCGATATTTACGGGCTGTCTGAAGTCATCGGGCCGGGAGTGGCCAGTGAATGTCAGGAGCAGAATGGATTGCACGTCTTCGAAGATCACTTTATTCCGGAAATAATCGATCCGCAGACAGGAGATCCCATGCCCTGCGGTGAAAAAGGAGAGCTGGTATTTACTACCATAACAAAAGAAGGGATACCTGTTATCCGCTACAGGACGAGAGATATCTCGATTCTGAATGACGAAGAGTGTCCATGCGGCAGGACCCATATCAGGATGCATAAGGTTATGGGTAGGACCGACGATATGTTAATCATCAGGGGTGTCAATGTCTTCCCGTCGCAGATCGAATCAGCACTCCTCGAGATTGGTGATACCCAGCCGCACTATTTATTGATTGTTGATAGAAAGGGCAGTATGGACGAACTGGAAATCCAAGTTGAAGTATCCCGGGAAATGTTTTCCGATAAGGTAAAAGGCTTGGAGGGGCTTGAAGCGAAAATCAAGCATCAGATCGAGTCACAGTTGGGGCTGACGGCAAAGATCAAGCTTGTTGAACCCCATTCTATACCCCGCAGTGAAGGTAAAGCGGTTAGGGTTATTGATAAGAGAAAAATATAAGGAGGGGTTGTCATGATTAAGCAGATTTCTCTTTTTCTGGAGAACAAAAAAGGTCGGCTGGCTCATGTTTGCCGGGTTCTGGGGGATGCGGGGATTAATATCAGGGCACTGTCCCTGGCCGATACCGCTGATTTCGGAGTTTTACGTCTTATTGTTGATGACCCGGCTAGAACCAACTCAGTCTTGTCGGAAAATGGTTTTGTGGCAAGCATCACTGATGTAATGGCGATACAAGTTCCGGATGTACCGGGTGGATTAGCCGCTGCGCTGGAGAAAATGGACAAAGCCGGGTTGGATGTTGAATATATGTATGCCTTTATCGGCACGGCTTCGCAGGATGCCCTTGTTATCATCAGGGTCGATAGCATTGAAGGTGCAGTCGAAATAATGGAAGGGTGCGGAATAAATGTACTTAAAGAGGAGCAGGTGTATTCCCTATGAGTATTGATCCAATCGCCTTCACAATCGGCCCTTTATCTGTTACCTGGTACGGGATTTTAATTGCTTCTGCTGTTCTGATTGGGATGTTTCTGGCCTTGCGTGAGGCGAAACGACAAGGAATCGACCCCGACACTTTCCTTAATATCCTTGTGGTATGCTTGCCCCTTGCCTTTGTGGGAGCAAGGGTATATTATGTCGTTTTCAACTGGGGATATTACAGTGAAAACCTCGCCGAAATCCCTGCCACGTGGCATGGTGGATTGGCGATACATGGGGGTTTGCTTTTTGCCTTTATCGGCGGGTACTTTATGTTTAAAAAGTATCGGCTTTCTTTCTGGCAAGGTGCCGATATAGCTGCGCCGAGTGTGGTGCTGGGACAAGCGATCGGACGGTGGGGGAACCTTATCAATCAAGAGGCCTACGGCTATCCGGTAGATCCTGAAAAGATTCCTTGGGCCATGTACATTGACGGGGCTTATCGTCATCCGACCTTCTTGTATGAATCCCTATGGAACGTGGCGGTATTTGCTTTTCTGTTGTGGCTTAGAAGAAAAAGGGGCTTGAAAAACGGCGATGTCTTTCTTTGCTACGTGCTCCTTTATTCGGTAGGCCGATTTATGATAGAGGGACTGCGTACGGACAGTCTGATGCTGACCCCTTCCCTGCGAGTGGCTCAGGTGGTTAGCTTCCTCGCTGTTGCGACAGCGACAGCGCTTCTCTATCTGAGGCATAAACAGAATTCTTAGCTTCAGATAAACAAAAAACCGGGGGCTGAGCCTCCGGTTTTTGTCATAAAACTAACCCTCTCCCGTATATTTATTAGTAATGAGTGGGAAGGGGGAAATGACAATGAAAAAAACGCTTCTTATTGCGGTTGTTTTAATGCTGGTCATATTGATAACGGCAGGTTGTGGCTTAACCGATAAACTGAGTTCGCTAAAAGAAGGGTTTAACGAGGGAGAGGGGGTTTCTGTAGAAAATCAAACTCCTACGGTGGTGATTGAAGGGTCTGAAACGAGTTCTGTTCTACAGGAAGAAACAAAAGCGGTTCTTCTCTACTTTGTAGATGCTACCGGCAATAAACTGGTGGCGGAGGAGAGAATGATTCCTAAGGTAGAGGGTATAGCCAGGGCTGCCATGAATGAACTAATCAAGGGCCCGGCATTGCTCGGACTGCAGTCGGTAATACCGACCAGTACTGTTTTATTGGATATCAATGTACGTCCTGAAGGGTTGGCGATCGTGGATTTCAGTGCGGATCTGATTGAAGACATGCCAATCTCGGCCAATGCGGAAAAACTGGTCGTATATTCCATAGTCAACACCTTATGCCAGTTTCCTACCGTGGATCGTGTTGAAATGCGTGTTGACGGCAAACAGGTCGATACCTTACTAGGCTTTGTGGATTTCGGAGAAGAAATAACCGCGAATGCTGATTTAACAGAATGAATCGTTGATTTTCATGATTATCTCTATGCCCACATCTATGGTTTTTGGTTCTCCCGCGACCTTTAATAATATCTTAGCCCTTTTCCTGCGGGAATCAACCTTTCTTATAAGTCCTTCCAAGCCCTGTAAAGGACCTGATTTAACCACAACTCGCGAATTAACGAGGTAGATGTTGGAAATATCGATCGTTTCCTTGTTCCCCATCAACCTGGTGATGGGGGCCATTTCCGCCGCGGTTACTCTGGAAAAGTGAGTTCCGCTGGAGAGGACCCTGTAATAACCGGGAATATTTTTCAGCCTGAAATAAAGGGAATTGTCCATTGTGGCGTTGATGAACACGTAGCCGGGGAACAAAGCCTTGGTAATATACTCTGTTTTTCCATTTCGTCTTTCAGGAAGAAGCCTTTTGGGAACAAAAGGGGACAACGTGACCTCATCGAAAAGGTAACGCAGGCTTTTTTGTACCATTTCTTCTTTTCCTGTTTGTACAAAGAGCACGTACCAGTCCATCAGCTTCACCTTCCAAGTTGTGGATTTCCCCCTCCCGGGTGCTGATTACTACTGTGCAATTTAATATTATTCATAATTAGCGAGATAGTCAACGGAGAAAATGTCGAATAATGTAGAAATAATGTAAAATTAGAACTATTGACACATTTATAGCGCACTAGTATAATCAAAATATCAAGAGAAACTTTTGGCGGCAAGCAATCGATGCTGAGGCACGTTGTTTGCCGCAACGCAACAGGGGCTACTTGCCGTGGCGCGAGTATACGTTATTTCCGACATTCATGTTGACTATCAGAAGAACCGGCTTTGGGTGGACAACCTGTCGCGGGTCGAATACAAAAAAGATGCCCTGATTCTGGCGGGGGACGTGACTGACGACCTGGATTTGTTAGAGAAGACGTTCAGGAAGCTTTGCAGTAGGTTTTATCGCGTCCATTTCGTTCCCGGTAATCATGATTTATGGGTCAGGTCTTATCCTGGGATCGATTCTCTGGAAAAGCTGTGGTTGATCGGAGAGATTGCCGGGGCATGTGGTGTTTGCATGGAATCATGCGATTATGAAATTCTTTCTCTCATCCCCCTCTATGGGTGGTATGACTACAGCTTTGGACGTCCTGAAGAAACGATGCTGCAAAGGTGGATGGATTATTACGCCTGTCGCTGGCCGGCGGAGTTTGATGAGGACGAAGTAACCAGACATTTTTTAGGATTAAATACCGAAAGGCTCGGTATAAGAAATAAGCATATTATAACCTTTTCTCACTTTGTGCCGCGCATTGATCTTTTGCCGGCATTTATTCCGGAAAAAAGAAGAGAAGTCTATCCGATGCTGGGAAGTGTGTTGCTGGAACAGCAAATCAGAGCAGTAAAACCTGATCTCCACGTTTTCGGGCACAGCCATATTAATCTGGAGGTTGCCATTGACGGTATAACATATCTAAATAATGCCTTGGGATATCCGCATGAAACGTTGATCAGTGCACGCAAACTTCGGCGGGTTTTTTAGTTGTGGCATGACAAATAACATGTTTTTGAAAAAGGGGAGAGGCGGTTTGACAGCAGACGATACTTCTTCGCTGATTCTGATAAACAGACTGATGATGAAGGAACAGGACGGGGGCAATGGCCCTTCTTTTTGTCTTGCATATTTGCCGAATACTTATGAATATGAAAGGTTGACGGAACATTTGCACCCCCAGGAGTTGAAATACTATGAAACTCTCAGATACGAAAAGAGAAAAAAGAGTTATTTGGTGGGACGGTTTTGTGCGAAAATGTCTTTTGCAACGGTAAGCGGTGAGAACAAGCCGGAACAGATACTGATTAAAAAGGGGTTTTTTAACCACCCTGTTTTAATATATTCAGGAATAAAGGACAACCTTGAAATCGGGATTACCCATTGTGATAATCTAGGAGCCGCCGTTACATTTTACCAGGCTTATCCTTTCGGAGTAGATGTTGAAAGGGCAAGCCCGGACAGGGTATCCGTAATGGAAAGAATCATGACAAAAGGAGAAAAAGTATTGTGGGAGGGACTGGATATTTCTGCCGCAGTTGCTTTAACTGCATTTTGGACAGCTAAAGAGGCTCTTTCCAAGGTCTTGAAGACGGGAATGAATACACCTTTTCACGTTTTTGAGATAAGCAAAATTGAAGAGCAAGAGGGGTATTTTGTTAATCACTATAGGTATTTCAGCCAGTATTGCTGTTTTACCTTCAATTGGGGCGGTTATGTTCTTTCTTTGACCTGTCCCCAGGGAACGAAACTGTCGGAAGAGTTCATTCAGGATATACAAGGGGTTTCAGCAAGGTTGAAGCTGCTTGATAACGATTGAACATTGTTTGATAGAATTTGACATTGCAGACAGTAGAGGCGGTAAAAAGAAAGGGGCTGGTAAAATGAGAAGCTCCGTTGTGTTGATGTTTTCGGGTCAGGGCTCTCAATACTACGGGATGGGAAAGGAATTATTCGAAAATAATAAAAAATTCTGTGATAGTATGTTGGAACTGGATGAAGTGGTCAAGGGTTTGGCCGGCTACTCAGTTCTCGACGTCTTGTACGCGGGAAAGGGTAAGAATGAAGAATTCACAGAAGTCAGTTATACCCATCCGGCTCTTTTTATGGTGCAATATTCCCTGGCGCGGTTGCTGTTGGCTGAAGGAGTTCAGGCAGATTATGTGCTGGGGGCAAGTTTGGGTGAATATGTTGCGGCCGCTTTGGCGGGTGTGATGGAGCCCGGGGATGTGCTGGAGGTTCTTTTAAAGCAAGCCCTGCTTTTGGAAACACATTGCAAGCCGGGAGGAATGTTGGCGGTTTTTGCCCAGTGGGGGTTCTATCAGGAGGCGCCTTTCGTTAAGGAAAACAGCGAATTGGCGGGAGTGGGTTTTGCGGATCATTTTGTTCTGGCGGGGGAGAAAGAAAAACTAAAGGAGCTGGAGCAATATTTTCAAGAAAAGGAGATCATAACACAAATGATACCGGTGTCCTACGGTTTTCACTCCTTTTTAGTCGAGCCGATCGCCGCAGAGTATCTGTTCTTTATTAGGGAAAAGAAGCTCTTTCTTCCTCGGATCCCCATAGTTAGTAGCCTTGGAGGTTGTGAAATTTCTGAGGTCAGGCCGGAATATTTTTGGGAAGTGACACGGCGACCTTTCCGGTTCGCCAAGGCCATAGAATATTTGCAAAAAAGAGGAAAGCACATCTACCTGGATTTAGGGCCTACAGGCACTTTAGCGGGTTATGTCAAGCGTAATCTGGGAGAAGGAGCGCAATCATCAGCGTTCCCGGTGCTTACTCCTTTTGGGGGGGAATTAAAGAAATTGAGAGAGATATTCAGGCTCCTGGCCGTGGGCAAGGGAAAAAGAAAGGGAAATATTGCAAAAAAGGAGGAGCGGGAAATGATAGCCTATTTATTTCCGGGGCAAGGCTCCCAGCAAAAGGGCATGGGAGGAGAACTTTTTGATGAGTTTAAGGAGTTAACGGCCCAGGCCGATGAAATCCTGGGTTATTCCATCAAAAAGCTGTGCCTGGAGGATGCGGACAACCGGCTGGTGCAGACCAACTACACCCAGCCGGCTTTGTATGTTGTCAATGCGTTGACCTATTTAAAGAAAATCCGGGAGACGGGTAAAAAACCGTCATATGTAGCCGGACACAGTTTGGGAGAGTACAATGCCCTCTTTGCGGCAGAGTCTTTTGATTTTGCCACCGGCTTGAGATTAGTCAAAAAGAGAGGGGAATTGATGAGTAAAGCCACCGGCGGTGGCATGGCGGCGGTAATCGGCTTGAGCCGGGAAGAGATTGAACAAATCTTGCAGGAAGCGGGCTTTACAAAGCTTGATGTGGCAAACTTTAACAGCCCTTCCCAGATCGTTATTTCAGGTGCCGAAAAAGATATCACCAAAGCAAAACCCGTTTTTGAAAAGGCCGGAGCGGCTATGTATGTTGTTTTGAAGGTCAGCGGGGCCTTTCACTCCCGTTATATGGAGCCGGCACAAAAGGAATTTGCTGAATTCCTGCAGAATTTTCAGTTCGCTGATCCGGTGATACCCGTTATCTCCAACGTTCAGGCCAGGCCCTATCAAAAAGGTGAGGTTAAGAAAAATTTGTTGGAGCAGTTCACCGCTTCTGTGCAGTGGACGGACAGCATCAGGTATTTGATGGGCAAGGGTGTTGAGGAAATGGAGCAGATCGGTCCGGGGAAGGTCCTGACGGATTTGGTCAAAAAGATCAAAAAGGAGGCCGAGCCTTTAGTTATTCAGGAAAGTATTCCTTTAAATATTGAAACAAAAGGGAAGCAGGAGCCGCCTTCGGCGGTAAATGCGCAATCTTTGGGAGATAGGGGTTTTAAGGAGGATTACGGTCTGAAGTATGCTTATTTGACCGGTTCCATGTATAAAGGGATCGCCTCGCCGGAAATGGTGGTAAGGCTGGGAAAAGCCGGCATGATGGGCTTTTTCGGGGCGGCGGGCCTGGACTTAAAGAAGCTGGAGGAGACGATTGTTCGGCTACAAAAAGAACTGTCCAAAGGAGAACCTTATGGTATGAGCCTCCTGCACAATCCGTTGCATCCGGAATTGGAAGAAAAAATCGTTGACCTTTATCTCAAACACGGTGTTCACATGATTGAGGCTTCAGCCTATCTGAGCGTGAGCGAGGCTTTGGCAAAGTACCGCTTGCAGGGTGTAAAGCGTGATAAAGAAGGAAAAGTACGGCCTAAAAACAGGATAATCGCTAAGCTTTCCAGACCTGAAGTAGCGGAGATATTTATGAGTCCTGTTCCTTCCGGTATAGTTGATAAGCTCAAGGAGAAGAAAGAGATAACCCCTGAGGAGGCGGAGATTTCCCGAGGAATACCGTTGGCAGACGATGTCTGCGTGGAGGCTGATTCTGCCGGTCATACCGACCGCAGAGCAGCCTCTGTTTTAATGCCCGCTGTTTTAATACTACGGGAAAAAATGATGAGGAAGTATGGGTACTCCCGCAAAATCAGGATAGGAGCGGCCGGTGGGATCGGTACACCGGAAGCGGCTGCTGCCGCCTTGGTTTTAGGAGCGGAATTCCTGATGACCGGCTCTATCAACCAGTGCACGGTCGAAGCCGATATAAGCGATACCGTCAAAGATATGTTGGAGGATATCAACGTGCAGGATACCGACTATGCGCCTTCGGTCGAACTGTTTGAATTAGGTGCCAGGGTGCAGGTATTAAAGAAGGGAGTTTTTTTCCCGGCCAGAGCAAACAAACTGTTTGAACTTTATCGCCAATATGATTCCCTGGAGGACCTGGAGATAAAGACCAAAGAACAGCTTGAAGAACGATACTTTCAACAAAGCCTGGAAGAGGTGTGGCAAGAGGTGGCGGCATCTCATTCTCGGGATGAGGTGGAAAAAGCCGGACAGAATCCCAAACAAAAAATGGCGCTGGTTTTTCGTTGGTACCTGGAGCGTTCCAGCGAGTGGGCATGGGGGGGGCTTGTGCAAAGAAAGGTTGATTTTCAGGTGCAGTGCTCTCCGGCGCTGGGGGCCTTCAATCAATGGGTTAAGGGTACCTCCCTGGAAAAATGGAAGAACCGGCATGTTGATGAAATCGGGATCAAACTGCTGGAAGAAACTGCTCGTTTATTGCTGATGAGATACCGGGAGATCTGCTGAGAAAGGAACTATGAAGATGAAATTGGAAATATTAAGCTGTCTGCCGCAAGGAAAACGACAAAGAGTTCCCCTTCTTTTCTTACACGGGGCGTTTCACGGGGCCTGGTGCTGGCAAGAAAATTTTCTTCCATACTTTTCTGCCCAGGGGTTTCCTTCTTATGCCTTAAGCTTTCGAGGACACGGCACAAGCGAAGGAAGGGAGGAACTGAATACCTTCACTCTGGAGGATTATTTAGAGGATACCCTTCAGGCTATTGGGCTTATTGGTGAAAAACCGGTGTTGATTGGACATTCCATGGGCGGAGCGGTGGCGCAAATGATCATCAGAGCACATCAGGACAAGATAGCGGCAGCGGTGTTGCTGGCCTCGATCCCTCCCCACGGCATGTTGAAAGATATGCTTCGTTTGTGCTTTACGAGATTCAGGAGTGTGATGAGACTGGCCCTTTTCAATGAAGGAAAAGCAGAGTGTTTTCCTGCAGAACTTTTTTTTTCCGCAGCCTTGTCGGTTGAAAAAAAAGAGGAATTCGCGAAGCTCTCACAGCCTGAGTCAAGAAAAGCCCGGAACCGGTTCATGAAGAGGATTGTCACAATCCGGTTCAACAAAGAAATACCGGTGCTGGTGCTGGGTGGGGAAAAAGACTGTTTCCTTTCGCCCAAGGCCGTATCTGCCACAGGTCAAATGTACAAAACAGAAGCAGTTATTCTCTCCGGTATCAGTCATGATATGATGCTTGACCCGGCTTGGCAAGATGCCGCCGCTGAGATTATTAAATTTTTATCTTTACCTGCCCTACAGGGTAAAAACACTAGAGGTGGTGATGAAAGATGAGAGATTTTTTTGATTTGACAGGCTATGGGACGAGGACGGCTGTGGTAAATGATATGGGAGAAAGTTTTTCATATGACGATTTAAATGAGATGTGCGGCAGACTGAGAGAGTTTATTGGCCCAGGCAAAAAAAAGCTTGTGATGGTGTTGGCGAGAAACGATATCGGAACGCTCATCGGTTATCTTGCAGCCTTGCAAAGCAACAATGCGGTGCTGCTTACCGATGCGGACTTGAATGATGAAATTTTGGACAACCTGATCTACATTTACAGGCCGGATTTTGTTTGGAGGCCTCAGCAAAACAATAAGCTGGCCGCTTTTCGCTTTATGGAATATGAATTATTTGAATACGCCTGGTACAACGATTTGATTATTCACCCATCCTTGAGCGTATTGCTTTCTACCAGTGGTCGTGTTGGCTGGCCCAAAATGGTAAGGCTGACGGGAGAAGGTGTTAAGTCGGATGCTTGTGCGGCCTCCTCATATCTTAACCTGACTGAAACAGATAGGACCGCTACTACCCTGCCGATTTACTATTCCTATGGGTTATCTGTTATCAACAGTAACTTAAAAGCCGGAGCCACGCTGTTATTGACTGGCTTATCGGTAGTAAGGGATGAGTTTTGGAAATTCTTTAACAGGGAAAAAGGGACATCCCTGAGTGGGGTTCCGTACACATACGAGGTCTACAAGGCGATAGGGTTCTTTGAGATGGATTTATCATCCCTTTGTTCCATGATCCAGGTCGGAGGGAGACTTGATAGGGAAACGGCGGTGGAATTTGCCGCACATGCCAGAAAAAAGGTATTTAACTTCTTCACAATGTATGGGGCAGCGGAAGCAACGGCCCATATGACTTATCTCTATCCCGAGTACAATATCAAAAAAGCGGGCAGTATCGGCAAAGCCATACCGGGAGGAAAGCTGTGGCTTGTGGATAATGCGGGGAACACAATAACAGAACCCTATACGGAAGGAGCGCTGTTTTACCAGGGAGTCAATGTAATGATGGGTTATGCTCAGGGTAATCAGGATCTGGCTAAGGGTGACGAACTGGGCGGGATATTGAGGACGGGAGATATTGCATACTTTGATGGGGATGGATTCTTTTACCCGATAGGCCGAAATAACAATAATCATAAAGAGTTTAATCTGGAATACAAAAGGGAGAGGGATATATGAATCAGAGCTTTGTTGTCAAGGAACAATTTAATAAGCAGGCAGGTAACTTTGATAACTGGTCTCTTACTCAGAACGAGAAAATATATCAATCCTTATACAATTTTTTCGGTGTTGAGCCCCAGGACCGGCTGTTGGATGTGGCTTGCGGGACAGGGGCGTTTTCCGTTTACGCTGCCCAAAGGACTAGGGATGTGTGGGGTGTGGATATTTCCGAGGGGATGATTGGGATAGCCGAGGAGCATGTGAAACAGCGTGGTTTACAGAACACCACCTTTTTGTGCTGTGACGTGCAAGAGATACCTTTGCCGCATGGATCCTTTGATTGTGTGGTTTCAAAATCAGCCTTTCATCATATGAGAGAGTACAAAAGAATCTTTGCGGAAATGGTGAAATGCTGTAAAAAAGGGGGGCGACTCGGCCTGCACGACGTCATTTTATATGATGACGAAGAGGTCGACGGGTTTTTTGAGGAGCTGGAGATGGCCGTTGATGCGAGCCATCATTTTTCACTGTCGGCAGTACAGATCGTCAATTTGTACAGGGAGCATAACATTGCGATCTATCGTGTGTATGAAGCGATATCCGAATTGAATTTTCCTGATTATCTCAATCACGCCGTGCAAAGCAAGGAAGATAAAAAGAAGATCGAGAAACTGCTGAAAATAGGTTTGCAGGACAAAAAGATCTCGTCATGGCTCGTTCAAAAAAACGGTGTTCTCTATTGGAAGAGAAAAACTTTTACCGTAGCCGGTAGGAAATAGAGGAGATAGTAATGGGTGGTGTTAACATGAAAAAGACGGCTGTTGGCGGCATGACACGCCAGGAGCTTCTTCTCGCTTATCGTGAAGGGAAAATATCGGCCCAGGAGGTACGAAGGGCGCTGGAACTCCAGAAAAAAGAGAATCTTAAAAGTTCCTTGTCTGAAGGTCAGAAGGGGTTGTGGGCCTTGCAAAAAATGTTTCCCCAGACGAGCGCCTATAACGTGCCTTGCTGCTTACAGATACGGGGAAATCTGGACAAAGCAGTACTGGAAAAGGCCTGCCGCTATACTCTGGAAACGTACCCCGTACTCAAGAGCGTTTTTCGGGAGGAAAATGGGGGTCCTTACCGGGTGGTACAGGCTGTGCCGTCCTCCTTCTGGAGAGAAGAGGACATAACAAAACTGGCAGAACATGAAGTGTCGTCGTATTTACAAAAATGGGTACAAGAGCCCTTTTCCTTAGAAAAAGGGCCGTTAGCGCGTTTCCATCTGCTTTTACGGGGTAGCAACGAGTATCTTCTTTTATTTGTCGTACATCATATCGTCTTTGACGGCTTTTCCACGGCCGTTTTTTTGGAGGCTTTACTCAGTGCCTATCGTAAGCTGCTGGGAGGGGAAGATCCCGGAGAGGACTCTGCTTTCTATGACTACGACGAGTACGTGGAGTGGGAAAAGGAAATAATGGCCTCCCGGGAAGGAGAGAGGCAGCGTCTGTACTGGAAAAAACAGCTGGGCGGAAAGCTGCCTGTGCTGGAGCTGCCCGCAGACTATGCCCGGCCCTTAACACCAAGCTATAACGGCCAAACGTACAGTGACGAAATGAAATCGGAATTGAGCAAGAGGATCAAGGAACTGGCGCGATCCCAGGGGGTCAATCCTTCAGTAGTGCTTTTGGCAGCCTTTAAGGTCTTGCTGTTTCGCTACACGGGAGAAGAGGATATTATCGTCGGTATGCCCATGTTGGGGAGAGAAGAGGAAAGATTTCAAAAACAGGTAGGCCTGTTCATCAATATGCTTGCGTTGCGCAGTCGGCTAAGGGCAGGAGATTCCTTTGCCTCTCTTTTACAAACCATACAGGAGACCCTGCTGAATGGTTTGGAATACTCTTCCTATCCTTTTCCTGCTTTGCTCAGAGAATTGGATACGCCTCGTACTCAGGCTTTTTCGCCGGTATTTCAAGTGGCGTTTTCTTACCAGAACTTTCTCGGACCTGCAAGCCCCGCAAAGCTTCTGGAGGAATTCGCTGACATGTTTGCGCTGGAATACATTGCGGATGTCCGGCAACAGGGCGAATATGAATTGGAGTTAGAGGTTTTCGAGCGTGAAGGAGCATTTGTTTTAAACTTTAAATACAATCCGGATGTTTTCAAACCTGCCACAATTACGAGCATGAGCAAGGCTTTGCAAAGTCTTCTGGCAGGTATGGTCGAAAACACCGGCTTATCTGTGTCCGAATATTCCATGCTTTCGAAGGCTGATGCAAAGATGATTCTGCAGGATTGGAATGCCACCCGGACAAACTATCCCGCCGGTTCATGCTTTTATGAGTTGTTCGAGCAGCAGGCCAAAAGAACACCGGATGCCCTGGCCGTAGTCTATGAGGAGAAAAGCCTGACTTACCGTGAATTGGACCGCAAGAGCACTGTTCTAGCGCTGTACCTGCAGTCCCAAGGTGTTGGGCTGGAAAGTCTGGTGGGTATCTGTGTGGATAGGTCCCTGGAGATGGTCGTGGGTTTGTTAGGGATCATGAAGGCCGGAGGGGCTTATGTACCGTTAGAGCCGGATTATCCGGCTGAACGGCTGCGTTACATGCTGCAGGACAGTAAGCCTCGGCTGGTGGTGACCCAGGCGGAGGTTGTTTCCCACACAGCCGGGCTGTTGAATGATGATACCACCGTTGTATTACTGGACCGGGACTGGGAGGAAATAGAAAAAGTCTCGCGACGGAGAAAAGCTAAGTCGGCGCGAAAAGTAAAGCCCCTCAATCTGGCTTACGTAATGTATACGTCGGGGAGCACGGGGAAGCCCAAAGGGGTTATGGTCACCCAGCGGGGCCTAACCAACTTCCTCTGTTCCATGGGCCAGACCCCCGGTCTTACGGCGGATGATGTCCTGCTTGCCGTGACCACATATTGTTTTGACATTGCAGGGCTGGAGCTCTATTTGCCTCTACTGAAGGGGGCTTGCTGTCACATTTGCAGTAAGGAAAAGGCCAAGGATGCCGATAAACTGCAAAGAAAGATTGCTGAGGTCAGGCCCACTGTGATGCAGGCCACACCTGCCACTTGGAGTATGCTCTTTCATAGCGGGTGGCGGAACGAAGAAGGGGTGAAAATACTGTGCGGCGGAGAGGCTCTGCCCCTTGCCCTAAAGCAGCGTTTTGTTGCCGCGGGCTGCCAGGTCTGGAACATGTTCGGCCCAACGGAGACAACCATTTGGTCCACGGTCAAACGAATCACCGAGGAAGGGCCCATCACCATCGGGAAGCCCATCGCCAACACCCAAATCTACATCCTTGATAAGAATATGAACCCCGTGCCGATCGGCGTTCCGGGTGAACTCTGTATTGCCGGAGACGGAGTGGCCAGGGGCTATTTAAACCTGCCGGAACTGACAGCAGAAAAGTTTGTTGACAATCCCTTTGCCGACGGGCAAAAACTGTATAGAACCGGGGATTTGGCCAGTTGGCTTCCGGAGGGAGAGATCGAATTTATCGGGCGTATCGATCACCAGGTGAAAGTACGCGGATACCGTATCGAACTGGGGGAAATAGAAGCAAGGCTTAATGAGCATCCCGCCATCAGGGACTGCGTTGTAATCGTCAAGGAAGATGAACACAATAAACAGCTGGTAGCCTACTATACCGGAGCTAATGAAGAATCCTTATCCCGCCAGGAACTGCGTTCATACCTTAGCCTCAGCTTACCCGAATACATGGTGCCCGCGCACTTTATCTCTTTGGAGGAGCTGCCGCTGACCCCTTCCGGTAAGGTGGATCGCAAAGGACTGGGGGCACGCAGGATTGGAACGAAGAAGAAAGAAAAAGTAGAGCTGCCTCAATCGGAAATCGAAGAGAAGATCTTTAAAATATATCGGGAGATTCTGGACAGTGAAGAAATAGGCAGGGAGGAGGGCTTTTTTGATATCGGCGGAAACTCCGTTGCGGCGGTAATCGTAGCAGAGCGGATTAACAAGGAGTTTGGCGTCGAGATACCCGTAACCGTCCTTTTCAAATACCCTAATATCAGCGGCTTGAGTGCTTATTTGGCGGAAATCAAAGGGGAAGAGGTCGCAGTGAGTGAAGAAACCGAGGAAGCCGAAGAAACAAAAAAGATGAGGGCGGATATGGTCAAGATAAAAGAACCCTCTCAGGATGGTGAATACCCGCCCTATTACAACGAAAGCCTGGCCGTCATTGGGATCTCCTGTTATTTTCCCGGAGCGAAAAATCATTGGGAATATTGGGAGAACTTGAAACAAGGAAAAGAAAGCGTGCGGCGTTTCTCCCAGGAGGAGTTGAGGGGACTGAAGCTGCCCCCTGAAATTCTGGAGAATCCCCAGTATGTTGCGGTGCAGTCGACAATTGAGGGCAAAGAACTGTTTGACCCCGGGTTTTTCAACATTTCTCCCCGTGACGCGGAGGTCATGGACCCACAATTAAGGCTTCTGCTGCTTAATTCCTGGCAAGCCATAGAGGATGCCGGGTACACTCCCCGCAGTATTCCGGAGACGGCGGTATTCATGGCGGCAAGCAGCAATCCGTACCAGGTGGTGATGCTCTCAGGTGAGACAGGAGAGGAAGCAAGGGTCTTAAAGGAACCGGAAGAGTATGTTTCTTGGGTTATGGCTCAGGGGGGCACCATTCCAACCATGATATCTCACAAGCTTGGGTTGAAAGGCCCCAGCTTTTTTATCCATTCCAACTGTTCCTCATCATTGGCAGGGCTGTATTCCGCCTATCACAGCTTAAGTTCGCGAGAGGCAAAGTATGCCCTGGTAGGTGCGGCCACCGTGTATCCGACGACAAGTGCCGGATATATCTATCGTTCGGGTATGAATTTCTCCGCCGGTGGACGGGTGAGGACCTTTGACGCCTCGGCAGACGGCATGGTGGCAGGTGAAGGGGTTGCGGTTGTCCTACTCAAAAGCGCCCTGGAGGCAATCAGGGACGGCGACCACATTTATGCGCTGCTGCGGGGTATCAGCGTTAATAATGACGGGGCGGACAAGGTAGGGTTTTATGCCCCCGGCATCACCGGGCAAACCGAGGTCGTCGTCAAAGCCCTGGAGAAAACGGGGATCGATCCTGCGACGGTTAGTTATGTGGAAGCTCACGGGACCGGGACGGAGTTAGGTGATCCTATCGAATTTACCGCTCTGACCGAAGCCTATCGCCGTTATACGGAAAAAAGAAAGTTCTGCGGGATCGGTTCGGTAAAAACAAACATCGGTCATCTTGATACGGCGGCCGGTCTGGCCGGGTGTATCAAGGTGGCTTTGAGCCTGTATCACAACGAAATTCCCCCGACCATTAATTACGAAAAGCCGAATCCCAAGCTGAACCTGGAACAATCCCCCTTTTATGTCGCCGCAGAATTGCATCCTTATCCGGACGGTTTTGAGCCGGTCCGAGCGGCGTTGAGCTCACTGGGTATGGGAGGGACAAACGCTCACGCCCTTTTTGAACGGTATCTTCCTGCCACAAAGACGGAAAACGGCACACCACCGGGTGAAGGGGAGGGCAGGAAACACCTTGTTCCCTTGTCGGCCAGAACAGGGGAGCAGCTTCTTGCTTATGCCGAAAAAATACTGGCTTACCTGCAAAACAAAGGGGAAAAAGACCTGCCTGCCTTAGCCTATACCCTGCAAGTGGGTCGGGAGGCTATGGAAAACAGAGTACTCTTTCTTGTCGTGACAGATCAGGAGTTGGAGGAAAAGCTGACGAGATTTGTCAAAGGTGAGGCGAGGATAGAGGGCTGTTTCAGAGGTGAGGCGAAGAAGGATGATGAGGCCGTTCGGCTGTTTGAAAGGGACCAGGATTGCCGGAAGGTTATCCAAAAATGGCTTGATCAGGGAGAATGGCAGAAACTGGCCGAACTGTGGGTCAGAGGCCTGCAGCTAGATTGGAGCATGTTGTATTCCGCGGGCCGACCCCAAAAACTCAGCTTGCCTACTTATCCCTTTAATCTTAAGCCCTATCATTTACATAATCCAGGCAAAGAAAGTGGTGGAGGGTCGTCGGTTGGATATGTCTTGCCGCCTTCCCCGGACAATAGCGGAAAGGCAGAGGAGTTTGCGGCAAAAAGCGTGATGCTTGTCCCGTCTTGGGAGGTTGCGGATGCACCCCAAGAAAAAGCCTGGCCGGACGGAATGGGGCGGATCGTAGTCATCGGGGACCTTGAAAGGGAGAGGGAGGCGTTTTGTCGGCTCTATCCGCAAGCACACTTTTTATCGGTGCAAGGGGATTGGACAACAGAGAAGCTTGAGGAGGTGCTCAGGGAAGACGAGGGCGAGGTTCACCTCTTTTGGCTTGCTTCATCTGCTTCACTTCATCTTTCGACTGCCGACATTTCTCCCGTCGAACAACAAAGAGAAGCGTTGCTGGTATTTCGTACGGTCAAAGCCCTGCTGAAGCTGGGCTATGGGGAGCGTACTCTTAGCTGGACCTTTATTACTGTGGGTACTCAGCCGATCACTGCTGAAAAAAAGGTCAATACGGCCTATGCTGCCCTTCACGGTCTGGTAGGCTCCCTAGCCAAGGAATATCCTCACTGGCGGATCCGCCTGGCGGATGTTGAGGAAGACGAAAGGGGCGAAAGTGGTCATGAGTGGCCTTGGCAGGAGATTTTAAGGCTACCGGCTGATCCTGAAGGGAATGCCTGGGTCTATCGCAGGGGAGAGTGGTACCGGCAAAAGCTTTCCCTTGTGGAGGACCTGCCCAAAGAACACGTTCTGTATAAGGAGAAGGGCGTGTATCTGGTAATCGGAGGGGCCGGGGGACTGGGAGAAATTTGGAGCGAGTACATGATTTGCAATTACCGGGCCAGATTGGTCTGGCTAGGCAGGAGACCGAAAGACGGGAAAATCCAGGCCAAGCTGGACAGGTTGGCCGTAATAGGCAAAGCTCCGCTCTATCTCGAAGCGGATGCCAGAGATGAAGTCTCTTTGAGGACAGCGTATCTGAAGGTTAAAGAAGAATACGGAGGGGTTAACGGAGTGGTTCATTCCGCGGTGGGCGTACTCGATGAGAGTCTGGCTAAAATGACGGAACAGCGCTTTCGGGATACCCTGGCGGCGAAGATCGATATCAGTGTGAGGATGGCTCAGGTCTTGGCACAGGAGCCTCTTGATTTCATGCTGTTTTTTTCTTCCTTAGATGCCTTTTCCAAAGACCATGGGAAGAGCGGATATTCTGCCGGCTGTGTTTTTACGGATATTTTTGCCCACCGGCTTTCCCTAACAGAAAAATATGCGGTTAAGGTGATGAACTGGGGGTATTGGGAGGGTATTGGCATTGGCAGTGTTGTGCCGGAGGCCTTTAAGAAACGTCTGGCCCAAGCGGGTATCGGTGGTCTCAAACCCTCCGAAGGGATGGAGGCTTTGGCAAGATTACTGGCGTCACCTATCAGACAAGCCGCCTTCCTGAAAGTGACTAAGCCGTTGAAGCTTTCCGGGATGGTCTCTGCCGAGACGGTGGGGTTCAATCCCCCGGTTGAGTCCGTAGGGCTCCAAGAGTTGGAGAACCGTCTCAGGGGCAGTGTGCCGGTGCCGGGAGGCAGAAGTATCGGTTCACGGGATGATTTACAGGAAACCCTGGCCCGCTGTGCGGCACAACTGCTTGCGGTACAGGTCGAGGAAATCGACGGTGAGGCCGAGGGAGAGGATTACGGCTTTGATCCTACCAAATGGAGTGAGTTTGCCGGGAAGTTGAATGAACTTTACGGTCTCAAGCTGACACCGGCCGTCTTTGCCGAGCACAGGTCATTGAACTCTTTGGCCGGGTATTTGGCAGAGACATACGGCACTCATCGGTCGGAAATAGTTTTACAAAGGCAGGAGATGGAGTCGTTGCTCTGTCGCCTGCTTTGGGTGCGCCTGCAAGAAGCAGGTTTTGCCTGGGAGGGGAAACCCGAGGGTGTCGGCAACCTCAATCCCCCTTATGATAAGTGGATTTCAGAAACTCAGCGGATATTGGCCGGTTATGGTTACCTAACTCTTAACGAGGACTCCGCTTATGTAGCTGCCGTTGCAGGGGTAGATTCCCAGGAAGCCTGGCGGGAATGGGAAGAAAAGAAGGAAGCCTGGCTACAGGTACAGGGCATGGAGGCGGCGGTAAAAACAGTAGAGGCCACGCTTTTAGCATTACCGGAGATACTCAGGGGGAAGGTACAGGCTACCGAGATACTGTTCCCCGATTCTTCCCCGAAGCTTTTGGAAGGCATCTACAAGGGGAATCCCGTCACAGAGTACTTTAACAAGATGGTGGCAGAGTCCGTTGGTATATATTTTACAGAGAGGCTGAAACGTGACCCGGGGGCAAAGATCAACATTATGGAAGTAGGGGCGGGCACCGGCGGAACCAGCGCCGCTGTCCTGGCAAGGCTCAATGAATACAAAGGCAGCGTAGGCAAATACTGTTATACCGATATTTCCAAAGCTTTTTTGCTGCACGCCGCCGAAACATACGGTCCGCAAAATCCCTATTTGTCATACAAGATATTCAACGTGGAAGAAGAGCCTGGCAGACAGGGCATCGGCGTGGGAGAATATGATCTGGTGATAGCGGCCAACGTTCTGCATGCCACGAAAAAAGTCCGTCACGTGTTGCGGAATGTGAAGGCTACACTGAAAAAAAACGGACTGCTGATACTAAATGAGATCAACGCCGGTAACCTTTTCTCCCATTTAACCTTTGGGCTTTTGGAGGGCTGGTGGCTGTCTGAGGATCAGGCCCTGCGTTTGCCCGGCAGTCCTGCTTTGTCAACCGTAAGTTGGGAACATGTCCTGGTGAGCGAGGGCTTTAAGGAGCCGGTGTTTCCCGCCCAAGGGGCCCATGAACTGGGACAGCAAATCATTATTGCCGCCGGTGACGGGATGATAAAAGGACAAGCGATTTACGAGATTCCATCTTCAGGGCAGGGAGAGGACCGAAAGAATGAGGTCTCGGACGGGCAGGTTAGCCGGGAACGGGTGAAGGTCGTTATCAGGACAAGCATAGCTGAGGTACTGAAGATGGAAGAAGGGGAAATCCGGGAAGATACCGGTTTTGCGGAATACGGCGTTGATTCCATTATTGCGGTGAATCTTGTGGCCTTGCTTAATAAAAGGCTGAACATTGACCTGCCGACAACGGTGCTGTTTGACTATCCCAGCGTGGATAAGCTGAGCAGGCATATTGCGGAAAAACACAGCAGTGTATTGCCACTGCCCTCGTGGGATGCGCCGGTAGGATCGCTGCAAGAGCAAGTTGAACGACAGGCGGTTGCTGTTTTTGCACCGGAAAACACCCGTAATCGGCAGGAGGAGATGACAGTTTCGAAGGAGCCTATCGCCATTATCGGGATGAGCGGGCGGTACGCGAAGTCGCCGACATTGCGGGAATTGTGGAAGCACTTAGCGGAAGGTGCGGATTTGATAGAGGAAGTGAAGCGTTGGGACCTGGCCCACTGTTTGGCGGAGTTTTCACCGGAAACGACCAGGTATTGCCAGCATGGCAGCTTTTTAGAAAACATTGACTGCTTTGACCCGTTTTTCTTCAATATTTCCGGTTTGGAGGCAACATATATGGATCCGCGGCAGCGACTCTTTTTGGAAGAGAGCTGGAAAGCTTTGGAGGACGCCGGTTATGCCGGAGACGAGTTGAAGGAACGTTCTTGTGGCATTTATGTGGGCTGCGGGGAAGGAGATTACCAGCAGTTAGTGGGAAACAATCCGCCGGCTCAGGCCCTGTGGGGTAACGACAGTTCTTTGATACCGGCTCGTATCAGCTACTTTTTGGACATGAAAGGTCCCGCCATGACCATAGGTACGGCCTGCTCCAGTTCATTGGTGGCAATTCATGTAGCCTGCCAAGGTTTGTGGAGCGGAGAAACAGAGATGGCCCTGGCCGGAGGCGTCTACCTCAACTGTACCCCCGGGATATATCTGCCGGGAAATAAGACGGGGATGCTTTCCGTCAGTGGACGTTGTTACACCTTTGATGAACGGGCCGACGGGTTTGTGCCCGGGGAAGGGGTCGGCGCAGTGGTGCTAAAAAGGCTGGCCGAGGCCATCGCAGACGGCGACCATATTTATGGGGTCATCCGGGGTTCGGGAATCAATCAGGACGGGGCCAGCAACGGAATCACGGCACCCAGTGCCCTGTCCCAGGAACAGTTGGAAACCAGTGTATATGAAGCCTTTCGAATCGACCCCGCAGAGATTCAAATGGTTGAAGCCCACGGGACGGGTACGATACTGGGAGACCCCTTGGAATTCCAAGCCTTAACCCAGGCCTTTAAAAGGTATACGGACAAAAGCGGGTATTGTGCCCTAGGTTCCATCAAGTCTAATTTAGGTCATACGGTATATGCCGCCGGGGTCACCGGTCTTATCAAGGTACTGCTGGCCTTGCGGCAGGGGAAAATCCCCCCCACCATCAATTACCGGAATATTAATCCCAACATCCGCCTCGAAGACACCCCCTTTTATATCAATACCACCTTGCGGGATTGGCAGGTTGAGCCGGGAACAAAACGCCGGGCTGCGGTAAGCTCCTTTGGCTTAAATGGTACCAATGCCCATCTGGTTATCGAAGAAGCTCCGGTGTTGGCCGAACGGGCTGTGGAGAAACCGGGGTATTTGATTGTTTTATCTGCCCTGACCCTTGAGCAATTAAAGGAACAGGCCAAACAGCTTAGTGCATACTGTCGGGAGGAACCCTGGGTGGATTGCGGAAATATGAGCTTTACCTTGCTCTGCGGCAGAAAGCACCTTACCTGCCGCTTGGCCTGCGTAGCCAAAAGCAGAGAGGAGCTTGTGGCAGCTCTGGAAAAGTGGCTGCAAAACGGCAGTTCACCCCAGATCTATCAAAGGGAAATCCAGGAGAAAAACCGTCGCGAGCAACAAGGCCTAAAACAGTATGGCAATCGCTGTCTTGATAAGTGCCGGGAGGGGGAAGAGGCAGACGAATATTTGGAGAACCTGCAGGTGGTTGCCGAACTATATGTCCAAGGATACGGCTTGGATTACCGGAGGCTGTTCCAAAAAGACCGGTATCGCAGGATCTCGCTACCTACATACCCCTTTGCCGGGGAGCGTTACTGGGTGGAAGAAACCGTTCCTAAAAGGCCCGTCGCCGTTGTAGGAAGAGGTTATGACATACAAACACCGGGACCGCAAAAACCGGAACTTAACAGAAACTGGGAGCAGATCGACGGGTTGCTGGTTAGGCTGTTGTGGGTGCAATTGCAAGCCTTGGGACTTTTTACAGAGAAGGAATGTAAACCGGCCGGAGAGATGGAGAAAGCGGGACTGAAAAAGGATTACGGCAGGTGGCTGGCGGAAAGTGCCGCGGTTTTGGCGCGTCACGGCTACCTGAAAGTCCGGGGAGATAACTACAGGACGGTCAATACCCCACGGGCTGATGCCAAAGAGGCTTGGCGGGAATGGAACGAGAAAAAGACCCTCTGGCTAAAGGAACCTGAGCTAGCCGCGCCGGTGGCTTTGGTTGAACGGGTTCTCCGGGTCCTGCCGGAAATATTGACGGGGGAAACCGCAGCCACGGATGTTATCTTCCCCGCTTCATCCCTGGGCCTGGTGGAGGACATTTATAAAAATAATCCCATTGCCGACTATTTTAACGAGATCATGGCTAAAGCCGTGTGGGTTTACGTGGAGGAGTTCGTCAAGAGTCGGCCCGGGTCGAAAATCAGCATTTTAGAGATCGGAGCGGGAACCGGGGGGACAACCGCCGGGGTGCTCCGCAAGCTGAAACCTTACAGTAAAAGGATACGGGAGTACTGCTACACCGATATTTCCCAGGCCTTTCTAACTCATGCCGAGAGAACGTACGGGCCGGAGAATCCTTTTTTGACCTACAAAATTTTCAACGTGGAAAAGTCGCCGACGGCGCAAGGGATAGCCAAGGAAGAGTACGACCTGGTGATAGCCGCCAACGTCTTGCATGCCACAAGTAATATCAGAAAGACGCTGCGCAACACCAGGGAGACCTTAAAGGAAAATGGAGTGTTGCTGCTCAATGAGATGAACGGCAACAACCTTTTTTATCACCTGACCTTCGGTCTCTTGGCAGGCTGGTGGTTGTATGAAGATCAGGAATTAAGGATTCCGGGTTGTCCTGCTTTGTCCGGCGAGACCTGGCAGGAGGTTTTGCTGAGTGAAGGCTTCAAACGCGTGGTGTTTCCGGTCAAGGAGGCCCATGATCTGGGTCAACAAATCATAGCCGCGGAAACCGGAGGCGTGGAAGGGGTACAAGTCGAGAGTTTGACGCCGGGAGAGTTGGCAGAGAAGGCCAGGGAATATTTCAAGGGACTGATAAGCGGGGTGCTGAAAATACCGGCGAAAAGGATTGATGCGAGGACACCCTTGAGGGATTACGGCCTTGATTCGATCCTGGTGGGACAGCTTACCGCCGAGTTAAGGGAGGTCTTTGAGAATATTAACACTACCCTGTTCTTTGAATTGCAGACGATAGAGGAACTGGTGGGGTATTTTAAAGAAAAGCAGGAGGAAGCCTTGCGCAGGCTGCTGGGAGTGGGAGCAACAGGACAATCCAGAGGGCTAAGCGATATCCTGAGTGAAACAAAACTCCTGTCTTTTGCGCCCGACGATTATCTGCCTGAAGCGTTGCAAGACAGGGACATTGCGGTGATTGGGATTGCCGGTAGATATCCGGGAGCACAAGACATCGAGGGGTTTTGGCAAAACCTGCAGGAGGGCAAAGACTGTATCACGGAAATCCCCAGTGACCGCTGGGAGCATAGTCGTATCGGCAAGAGCGGCTGTAAATGGGGCGGCTTTTTAGAGGGAGTGGACCAGTTTGCCCCGGAGTTTTTTAATATTTCGCCCCAAGAGGCCAAGATCATGGATCCCCAGGAACGGCTGTTTTTAGAAACCGTCTGGGAACTGCTGGAGAACGCAGGATATACCAGGGAGAGCATAGGGAGTTTGTATGAAGGCAGAGTTGGGGTGTATGTCGGTGCCATGTATCAGCAGTATCATGACGCCGATACCATCATTCCGGAGGGTGTGGGGTTTGCTACCGCTTCTTGCAGTTATGTGGCCAGCCGGGTTTCATATTTCTTTGATTTCCGGGGCCCCAGTATGGCGGTGGATACAGCCTGTTCTTCATCTGCCATGGCTGTTCATATGGCTTGTGAGAGCCTGAGGCAGGGGGAGTGCTCACTGGCTGTAGCAGGAGGAGTGAACCTGACGCTGCGTCCCGAGAAATACCTGGCCCTAAGCAGAGCCAACATTTTGGGCAGCAGCCCGGATTGCCGGAGCTTTGCCGATTCGGACGGTTATCTTCCTGCGGAGGGAGTGGGTGCTGTGTTGCTGAAACCCCTGGGGGAGGCCCAGAGGGATGGTGACCATATCTGGGCGGTAATCAAGGCCACCTCTGTGAACAACGGGGGGCGTTCCGGCGGGTATGCCGTTCCAAACCTGCATGCACAGGCGCAGTTGATGACAGAAAACCTTGCCAAAGCCGGAGTAAAACCGAGCAGTATCAGTTATATCGAAGCCAACGCTAACGGTATGCCCTTAGGAGATGCTCTGGAGATCGCCGCTTTACAGAAGGTTTTCCGGGATACTGGGAGCGGGGAGAAGTTTTGTGCTCTAGGTTCCGTGAAAACTAATATCGGTCATGCCGAAATTGCTTCCGGGATTTCACAGCTAACAAAGGTCATTTTGCAATTACATTACCGGCAATTGGTACCCACCATTAAGGTGGAGACTCTCAATCCCAATATCAACTTGACCGAAACCCCGTTTTATCTCCAGCGCGAGCTTGTGGCATGGGAGCGCCCGGTTATCGACGGCGGGGGAAAAGAGCAGGAATATCCGCGGCGTGCTACGGTAAGCTCCTTCGGAGGAGGAGGAACAAACGTGCACCTTATTTTAGAGGAGACCCCTGATACCTATGAACTTCGGGGTGAGAAGGATGAGGAAGAACTGCCGCAAGGCCCATATATCATGGTGTTCTCGGCAAAAAGCGAGGCGGAACTGGGAAGGCTTATTCGGCGGATGCTGGAGTACATGGAGGAGCAAAAGGGGGTTAGTCTGGCGGAAATCGCCTATACCCTGCAAATCGGTCGGGAGGCAATGAGAAGCCGGATGGCGGTAGTGGTTAAAGGAAAAGAACAGCTGAAAGAACTTTTGGGGGAGTTTTTGAAAGTTTCCGAAGAGGGCAAGTCTTTAAAGATAAAAGGGTCTCTCTTCAGCGGTTGTGTTTCTGAAGAAACGCCTGATGTATTAAGGGTATTTTCCCAAGAGGCAGGCGAGAAAGAGTTCAAGAAGCTCCTGCAGGAAAAGAATTACGAGAAAATCGCCGAGTATTGGACCCGAGGGGCCAAGATACCCTGGGAGTTGCTTTCTGAAGGTCGGAAGGCCGGCAGAGTGCCCTTGCCGACCTACCCCTTCAGTCGGAAGAGATGCTGGAACAAGCCCTAAACAAAGACCAAACGAGGAGTGAGCAGGATCATGGAAAAGAATAAAATGACAAATGGCGCCATCAAAGAAAAGATCAAGGGATTCCTGAGGGAAGACTTCTTGGTGGAATTCGGCGGCGACATCACCGAGGACAGCGATCTGTTCAAGTCCGGAGTGATCGATTCTTTCAGGTATATCAAGCTGATAATCTACTTGGAAAAAGAGTTTGGGATCAAATTTTCGGAGGAAGAGATTTTGGCCAATGTCTTTGTGACTCTCACCAGCATTGCGGACTGCATCACAAAAAAAGTAGGGGTGGAGCGCTGATGAAAGGAAAAGGTATGTCTGGAATTGCTATTATCGGTCTTAGTCTTCGTTTCCCTCAGGCCGACAGCTTGGCAGAATTCTGGGATAACCTGGTGGCAGAGAAATCCTTGATTACAAAAGTACCTGGTGACCGCTGGGGTGAGTCGGATAAAAGTGACATTGAGTGGGGAGGTTTTATCGAGGATGCGGATTGTTTTGATGCCTCCTTTTTTAAAATATCCCCCCGGGAAGCAAACTTAATGGACCCTCAACAACGGATCATCCTGGAGTTAGCCTGGAAAGCAGTCGAAGACGCGGGGTATCGGGTGAAAGCCCTGGAGTCCTCCCAGACAGGGGTATTTATCGGCGTTACGAATACCGATTACACCGAAGCCATGGAGAAGGAGGTCGAGCAGGTAGATGCGTATATGCCGACGGGAACCTCCTTATCTATCCTGGCCAATCGGATTTCCTATCAGCTCGATTTGAAGGGTCCCAGCATCACGGTGGATACTGCTTGTGCCAGTTCCTTATCTGCTATCCATCTGGCAGTGCGGGCCCTGGAGAATGGGGAGTGCGAGTACGCTCTGGCGGGAGGAGTCAATCTTTGCTGGACACCCCGCCGCTTTATAGCCCTCAGCCAAAGTGGTCTTCTTTCCAAGGAGGGAAAATGCAAATCCTTTGACGCAGAGGCCGACGGTTATGTGCGGGGGGAAGGGGGAGCGGTACTGCTCTTAAAGCCGCTGCAACAAGCGGTAGCGGATAACGACCATATCTATGCCCTAATCAAAGGGGTAGGAACAAACCATGGGGGAAGGACTAACTCTCTCACTATCACAAATCCATTAGCTCAAGCCGCCTTAATAGAAGAAGTATATGAAAGGGCGGGAATTTCACCGGATTCCGTCAGCTATATCGAAACCCACGGACCGGGCACTCCCTTGGGAGATCCCATCGAAATATTGGGGCTCAAAACGGCGTTTAATCAGTTAGCAGAGAAGTTTGGCAGGAAGCCGACGGGTTTTGCTATCGGGTTGGGTTCGGTTAAGTCCAATATGGGTCATTTGGAGGCCGCGGCTGGCATAGCCGGGGTAATAAAGGTCATTGCCGCACTGAAAAACAAAACCCTGCCTAAAACCCTTCATTTTCAAAGCTTGAACCCCGTGATAAATTTAACAGGTTCCCCCTTCTATATCGTTGATAAGACTATGCCCTGGGAAACAAAAAAAACCAGAGGGAAAGGTGTAGTTCTAAGAAGGGCGGGCGTAAGCTCCTTTGGCTTCGGGGGGAGCAATGCCCATCTTGTTTTGGAGGAATACCTTCCACCGGGTCCCATCATTGCAGAAAAGGAAGGAGAGAAGGGTACTGCCGGATTGGCGGGTCCTTTTTTAGTACCTCTTTCTGCCCAAAATGCCGACCGTCTGCGAGAATATGCGGGTAGGCTGCTGGAATATCTGAGCAGAGCCGGCGGTGATGATTCTGCTGCCAATATCGCCTATACCCTGCAAACAGGCCGGGAACCCATGGCACAGCGGGTGCTGTTTTTGGCCGAAGATACCGCTGAATTGCTGGCGCAGCTCCGGTTGTTTTTGGAGAAAAAGGGTGAGCCTTCATCCGGTATTTTTCAGGGTCAAGCACGACAAATCCCTGATGTGGTCAGCCTTTTTGCCACTGATGAGGACTATCGGGAGCTGTTGGGCAAGTGGATCGGGAAGAAGGAGTACAAAAAGATGGCGGAGCTGTGGGTCCAGGGGGTTTCCTTTGATTGGCTGCTTTTTTATGAAAAACAGCTGCCCCAGCGCATCAGTCTGCCGGGTTACCCCTTTGCCAGGGAGCGTTTCCGGCTGCCGAGGACTGCTGGGGACGGTGCCAAAGATGTGGGCGAGAGCTTTCGTGAGACATGTTATTTAACAAAAGGATGGCAGGTCGACAGTTTATGGCCCGCAAGGCGGCAGCCATTAAAAAGAAAGCTTGGAATAGCTGCTATCTTAACTACCAAGGAGACCAAAAAGCTGGCTATGGAGGTGTCGAAGTACTTTTTAGCCGGCGATATTCTGGACGTAGACGAGCTTGAGGAAGCAGGATTTGCGGTGGGGGAAGAAAACCGGAGGGAATATAACGTTTGTATTGATCTGGTGGGTTGCGGTCGGGTAAAGAGCGCATCCCTGGCCTGGCTGACCTGGCTGCAGCGTCTGATAGAACAAGGCCGTCAGGAAGGTCTCTTTTTACTGTGCGTGACGAAAGGATTGGAGGGGCATCAGAACACCGAAGTCAATCTGACCGGTGCCACCCGGGCGGGATTGTACCGTATGTTGCAAAGCGAATATAAGCATTTGCGGTCCCGCCATCTGGATGTGGCGACTTCTGCCGGCAAGAGGGAAATCAAACAGCAAATCCTGGCGGAATTGACGGCAAAGACCGAGGATACGGAGGTTTGCTACCGGAAGAAGCAGCGCTATCGTGCTTTTCTGCAGGAACGGCGGCTGCCGGGGAAGTATTGGCAGGAAGGGCTCGAAGGAGCATCGTTGTTTCCTGCCGATTGTGTTCTGTTCATTACAGGTGGTACCCGGGGCTTGGGATACCTGTGTGCCCGTCACTTTGTCACAAAGCATGGTGTTAAACGGCTGGTGCTGACAGGACGCACGGAGGTTCTCGGTCAGGGACAAGGTTCACAAAGGGCTAGAAACGTTAAAGCCTTGGAAGAACTCGGAGCACAGGTGAAGGTCTTGTCTCTGCCTTTGACGGATGAAGAGGCGGTGGAGCAGGCCTGTCGGGAAATCAAGGCTACGATGGGGCCCATCGGCGGGGTGCTTCACTGTGCCGGTGTGGTGGATAAGGAGAATCCTGCCTTTATCCGCAAAAGCAGGGAGACATTTCAAAGGGTGTTGAGCCCTAAAGTGACAGGGAGCGAAGTGCTATATCGCTGCCTGCACAAGGAGCCGCTGCGGTTTTTTATCCTGTTTTCTTCGATTGCCACGGCTGTGCCGACCCTGGGGGCAGGACAAAGCGATTATGCCATGGCCAACGCCTATCTTGATTATCTGGCGGAGGCTTGTGCCCATGAATGTCCGCTGTTCAGCATCCAATGGCCCAGTTGGAAGGAGACGGGGATGGGCGAGGTAAAAACCAAGGCATTTCTGAGAACCGGCTTGCTGAGCCTTAAGGACGAAGAGGGGTTGCGACTGTTGGACTACATCCTTGCCCACAAGCCGGGGCCCGTGGTCATGCCGGCAGTGGTGAACCCGGAGGTCTGGGAGCCGGAGGTGCTGTTACAATCTTCTCTTTCTGATAGCCCCGGCGACCAGGATGTTCAACCTATAAAAACCCACCTGCCGGGAAGAGCACACCTAGCGGGAAGCCTTGTCGGTGCCGTTCTTGACTCACCGTTGGAACCTGCCGCCGCTGTCACAACTGAGGCTCTTATGGAGTGGCTGAAGGTTTTGCTGGCCGGTGAATTGAAGCTTAAGCCCTCGGAGATGGCCGTGGATGTGTCCTTGCAGGAGTATGGCTTGGATTCCATCCTGTTAGCCCAGGTCATCACCAGAATGGAAAAGGAACTGGAGGGTGTAAGTCTGGAGCCGGCCATGTTTTTAGAATATCCGACGATAGAAGGGTTGGCTGAGTATTTATTAGGTAACAGCCCTGCTTCGTTTTACTCATTAGCGCCTCTCGAGAAGGAGAACACCGGAAGAGAGAGCAGAGAGGTGGTCGTACGGGACAAGGTTGCTATCATTGGGATGGCCTGTCACTTTCCGGATGCGCCGGATCTTGCCGCCTACTGGGAAAACCTCAAGGCGGGTCGGGAAAGCAGGCGGGAGGTGCCTAAATCCCGCTGGGACTGGGGGAAATATTACCTGCCCGGCGAGTACGTGGAGGGGAAGAGCATCAGTAAATGGGGGGCCTTTTTGGATGGCATAGAGGATTTTGACCCCGAATATTTCCAAATTCCCGCAGACCTGGCCCCATATATCGATCCACTGCAGCGGCAGTGGTTGGAAGTAAGTGTGGAGGCGATGGCAGACGCCGGTTATAGGAAAAGCGACTTATGGGCAAAGCGGGTCGGTGTCTTTGCGGGAGCCAGGATAGCCGGTTTTGCCAATAAAATCTTTCCTCCCGTCAGGGAGACCATTGTGGGAACAGGGCAAAATTTTATTACTACGCATCTGGCTCACATTTGCAACTTTAAGGGCCCGAATCTCGTTGTGGACACGGCCTGCTCCAGTTCTTTGACCGCCGTTCATCTGGCTGCGCAAAGCCTTTTGCGGGGAGAGTCGGAATTAGCCCTGGCCGGAGGTGTAGAGATCCTTTTGGATGAGTCCTTTTATCTCATTCTCAGTGCGGCCAAAATCCTATCTCCCGACGGCCGGTGCAAAACCTTTGCCGGGGATGCTGATGGCATCGGACTGGGGGAAGGCTGTGGTGTGCTGGTTCTGAAATCTTTAGCAAAGGCTGTCAAAGACGGTGATAAGATTTATGGAGTCATTGACGGTACGGCCATAAACAATGACGGCAATACCATGGGGGTGACAACGCCGAACCCCGCGGCGCAAGAAGAGTTAATTGAGGCAGCCGCCGCAGAAGCGGGGATAAATCCTGCCTCCATCACATATGTGGAAGCCCACGGTACGGGCACTTTGATAGGAGATCCTTTAGAACTGCGGGGCTTGACACGAGTACTGGCCAAACATACAAAAAAACGGCAGTTTTGTGGGGTGGGCAGCGTGAAAAGCAACCTGGGACATCTGCTTAGTGCCTCGGGGGCAGCCAGTATGATTAAGGTTTTGCTGGCGATAGCCCACCAAACCCTTCCGCCGACCCTGCACTGTGATAACCCTAACCCGCGTTTTAACTTTCAGGAATCCCCTTTCTATCCGGTGCAAGAGCTGCGGTCCTGGCAAGGGGAAAACGGTCTTTTACGGGCAGGGATCAGCGCTTTCGGTTTAGGAGGAAATAACGCCCACATCATCGTCAGCAACGAAGGAGTACCTCAGGAGCTAAGGGCGTCGATACAATCACGCTTGTCGGAGCCGGTAGTTTTCAATAAAAGCCGGTATTGGCCGACAAAAAATTCTCAGAATGAAGAAAAGGAATTTTTAGAGCTCTTCGAGCCGGAAAGAGTGGAAATGGAGGGCGATATGGAATGTTAGGCAAAAGAAAAGAAACCTTTCTCCAAAAAATCAACCATGGCAATTACATTGTCCGCGATCATCACGTTCACGGGGTCAGGACTCTTCCGGGTGTGACCCTGCTGGACATGATTTACCGTCTGTCCCAGGAATATCTGGGGACCCAGGAAATCGAACTGCGGGATATCCTGTTCAGACAGGCGGTGGTGACGGCGGAGGAATTTGACAAACACCTTTATGTGACCTTCACTCCCCATCAGGACGAGTGGAAGGTCGTGATCGTCAGCCAAAAGACTCATCAAGGTCGGGCCCTTGGGACCAACTTTGATGAGAACATGGAATGCCGCCTACTGCGGCGTGAACACGTAAAAAATGCGGAGAGATTTGCGGTGCGGCAGTTTATGGAGCATGCGCCGCACAAATGGGATATGGACGCTCTTTATGAACTGGCCAGGCGTTCCGGCATTAACCATTATGAATTCATGAAAACCCTTGGCACGGTCTATCAAAAGGATGACGAAGAGGTGATAAACCTTCATTTGAGCGAAGTTGCGGAAAGTTTTCGCCAGAGATTCTATGCTCACCCGGCTTTTTTGGACGGATCCACCTTTGCCGGCTTGTCCTTTAATCTCAGTGGGAAAAGCAAGGATATTTTTTACGGCAATGTGCCGTACATCCCCTTCATGATCAAAAGGTTTTGCATTTACAAGCCTCTTCCCAGGGAAATATTCACCTATACGCAAAGAAAAAAGCGGGTCGGCGAGAGCCCGGCGGCAGTTCCGGATATCGTGAAAAGCGATATCGCTGTCTGGGATGAGACAGGCGAGATGTTGGTTGAATTTGAAGAATTGACCTTAAAACGCATCAGAGAACCCGGCCTGATTAAAAACCTGCTGAAGCTTGAAGCCCAGCCGGAGATTGCCGAAAGCTTAAGCTCCAGGGAGGAAAAGAAAAGTATTGTGGCAGAGCCGGTGGCTGAGTATGTGGCAAAAGAAGGCGGGAATATCACTGCATATTTGCAAAAAGAAATAGCCGGGGTGTTGGAAAAAGACCCGTCTGAGGTTAATACCACAAGTGGCTTTTATGAGTTGGGGTTGGATTCGGCCCAACTGTTGGGTCTGGTCGGCTCTTTAGAAAAAAAGGTGGGCAGGCAGCTTTATCCGACCCTACTTTTTGAATACTCTTCGATCCACAGCCTGTCCGGATACCTGCGGGAAAATCATCAGGAGGCCTTTACAGCTATAGGAGCGGCAGGACCGGTGAAAGTACGGCAACAGCAAGAACAAGAACAACAGCAGCAACAACAGGAAGGAAACGGTGCCCTGCTGCTTTACCGGCCGGTGTGGGATGAAGAAGAGATGCAGCAAGTACCCTCGGCAAAGCCCGGGGTGAAGACCCATGTCGTGGCAGTGTTTTGTGAGGAGGGTAGTACATTGCCGTCTTCTCTTCAGGAAAAGCTGGGAGGGGCGGAGGTCTTGGGATTAGAATCTCGGCGAAGTAAAAACTTAGCGGAGGGTTTTGAGGATCGGTTTATCCGTTTGGTTGAAGTCCTACAGAAGCTGCTGCGGCGCAAGGCAAAGGGGCAGGTGCTGCTGCAGCTTCTGGCGGAAGCGGGAGAGGGTGGGCAGCTTGCTTACGCTTGCGGAGGATTGTTGAGGACCGCTCGTCTGGAAAATCCCAAAATCAACGGGCAAATCATTACGGTGGAGCAATTATCCGGACAGCCGGTAAAGACTGTTGCCCGTCTTTTGCAAAGAGAGGCTGCAGGCTGCAGGGATGGATGCCTGGAGGTATGCTACCGGGGAGAACCCTTGCGACGTTACCGGAAAAAGCTGCGGGAGATAACGGCAAAAGCCGAAAAACGAGCCTCGTGGCTGAAGGAAAACGGGGTTTACCTCATCACCGGCGGTCTAGGGGGATTAGGTCTTTTACTGGCCGGGTATCTGGCCGGTAAGAGCAAGGTCAAACTTGCCTTGTTGGGACGGAAAGAATTAAGTATTAAAACCGAAGAATCGCTCAGGCAATTGAGGAAGAAGGGTGCAGAAGTCCTGTATCGCCAAGTGGATGCAGGTAATAAAGAGGATGTGGTCAAAGTCGTTGAAGATATCAGGAAGACTTTGGGGCCGCTTGCCGGGGTGTTCCACTGCGCCGGGGTGTTAAAGGATAAGGTGATTATTCAAAAGGGACAGGATGAAATAAAAGAGGTATTCAGACCGAAAGTACACGGTCTGTGGAATTTAGATGAAGCCGTCGGGTCGGAGAAGCTCGACTTTTTTGTGGCCTTTTCTTCCCTTTCGGCTGTGCTGGGAAACCTGGGACAGGCGGATTACGCCGGTGCCAACGCTTTTATGGACAGCTTTGCCGAGCTGCGTCGTCTGAGGGTCGAAAAGGGAGAACGATACGGCAGGACCATGACTGTGAATTGGCCCTTGTGGTCCGCAGGAGGGATGAGGGTCGATTATGAGACAGAGAAAAAGTTTTACCATGATTTGGGATTGAGTCTCTTGCCGACGGTCTTTGGTCTTTGGGCCTTAGAAGCGGTAATGGCTCAAGAAGAAGCCCAGAGTGTGGTGCTTTACGGACATGAGGAGAGAATTAAAAAGCACCTGGATGGATACAACGAAGGCGGGGAGGCTACAGCAGTCGGAGAGAACAGCGGGGCAGGGACAGAGGCGGAAATATGGCTGGGTGAAGACCGGAAGTCTGTCGATACTGATGAAGTGGCGATTATTGGGCTGGCGGGTCGTTATCCCCGCTCGGAGACCATCGAGGAATACTACCGCAACCTGCGGGAAGGGAAGGACTGTATCACCGGTTTTCCCCGGGAAAGATGGAAGAACTACCGGTTTTCCTACGATGTGGAGAAGTTCTATCGATATGGCGGTTTTCTTAAGGGCATTGATTGCTTTGATCCCCTCTTTTTTAATATTTCTCCCCGTCAGGCGGAGAGGATGGATCCCCAGGCCAGGTTGTTCCTGGAAACGGCTTGGGAGGCTTGTGAGGATGCAGGATGGTGTCAGGACAGGCTTTCGCACCATTACCCCTCGTCAAGCGAGAAAAGCGTGGGAGTCTTTGTCGGGGTGTTTTGGAGTCACTATGAGTTGTTTGGGGCAGAAATTACCCAAAGGGGTATGCCGCTTTCCTTTGGGATAGGGTCGGCGGCCATAGCAAACTGGGTGTCGTACTGCCTGAACCTGCACGGGCCGTCGATGGCTGTCGACAGCATGTGCTCATCTTCATTGACGGCCCTTCACTTGGCCTGTGAGAGTCTGAGAAAGGGCGAGTGCCATTATGCCATTGCCGGCGGCGTGAATCTTGTTACTCATCCTCATAAGTACATTGCCTTACAGGAAGCGGGGTTTTTGGCTTCGGACGGAGTCAGCCGTAGCTTTGGGAAAGGCGGGGACGGGTACGTGCCGGGAGAGGGTGTGGGAGCAGTGCTGGTTACTACCCTGTCTAGGGCGGAGAGAGAAGGTTATCCCATTTACGGCGTTATCAAAGGCTCCGCCCTCAACCATGTCGGCAAGACAGCGGGAGTGACGGTGCCGGATCCTGTGGCTCAAGCAGAGGTGATTGCGGATGCCATTAAACGGGCGGGAGTAGATCCGCGTACCATCGGGTATCTCGAGGCTCATGGTACAGGGACTTCCCTGGGGGATCCCATTGAGGTTCAGGGTTTACAGAGGGCTTTTGCGAAATGGACTGTGGATAAGCAGTTTTGTGCCATAGGCTCTTGTAAGTCGAATATCGGCCATCTGGAAGCGGCTGCGGGGATGGCCGGCTTAACAAAGGTCCTGTTGCAGTTTAAACACCGGGAAATATTCCCCTCCTTGCATGCTCGAGAGCTAAATCCGCACATCCCTTTCGCTGAGACACCTTTTGTGGTGGTCCAAGAGTTGAGGAAGTGGGAGCCATATTCGGCAGGGACAGATAAGGGTAGCGTGGTTCATCCCCGGCGTGCCGGCATCAGTGCCTTTGGGGCCAACGGTAGCAACGCCCACCTTATACTTGAAGAATATATCAGGCCGGAGCAGGTCCGGCTTAAAGAAGGACCGACGGCGGCAAGGCTACTCGTACCCCTTTCTGCCGCCAGCAAAGGGCAGCTGTTGCGTTACGCAGAAAAGCTGTTGGCCTTTTTACTGAAAGAAGAAGGAGTTGGCGACGGAAACGGCAACCCCATTGCTACGGCTGTCAGGGCAACAGACAGGCTGCTTTTGGAGAAGCCGGAAACGGAAATACAGGAAGTTCTCGCGTTATTACTGGGTGTTGAAAAAAAGGAAATATCGCCGGAACAGGAGTTTAGCGAGTTGACCATAGCCTATCCTGAACTCCTCGCTTTACATCAGGCCTTGTGTACGAAATGGGGGATAGAGCTGGCGGAGAAAACCGTTCTTAGCGCCGGTTCTGTTAGCGAATTGGCCGCAGAAATAACGAGCAGGCATCGGGAGGAGCTGGCGGAAGATGCCCTCCGGCGGCTTGATCCGGTCTCCCTGGCCTATACCCTGCAGGTGGGACGGGAAGCCCTAGAGGAAAGGGTCATTTTTCTGGTCGGAAATATCAAGGAACTGGTACGGGAATTGCAAGCCTTTATAGATAGAAAAGGAGAGGCCGGTAATGCCGGCAGTTGTTATGTGGGATCGGTCAAGGAAGATTTGACGGAAGCGGAGGAATCTGCAGTCGCCCCATGGTTCAATGAGGGTAAGGGAGAACGGTTGGCCGAATTGTGGGTACGGGGAAGGAAAATACCTTGGGAAAATCTCTATGGAGAGGTAAAGCCTCGGCGGATCAATCTGCCTACTTATCCCTTTGCCAGGGAGAACTATTGGCTGCCGGAAGCCGGAGTAGAAGCAGCCGGTAGAATGCCGTTTTTGACGGCAGGTCATGCTCTTCATCCTCTGTTGCATCAGAACACCTCCGACCTTTACGAACAAAGATATACCACAAGCTTCAGCGGAGAGGAGTTTTTCCTGGCAGACCACCAGGTGGAGGGTAAGAAGATCCTGCCGGGAGCAGCCTGCCTGGAAATGGCCGGAGCAGCGGTAGTCCAGGCTACAGGGGTGCAAGGCGGGGTAGTGCGGCTGAAAGACGTTGTCTGGATCCGGCCCCTGGTGGTTGATGAAGTACCGCTACAGGTAGAGGTCGGGCTTTCCCTCGGTAAGGAGGGTGAGATTGCCTTTAGGATATATCAAGGGGAGACGATTTGCAGCCAGGGTACGGCTATTGTTTCAGGTGAGGCGGAGGGCCCAGCGACTGTGGATATTTCCAAGCTTTTGGAGCAATGCGGGGAAGGGGTTCTTGCGGCTGCAGAATGTTATGAGATCTTTAAAAGGATGGGGTTGGAATACGGGCCCGGACACCAAGGCCTGGAAGAGATCCATCTCGGAAAGGAACAGGTGCTGGCCAGGTTGGTCCTGCCTTCTTTCCTGGAGGATACCCTGGATGAATATGTGTTACATCCCGGTATGCTGGATGCGGCTTTGCAGGCGTCACTGGGCTTGTTGACAGCCGAGGCGGGAGGCCGGGCCATTGACAAACCCTTACTGCCCTTTGCGTTGGAGGAAATAGAAATTATAAAGGGCTGTACCTGCAGGATGTGGGCAGTGGTGCGACAAAGTAGCAAAAGCCTGGTTGGAAGCGGAAGCAGGAGATACGATCTGGAACTTTGCAGTGATGACGGCAGCGTGTGTGCCCGCTTAAGGGGTTTAACGATGAGAGAAGGAACAAAGCGGGAGCTAGCGTTTTATGCCCCCATCTGGCAAGAAAGCAGCAACGCCGAGGAAGGCATAACGGCAACGGGATATGGGCAGCACATGGCAGTGGTGTGCGGGACAGACGAGCTATGGTGCGCGAGTGTGACAAAAAGTCTGCAAGAGCAAATAGCGGGTATAAAGTGTCTTGTCATACCTTCCCCCCAACAGGAGGTAGCCGCAAGATTCCAGGCTTGTGCTGCCATGGTGCTGGAGGAGGTCGCCGATATTTTTAAGGAAAAAGCCAGCGAGAGGGTTTTGTTGCAGGTCGTCGTTCCCAAGGAGGGAGAGGAACAGGTCTTGGCCGGGCTTTCCGGTCTCCTGAGGACGGCCAGGTTAGAAAACCCCCGGTTGGTGGGACAGGTGGTGGAAATGCCGGGGCAGATCGAGGGGACCGGCGTGGCAAAAATCTTGCGGGAGAACGCCGCAAGGCCTCATGAGGATTGGGTGAGCTATAGGGCTGAGAAACGGTTGGTGAAGTGTTGGCAGGAGGTCACGTCAACATACAAAAAGGAGAAGATGCCCTGGCAGAAAGGCGGTATCTATCTTTTAAGCGGTGGCGCCGGCGGTTTGGGAAGGATACTGGCAGAGGAAATCGTCAAGAAGGTCGGGGACGTGACCTTAATCCTTTCCGGTCGTTCGCCGCTTTCGGAAAAGAAGGCGGCTCGGCTTAAAGAGCTAGGGAAAAAACAGAGCCGGGTTGTATATCGACAGGCAGATATCACCGATAAAAAAGAGACTGTCAAGTTGATCCAAGACATTGTCAAAGAGTATGGCCCCCTTAACGGGATTATTCATTGTGCCGGGGTGCTGCGCGATTCCTTCATTATCAACAAGACCGGGGAGGAACTGCGGGAGGTGTTGGCTCCGAAAGTGGCCGGACTGGTCAATCTGGATGAGGCCTCAAAGGATTTGCAGCTTGATTTCTTCCTGCTGTTTTCTTCCGGGGCGGCGGTTTTAGGAAATGTAGGTCAGGCCGATTATGCGGCGGCTAATGCCTTTATGGATATGTATGCCAGTCTTCGTCAGGATTTAGTGAACAAGGGGCAGCGCCGGGGTAGGACGTTGTCTTTGAACTGGCCTCTGTGGAAGGATGGCGGTATGCAGCCGGACGAGAGAACAGCGGGATTTATTGAGGAAAGCATGGGTATGGCGGTTCTGACAACAGAGGAAGGGATCCGTGCCTTGTATCGCTCTTTTGCCGGTGAAGAGAACCAGGTCATGGTGGCAGGAAGTGAGTTCAGACTGCCGGCCTTTCTCCGGGGAGAAAAAGAGGTAAAGGCGGAAAACACGGTCGGTTATGCCGGTGGGGAAGGAGCTGGGGAAAGCACTGAAGGCATTGTCCCGGAAAAAGTGGAGGGCTTTTTGAAGAAGCTTCTTTCCGTCGAACTGAAGCTGCCGCCGGAACGGATAGAGGCAGATGCCCTGTTGGAGAAATATGGAATAGATTCGGTGATGGTTTTACGATTGACCAACGAGTTGGAAAAAACCTTTGGATCCTTGTCAAAAACCCTCTTTTTTGAATACCGGAGTATTCGGGAATTAAGCGGATACTTTCTGGAATTCCACCGGGGACGGTTGCTTGAATTGATAAAAACAGGGCAAGATACTCCGGCGGCAACGATGCGGAGAAACGGCGGGACTCTGAGGATTGCAGGTGGAAACAGTAAGGCTTCCGAGACATACGGACAGCAGAGGTTTTTAACGAAAGCAGACAGTGCGGGGCTGGGGAATAAAATCGCGCCGCAGAATAGGGATATTGCCGTGATTGGTCTGGCCGGGCGCTATCCCGGAGCAAGGAACATCAGGGAGTTTTGGCGGGTTTTACGGGAGGGTAGGGATTGTATTACCGAGATTCCGCGGGAACGTTGGAATCACAGTCAATACTATGACGAGGAAAAGGGCAGATTAGACAAAACCTATAGCAAGTGGGGCGGCTTTTTGGAAGGCGTGGACGAGTTCGATTCCCTCTTTTTCAACATCTCACCCCGGGAAGCGGAACTTATGGACCCACAGACCAGGTTGTTTCTGGAATGTGCCTATGCCGCCATAGAGGATGCCGGGTATACCCGCAGGTCCCTTGCTCAGCGTAGTATGGCGGGCTTAAAGGGCAATGTTGGCGTCTATGTCGGGGTGATGTACGAGGACTATTTATTGTATGGGGCTCAGGGAGAAAAGAGGGAAAACGGAGGGGCCCTTTTCCCGAATACTTCTTCTATTGCCAACCGTGTTTCATATTCAGGCGATTTTCACGGTCCCAGCATGGTGGTCAATACCATGTGTTCTTCCTCCTTGACTTCCCTTCATTTAGCGTGTCGGGGTTTGCAGCGGGGAGAATGTGAGGTTGCCCTGGCGGGAGGCGTCAACCTTTCCCTTCATCCCCTTAAATATCTCTCTCTGGCCCAGGCTAACTTCCTGTCCAGCAAGGGACGTTGTGAAAGCTTTGGGAAGGACGGGGACGGGTATGTGCCCGGGGAAGGGGTTGGAGCCGTACTGCTCAAACCCTTGGTTCAGGCAGAGGAGGACGGTGATCATATTTACGGCGTTATCAAGGGAACCGTTCTTAACCATGGCGGGAAAACCAACGGCTATACCGTTCCTAACCCTCAGGCCCAGTCTGCGGTTATCATCTCGGCCTTGGAGGAGGCCGGTATCAACCCGCGACTTCTCAGCTATCTGGAAGCACATGGTACAGGGACGATTCTGGGTGATCCCATTGAGATCAATGCCTTGACCGCCGCTTTTCGTAAGTACACCCGGGATGTTGGTTTTTGCGCCATTGGCTCCGTCAAATCAAACATTGGTCACTGTGAGAGCGCGGCGGGGATTGCCGGGGTGACAAAGGTGCTGTTGCAATTGAAATATGGTCGGCTTGTGCCTTCCCTGCACTCTGAGATGCTTAACCCTCACATAGATTTTGACCGCACTCCTTTTGTGGTGCAACGGGAAGGGGCAGAGTGGAAAGGGTCCCCGGCCAGGATAGCAGGTGTCTCTTCCTTTGGAGCCGGTGGTGCTAACGCCCATGTCTTGATTGCAGAATACATACCCGAAAAAGAGAGCAAAGAAGGGACCAAAGGGACGGTTCCGGTGGTTCCGGTGGTGCTTTCCGCCAAGAACGAGGAGCGCCTGCGGGAGCAGGCGGCCCAGTTGGCAGAGGTCCTTGCCACGGAGGAGTACATGTCTGCTGAGCTTGCCGATGTAGCCTATACGCTGCAGGTCGGGCGTGAAGCCATGACTGAAAGGCTGGGGATAATAGCGGGTTCTGTTATGGAACTGGCAGATAAGTTGCGTGGCTTTGCAAAGGACGGCGACGGGTCGGAGGGGGTTTATCGGGGACAGGCCAAGGGCGGCCAAGAGGAATTTGCCCTGTTCTCCTCCGATGAAGACATGCAAGAGGCTGTGGACAAATGGATTACCGGCCAGAAATACGCCCAGCTTCTCCAAATGTGGGTCAAAGGCTTTGCTTTTGATTGGCGCAAGCTTTATCCGGGAAGGAGGCCGTGCCGCATCAGTCTGCCGACTTATCCTTTTGCTCGGGAGCGTTTCCCACTGCCGGAAATTGGGGGCAGTCGGGCTGGCGGGGTGTCAGCCCTTCATCCGCTGCTGGCCTGCAATACATCGGATTTATCGGAGCAGCGGTATACCACTGTCTTTACGGGTCAGGAGTTTTTCTTGTCTGACCATGTCGTCAATGGACGGCGCATCCTGCCGGGGGTGGTTTATCTGGAGATGGCTCGAGCTGCGGTAGCGTTGGCCGCAGGGGATTTTCACGGTAGGGAGGAAAGCTGGTCTTGGCAGAACATTGTGTGGAGCCGACCCTGCGAAGTGTCGGATATACCCAAAGAAGTACATGTCGGGCTTTATCCCGCAGGGGAGAAAGAAATATCCTTTGAAATATATTCAGCAGCGACAGAGGACCCGGAGGCAAGAGTGGTGTACAGTCAGGGCTCTGGGGTGCTGCTTTTGTTGCAGGAACCGGAGCTCTTGGATATTGAGGGCTGGAAGCAGGCCTGCAGCCGGGAGGTCATTCTTGCGGAAGATTGTTATGAGGCCTTCAGGGAAATGGGGATCGAATACGGCCCGGGACACCGGGGGATCGAACGGATATATCAAGGGGAAGGCGTCGTATTGGCCAAGCTGGCTTTGCCTGCTGCTGTGAGCGGAACTCTGGAGCAGTATGTGCTGCATCCTGCTTTACTGGATGCTGCGCTGCAGGCGGCCGTTGGTTTTAGCCTGAAAGAGTCCGCACCTCCGACGCCGGCTCTGCCTTTTGCCTTGGACAGTCTGGAAGTCTTCGGCAGCTGTACGCCTGTCATGTGGGCTCTGCTGCGGGTCAGGGAGCAAGACCTTGGCCGCAGTGAAAGACACGGTATTGAAATTGAGTTGAGTGATGCTCAAGGTGTGGTGCGCGCCAGAATGAAAGGGCTTGTCACCAGACCTGTTGCTGATAAGAAAGCACCGACAGAAACAGCGGATGTCAATCCGGCCCGGGAGGCTACGTCACCGGGGGGCAAAGTGATGCTGCTGCCGGTCTGGGATGCGGTTACACCCGCCAAAGGACGGGAGTTTCCGTCGGCGACTCAACGGGTAGTAATTATTGGCGGTCAAAGCGGTCTTCTCGAAGCGGTGCAGCTGCAGTACCCCCAAGGGGCTGTCTTGTCTCTTCAATCTGGAGAGGGAGTGGAAGAGATAACCAAGAAGCTGGCGGACCAGGGGGAGGTGGAGCATCTTATCTGGCTTCCCTTGGTGACCCGTAACGGTCCGCCGGAGGATGAGGCTCTGTTTAAGGAACAAAAGGCCGAGGTTATTCAGGTGTTGCGGATCATCAAGGCTCTGCTGGGGCTGGGATACGGTGATAAAGAACTGGGTTGGACACTGCTTACGATGGGAAACCAGGCGGCTGTTCAAGGTTTAAGCGGCGTCCTGGCTAAGGAATATCCCCATTGGCAGGTGAGAGTTGTTGACTTGGAAACCTGTGATGACCTGCCCCTTGCGGAGGTGTTCAAAATCTTGCCGGATCCTCAGGGGGAGCCTTTGCTGTACAGGAAGGGCGAGTGGCTCAGGCAGAAACTGATCCCGCTGAAATATGTCGGAGAGAAACAGACCCTTTACAGAGAGGGAGGGGTCTACGTCGTAATCGGTGGTGCGGGGGGTATCGGAGAAGTCTGGAGCGAATATATGATCAAGACTTACCGGGCCCAAATCATCTGGTTGGGCAGAAGGAAGCAGGATCACAAGATCGAGGAAAAAATAGAGAGGCTTGCTCGTTTAGGACCCGCTCCCCTCTACATTCAGGCCGATGCCACGAGGCTTGAGGATATGGAACAGGCCTATGGCCTGATTAAGGAAAGGTACGCTCAGGTCAACGGGGTCGTTCATGCAGCCATCGTTTTACGGGATGGGACATTGGCGAATATGCAGGAGAGTGATTTCCTGGAGGCCTTTGAGGCGAAGGCCGATGTCTGCCTGCGCCTGGCTCAGGTCTTTAAGGGTGTAAAGCCGGACTTTGTTCTTTTCTTCTCCTCGGCTCAGTCCTTTGCCAAGCCGCCCGGACAGGGGAACTACACCGCCGGCTGTCTTTTCAAGGATGCCTTTGCCAAACGAATTACCCGGGAATGGGGCTGCCCCGGGAAGGTGATGAATTGGGGATACTGGAGCCAAGTGGGTGCCGTGGCTTCCTCTAACTACGAGAGGCGCATGGCACAAGCGGGAATAGCCCCAATCGTTCCTAACGAAGCTATGGAGGCTTTGGAAGGGTTGCTTTCCGGTTCGGGGGAGCAGTGTGTGTTGATTAATACGACTAAGCCCTTGGCAATGGAAGGGGTTACAACAAAAGAGGTAATCACTGCTTATCCCGCCAAACTGCCTGCGGTCGTTGACCACTTGCCCCGGGAAGTCCTGCCGGAGGACAGCCGACTGCAACTGGCGGCTGCTTCGCTAAAACAGCAAGAGGAGATGGAAGAGCTGTTGGGCAGGATGCTGTTGGCTAAATTGAACGTTCTGGGGGTTTCACAGCAAGACGGGATCAAGGCAGAGGAAATCGCCAACAGGGCCGGGATTCTTCCCTCCTACGAGAGATGGCTGGACGAAAGTCTTGCCAAGATAGCGCAGCTTCAGGGGGAAGGTTCTGTTTCAACCGAGGATGAGGGCGAGCTTTGGCAGGAATGGGAACAAAAAAAGGTGTCCTGGCCGGAGAATACGGGGCTTAAGGCGCGGGCCGCACTGGTGGAAAAAACCCTGGCAGCTTTGCCGGAAGTGCTTACCGGGAAAAGAGCGGCTCCGGATGTAGTCTTTCCCGAGGCTTCCTTCGAATTGGTGGACGGGATTTACAGGGATAATCCTCTTGCCGATTACTGTAATGAGGTATTGGCAAGAACGGTAGATTTATATATCCAAGAACTCCTGGGGCAAAAGCCAAAAGCCCGTCTGCGCCTTTTAGAAATCGGGGCGGGGACCGGAGGTACTACCTCCGTTGTCTTAGAAAGGCTGCAGCCTTATCGGGAGCAAATCGCGGAGTACTGTTATACCGATATATCAAGGTCGTTTTTACTATATGGGGAGCGGGAATTTCCTTCCCGGGCTCCGTATTTGACCTGTCAGGTCTTTGATGTGGAGAAGCCGCCGGCAGAACAGGGTGTGGCGGTGGATCATTACGACCTGGTGATCGCCGCCAATGTCCTGCATGCCACCCGGAACATACGGCAGACCCTGGGCAATGTCAAAGCGGTGTTGAAACAAAACGGTCTGCTGCTCATAAACGAGATAAGCGAAAGATCTCTGTTTCTGCATTTGACCTTTGGGCTTTTAGAGGGCTGGTGGCGGTATGAAGATTCGTTGCTGCGGATACCGGGCTGTCCGGGGCTGGACCCTCAAGGTTGGCAAAATGTTTTGGGGTTAGAGGGTTTCAGGCAGGTATTCTTTCCGGCCCAAGGGGCCCACGCTTTGGGGCAGCAAATAGTGGCGGGTGCCAGCGATGGCCTCATCCGGCAAAGGCTGCGGGATGAAGAAGAAACGATTTCTGTGAAGTCCAGCGGGCCTTTTGGGGTAGAGAAGCAGGTTATTCCTTTAAGGATTACTCCGAGGCAGCAGGGTTCAGAGATAACCGACGATTTGCTTCGCCAAAGGCTTACGGCATATCTGAGAGGTTTGGTAGGGGAGACCTTAAAAATAGCGGAGGATAAGATTGATACGAGGGAGGATTTTAGAAATTACGGCGTAGACTCGATTCTTGTCATCCAACTGACAAATGCCCTGCGCCAGGTGCTGGTTGATGTGAGCACTGCCTTGTTTTTTGAGTATCCGACGATTGATGCCCTGACGGAGCATTTCCTGGAGACCCAAAGGGATGCGCTGCTGAAGCTGTGGGGCGGGGAGGAAAGGGAAAGGCAAAAGGAGGGAACAGCTCAACAACAAGAAAGAGGATTTTCCCGGGTGTATTTCCCAGATGCAGTGCCATTTAGCAGCAGACGGCAAAAGGGACGCTTCCTGCAACGGAGTGAAGATAAAGACGGTATTGCCGTGATAGGGCTGGCCGGACGCTATCCTCAGGCGGAGGATGTTCATCAATACTGGCTTAACCTAAAAGCCGGAAAAGACTGTATCAGCGAGATTCCACGCGAGAGGCGGACAGAGGGATGGTCCAATAATTGGGGCGGGTTTATGGACGATATAGATAAATTTGATCCGTTGTTTTTCCGGATTTCTCCTCAAGAGGCGGAAAAAATGGATCCCCAGGAACGCTTGTTTCTACAGACGGCCTACGCCTGTATCGAGGATGCCGGGTATAGGCCGGAGAGGTTGTGTCCTTCCGGGAAGACCGGGGTGTTTGTAGGGGTCATGAACGGTAATTACTCTGCCGGAACGCCCTACTGGTCGATTGCCAACCGGGTTTCGTACTGTTTGAACCTGCAGGGACCCAGTATGGCTGTGGATACAGCCTGTTCTTCTTCGTTGACGGCGCTGCATTTAGCCGTGGAGAGCATCTATAACGGGGTGAGCGAGTGTGCCTTGGCAGGAGGGGTCAACTTAGTCGTGGATCCTGTGCACTATCGAAGGTTGACTGCTATGAATATGCTCTCTGTCCAGGGTAAGTGCAGGGTGTTCGGAGAAGGTGCCGATGGATTTGTCGTAGGCGAGGGCGTTGGTGTGGTATTGTTAAAACCTTTGGCACAAGCGATTGCCGATAACGACCATATTTACGGCATCATTAAGGGAACCGGCATCAACGCCGGAGGGAAAACAGGAGGATATACCGTTCCGAATCCCCAGGCTCAGGCCCGGGTGGTCCGTGAAACACTGCAAAAAAGCGGGATCCAAGCCCGCAGGATCAGCTATTTAGAGGCCCACGGTACAGGCACGGCTTTGGGAGATCCCATTGAAATAGCGGGTTTGTGCAGAGCCTTTGGCGAGGATACTCAGGATACGCAGTTTTGTGCCATCGGTTCGGCAAAGTCGAACATAGGGCACGCTGAGAGCGCTTCAGGCATTGCCGGTTTAACCAAGGTGCTGCTGCAGTTACAATACGGGCAGCTTGTGCCTTCCCTGCATTCCCGGAAGCTCAATCCCGAGATAGACTTTGCCGGGAGTCCCTTTGTGGTGCAGCAGGAGTTGAAAGAGTGGAAACGTCCGGTCTTGGAGATAGGCGGTGCAAGGAAGGAGTATCCGCGTATCGCCGGTATTTCCTCCTTTGGTGCCGGCGGTGCCAATGCCCACGTCATCGTCGAAGAGTACGTGCCACGGGAGCAAGGGGTCAGCGGGACGATCATGAACACCAGCGAACCTGTGATGATTGTCCTTTCGGCCCAAGATGAAGAACGGCTTGCTGCGAGAGCTAAGCAGCTATTAGCGCTGCTCGAAAGGGAGGAGGCACAAACAGGCGGCGGATTAAAGGAAATGGCCTATACCCTGCAGGTGGGGCGTACGCCCATGGAGGAGAGACTGGGTATCGTTGTTTCTTCCCGGCAGGAGCTTGCGGAGAAGCTGCAGGATTTCCTAAGTGAAAAGCAGGGAATCCACGGTCTTTACCGGGGGCAGGTCAAACGCAAAAAAGAGGCGCTGGCAGTGCTGGCTGAGGACGAGGAAATGCAGGAGACCCTCAGTAAATGGATGCAGCGCAAGAAGTATGGCCGGATCTTGGAAATGTGGGTCCAGGGGTTGGATTTTGACTGGAAACAGCTGTACCAAGGGGAGAACCCCCGTCGGATAAGCCTTCCCACCTATCCCTTTGCCAAGGAGAGCTATTGGCAAAAGGGCGACCAAAAGGTTTCTGCCGGGGTAGAACACCTCCATCCGCTGTTGCACCGCAACACCTCGGATTTGACGGAACAACGTTTTAGTACGGTGTTTACGGGGCAAGAGTCCTTCCTGACAGATCATGTAATAAAGGGTAAGAACATTCTGCCGGGGGTCGTCTGTTTAGAAATGGCTAGGGCGGCGGCAGAACATGCCGGGGCGGTTTTGTGGGGTGAAAAAGCGGCGGTGAGGCTGCAAAAGGTGGTGTGGCTGCGACCGTTGGTCGTGGAAGAGGATCCGGTGGAAGTAAATATCGGCCTGTACCCTCAGGAAAACGGTGAGATCGCTTTTGAAGTCTACAGCGGGACAGACGGGGGAACAGAAGAAAACAATGAGCCTGTCGTCTTTTGCCGGGGCGAAGTGAAGGGTTTTCCCTCTCTGACGGGAGGAAGATGCGAGATAGCGGCCCTGCAGGAGGCCTGTGGGCAAAGAATCATGACTAAGGAAGAGTGTTACGAAGCCTTTTGCGGCATGGGGCTGGAATACGGACCGGGGCAGCAAGGCCTGGAGAGGATTGAAGCAGGTCAGGGGCAAGCCTTGGCCAGGCTCTCTTTGGCCTCTGTCGGGGCAACCCCGGCGGCGGGCAGTGTGCGATCAGGGTACGTGCTGTCTCCGGGTATCATGGATGCCGCCTTGCAGTCCATTCTGGGGTTAACTGACGGACAGGGAGAGTTAAAACCTGCCTTGCCCTTTGCTTTAGAGGAAATGACGGTATTCGGCGCTTTAGTTCCCTCAATGTGGGCGTATGTGCGGTACAGCGAGGGCAGCAACGCCGAGGAACGGATTCGCAAGTTCGATATTGATGTGTGTGATGAAGAGGGAAACATCGCAGTGATGATTAAAGGCTATTCAACCAGAGAGATGGCAGGCGGTGTGGAGCTGAAGGCTCTGCCCCCTGCGGAGACATTTTTACTGAAGCCTGCTTGGCGGGAAAAAGCTGTCGCTGGGGAAAACAACGAAAACGAAAAGGGCGGGGCAGCGAAGATTACGATGCAGCGGTTGATTATCTTCTGCGAACCGTCAGAGGAATTCACACAGCGTTATCACCAAAAAGGCGAGAGTTTTATCGAGGGAGGACGCACTTTGCTTTTTACTTCCCGGCAAAAGAGCCTTGCAGATAGGTTTCAGGAATATGCCGCCGGTCTTTTGGAGGAAATCAAAAAGATGTGCCGTCAGAAGACAGAAGACGAGGTGCTGATACAAGTGGTGGTTTCCCCGGGGAAAAAGAGACAGCAGCCTAAAGAGGCAGAGGTTTTTGGAGCTTTGGCGGCTATGCTGAAAACAGCCCGGCTGGAGAATTTCCGGATCAGGGGACAAGTGATCGCAACAAAGGATTTGAGGGATATCGAAAGGCTCCTGGCGGAAAACAGCAAAAGCCCCCTGGAGACAAACATCAGCTACCGGGAAGGCAAACGTTTGGTGGAGTCTTGGCAGGAGGAAGGTGAGCCGGTCAAGGCCAAGGCTGCCATTCCTTGGCGGGAAGGAGGCCGGTATTTGATTACCGGCGGTTTGGGCGGCCTGGGATTTATTGTAGCCCGGGACATTGCCCAGAAAGCCAAAGGTTCGTTAATTATTCTCACAGGCAGATCCCAACTTGACGGTCACAAGAAGACGAAGCTGCAGGAACTGGAAAGGTTAGGGGATACTGAAAAAAAAGGCGTGCGGATAGAGTACAGGCAGTTGGACGTTAGCGACCGGCAGGCGGTGACCGGTCTGTTTACAGAGATCAGAGAGGAATTCGGCGGTTTGGAAGGGATCATCCACAGCGCCGGAGTCATTCGTGACAGCCTGATTCTCAAGAAGACAAAAGAGAACCTTTTAGAGGTGCTGTTGCCTAAAACAACGGGCTTGGTCAATCTTGATGAAGCGAGTAAGGATCTGTCCCTTGATTTTATCGTGGCCTTTTCCTCGCTAACCGGTGCGTTTGGCAACGTGGGACAGGTCGGTTATGCTGCCGCCAACGCTTTTATGGATGCCTATGCCGTTTACCGGAAGGAGCTGACGATGAAAAAGCAGCGTCAGGGCAGGATGATTTCCATCGGTTGGCCCCTTTGGGAAGAGGGCGGCATGAAAGTGGATGAGGCAACCGGGGCGGGGATGAAAGACAGGACCGGACTGGTTCCTTTAGACAGTGAGAGCGGTCTGCGAGCCTTTTATCAAGCCGTGGCTTCCGGGGAGGAAAGGGTGCTGGTGGTTAAGGGAGACACTACTGAGATTAAGGAGAAGCTGATTCGGTCGGATGAAGGCACAGCTACGGGTGCAGCCTGTGAAACAAAACAGGAACAGAGTGAGGAAAAAGCAGGAGGGCTGGAGAGAGAAACCGCGATATATTTAAAAACCCTGTTGTCGGAAGTGCTCAAGCTGCCTCCTGAGAAGATTGATGAAGAGGCGCCTCTGGAGAAGTATGGGATAGATTCTGTCATGGTTATGCAGCTGACCACTGAATTGGAAAAAACCTTTGGGACATTGTCTAAAACCCTGTTTTTCGAGTATCAGAGTATCTTAGAGCTGGCGCAATACTTTCTTGATCACCACCGGGGGCATTTGTCCCGGCTATCAAGGAAAAACGCGGAGCAGGCGGCAGTGAGTTATGACAAAAATGAAGGGTATAAAGAGACGGCGGCGGTAAGTATGATGCCAGAAGGCCGAAGACGGTCGCGTATGGCCCGCTTTGTGGGCGGTGAGAAGCCAGGTGCAATGGAGATCGCTATTGTGGGTTTGGCGGGGCGCTATCCCGGGGCGAGAAACCTCAGGGAGTTCTGGCAGAACCTTTGTCAGGGGGTGGATTCCATCACGGAGATTCCCCGGGAGCGCTGGGAGCACAGTCGGTACTACGATGAAGAGAAAGGTAAGCCGGGGAAAACATACAGCAAATGGGGTGGATTTCTGGAGGGTGCGGCGGAATTTGATCCCCTCTTTTTTAACATCACGCCATACGAGGCTGAATTAATGGATCCCCAGGGGAGGCTGTTTTTGCAATGTGCCCATGAGGCCTTGGAAGATGCGGGTTACACCCGGGAAAGACTGAAAAGAAACCGGGGCCAAGGGTTGGAAGGCAATGTAGGTGTTTACGTGGGTGTAATGAACGAAGACTATGCGCTTTTGGGAGCCCGGGAACAGGCTTGGGGCAAGCCGGTGGTTCTGGCGGGCAATCCTTCGGCGATTGCCAATAGGGTTTCATATTTCTACAATTTCCATGGCCCGAGTATGGCTGTGGATACCATGTGTTCATCCTCCCTGACGGCCATTCATTTGGCCTGCCGGGGAATACAAAAGGGCGAGTGTGAAATGGCTTTGGCCGGGGGGGTCAATCTTTCCCTGCATCCCGGTAAATACATCATGCTCGGACAGAACAACTTTGTCTCCAGTAAAGGACGGTGCGAGAGCTTCGGGGAGGGAGGCGACGGTTACGTGCCCGGTGAAGGCGTGGGCGCTATCCTTCTTAAACCGCTGGCCAGGGCTGTTGCGGAACAAGATCAGATTTATGGGGTTATTAAGGCCACGGCGGTCAATCACGGCGGGAAAACCAACGGCTACACCGTTCCTAATCCCCAAGCCCAAGCCGATGTGATCGGCAGGGTTTTCCGGGAGGCCGATATTGATCCCCGGACCATCAGTTATGTAGAAGCCCACGGGACAGGGACGATCCTGGGGGATCCCATTGAGATAACCGGCTTGAGTAAAGCCATTCGGGAGTATACTCAAGATGCGCAGTTTTGTGCCATCGGTTCCGTCAAGTCAAACATCGGACACGGTGAAAGTGCGGCAGGAATTGCCGGGTTGACAAAGGTGCTGCTGCAGTTGAAGCATGGCTGTCTGGTACCTTCGCTCCACTCCGCCACGCTGAATTCTCACATCGATTTTGCCCAGAGTCCCTTTATTGTTCAGCAGGAATTGGCAGAGTGGGAACGGCCCCTGCTCGAAGAGGGCGGAAAGATGAAAGAATATCCCCGTCTGGCAGGGGTTTCGGCCTTTGGGGCGGGAGGATCTAATGCTCATTTAGTGGTGGAAGAATACCGGGAGCGGGACGAACTGCAAACGAGGGGCAGTGAATTTGCAGGGCCGGTTGCGGTGGTGTTGTCGGCAAAAAATGAGGCGAGGCTGAAGGAGCAGGCAGGACAGCTTATTACTTTTCTTGAGGAGCAGGGGACCGATGGGGTCGCTTTGCACGATCTAGCCTATACCCTGCAGTCCGGGCGGGAAGCGCTGGAAGAACGTTTGGCCTTGGTGGCAGGAACGATTCCGGAGTTGGTGGAGAAATTAAAGGGCTTTTTGGAGGGTAAGGAAGAAACTGAGCTTTATCGAGGACAGGTGAGAGTAAGGGACGGTCGGCCGGCAGATATTGCGGCGGATGAGGATCTGGAGAAAACCGTTGCTGCCTGGATCGCCAAGAAAAAGTACGGCAAACTGCTGGAGTTCTGGGTTCAGGGGGCGGCGATTGATTGGGAAAGGCTCTATGAAGGGGCGAAACCAAGACGTATCAGTCTTCCCACCTATCCCTTCGCGCAAGAAGAGTATTGGGCACCGCAGCCGGAGGGAGGGAAAACCGCAGATGAGGCGGCAGCAACGGGTAGTTCGGCGGTGCTCCATCCTCTGGTCCACCGGAATACCTCTGATTTTAAGGAGCAGCGGTACAGTAGCCGCTTTACGGGCAGTGAATCCTTCTTGACCGGGCACATAGTGCAGGGCAAGGCTATCCTTCCCGGAATTGCCTATCTGGAAATGGCACGGGTAGCCCGGGAACAGGCCTTAGGAGAAGGTGACAGTCTTTCGGCGGGACTCCGGTTTAAGAAGATGGTCTGGTCACGCCCACTGGCGGCGGCGGAACAAACGGGCCCGGTACACATCAGGCTTTTCCGCAAAGAAAGGGAGGAAGTCGCTTATGAGATTTACCGTACTTCATCCCCAAAAGGCGGGGAAGTGTTGGTAGCTGGTCAGGGTGTCATGGCCGGCGAAAAGGGACTGAAAGGCTCCAGGCTGGAGATAGAAGAATTAAAAAGTCAGTGTGACCAGAGTGTTATGGATGCAAACCAATATTATGAATCCTGGCGGAAGAAGGGATATGCTTTCAGCCCGATGTACCGGGGGCTGGAGAAGCTCTATCTGGGGAGGGATCAGGCGCTGGCCAAGGTGAGTCTGCCAACGCCTTTCTCCGACAGACCGGAACGATATGGACTGCATCCCGCTTTGTTGGAGGCAGCCCTGCAGGTTGGTGTAGTGCTGAACAATGGGGTGGAGAGATTTGGGCCGCTCTTGCCCTTGGCGTTAGAGGAGATGGAGTTTTACGGCACGTGTCCTCCGGTTTTGTGGGTGCTGGTCAGCCGTGCCGAGGGAGAACAAAGAAAAGGAAATCTGCTGAAGCTCAATCTTAGGCTGGCCGCTGAGGATGGAGCTCTCTGGGCAGCGGCCGAGGGTTTTACGGTCAAGCCGACAAATGTGCCGGTGTTTGAACCGGATAAGGGGGGTGTTTGAGATGAAACGACAACAAGAAACGGCTCCTTTAGCCGCGGTATCGGAGAAGACGAGAGTAATGCTGTACAAACCTTGTTGGCGGGAAGGAAGAATAAAAGGGCAGGGGAATACAGCCGGGGCGGACTTCAGGCGACTGGTGGTTTTTTGCGAACCACAGGGTCTTCAGGCGGAGGATATTGCCGGGATGATAGAAGGGACAAACTGTCTGATCCTGCAATCCCGGGAAAAGGAAATTGAAAAAAGATATCAGGAATATGCCCTGGAGTTGCTGCGAGAGATTCAGTCCATCATGGGAAAGAAGGATGAGTCACGGGTGCTGATCCAGGTTATGATATCCTCCCAGGGGGAACAACGCTTATTCGGCGGACTCTCCGGATTGCTTAAAACCGCCCAGGCTGAGTCCTCCCGCCTGTGGGTTCAGCTCATTATGACGGATGATTGGGAGAAAAAGGGTGTAATCGAAATGTTGAGGGAGAACGGGTTATCCCCTCAGGATGCCCAGGTCCGTTACCGGGACGGCAAACGGCAGGTGACCGGTTGGGAGGAAGTAACGGGAGCTGAACTCGCGGAGAGCATTCCCTGGCAAGATAAAGGCGTTTACCTTATTACCGGAGGCGCGGGGGGCTTAGGCTTGCTCTTTGCCTCGGAAATAGCAAGAAGGGTCAAAAACCCGGTTATTGTTCTAGCCGGGCGTTCTTCTTTGGATAAGGTGGAAAAGAGGCTGGCCAAGAAGTTTGCCGGTTTGGGGGCCAGGATCGTTTACAGACAAGGGGATGTGTCACAAAAAAGGGAGACGGTTGACCTCGTGACAGGCATCAGAGAGGAATTTGGCAGCCTGAACGGCATTATTCACGCCGCCGGTGTTACCAGGGACAGTTTGATTATTAACAAGACTGCGGATCAACTGCGGGAGGTTTTCGCTGCCAAGGTGGAGGGGTTGCTGAATCTGGAGACGGCTTGCCGGGGAATGGAGCTTGATTTTCTGGTGCTCTTTTCCTCTGTGGCGGCGAGTTTGGGCAATCCGGGACAGGCTGATTATGCTGCGGCCAATGCTTTTCTTGACTGTTATGCTGAATACCGCAGGGAACCGGAAACTGACGAACAAAAGCAGTTCGCCCGCATCATTTCGTATAACTGGCCCCTCTGGCAGGAGGGAGGAATGCATGTGTCGCCGGAGGCGGAAAGGAGTATGCGGCAGAAAGGGTTCGTTCCTTTGGGGACTGTCGGCGGAATCAAGTCGTTTTATCAGGGTTGGGCTTATGGCGGGTCGCTGTTTATGGTGCTGGAGGGGGATGGACTCCGGTTGAAGGAAGTGATGTCCGCTCGAGCCTATCCCCGGTTGTCTGACCGGAAGGGCCCGGTGTCGGTCAAGCCGGAGAGGCTGTTGCAAGAGACACTGGGGCGTTTGAAAGAGTTATTTGGTGAGATCACCGGCTTAAGCAGGGAGCAAATTGATGCCCAGGAAATCCTGGAAAGTTACGGGATAGATTCTGTCATGATAAGCAAATTGAACAGTAGGCTGGAATCGGTTTTCCGGGAGGTATCCAAGACCCTGTTCTTTGAAGGACGGACTCTGGAGGCTGTAGCCCGTCGCCTTTGTGAGGACTATCCGGAAGAATGCATGGCCTGGGCTCATTTGCAGGGCGGCGAGGAAGAGCCCGGAGATAAGGAACTCTTTGGTGATGATGCTTTGGAGTGGGGCGAAGATGAAGAGTTCCCGGTTTTGAGGCCTCTGAAGGCCCCGCAGATGAGGGCAGAGGGATTTGAACCGATTGCCGTCATCGGTTTAAGCGGGAAATATCCTCAGGCGGAAAACTTGACGGAGTACTGGGAGAACCTGCAGGCGGGCAAGGACTGCATCACGGAAATACCCTCGGAACGCTGGTCTCTGGAGGGTTTTTACCTTCCGGATCAGCAAAAGGCTGCGGCTACGGGGAAGAGCTACTGTAAGTGGGGCGGCTTTATAGACGGGTTTGCTGACTTTGACCCCCTCTTTTTTAACATTTCTCCCCGGGAGGCCTTAAACATGGATCCCCAGGAACGCTTGTTTATTGAGCATTGCTGGCAGGTCCTGGAGGACGCGGGATATACCAGGCAGCAGCTGATGGAGGAATACGGCGGTAGGGTCGGGGTTTTTGCGGGTATCACCAAAACCGGCTTTGCTTTGTATGGTCCGGCCTTGTGGAGGCAGGGGGAGCAGGCCTTTCCCCGAACTTCCTTTAGTTCCTTGGCCAATCGGGTCTCTTACCTTTTTGACCTGCGGGGGCCCAGCATGCCGGTGGATACGATGTGTTCTTCATCCTCGACGGCAATCCATGAGGCCTGCAGGTGCCTCCAGCGGGGTGAATGTGAAATAGCCATTGCCGGTGGGGTCAATCTTTATCTCCACCCCGCCAACTATAACGAGCTGTGTGTGCAGCAGATGCTGTCACCGGATGGGAGAAGCCGGGCTTTTGGTGCCGGTGCCAACGGTTTTGTACCGGGAGAAGGGGTCGGCTGTGTCCTCTTGAAATCGCTGTCACAAGCGGTTGAAGACGGTGATAATATTTATGCCGTCATCAAAGGAACGGCAGTTAACCATGGCGGAAAAACCAACGGCTACACCGTGCCCAACCCCCAGGCTCAAAGTGAGGTGATTAGGGCGGCTCTGGACAACGCGGGAGTCAAGGCCAGAGAAGTCAGCTATTTGGAAGCTCATGGCACGGGTACCAGATTGGGTGATCCCATAGAAATTACGGGGGCCAAGCAGGCCTTTGAAAGTGATACCCAAGAAAGAGGCTATTGTTCCCTAGGCTCTGTCAAGTCGAATATCGGGCATTTGGAAGCGGCGGCAGGGATTGCGGGGCTGACCAAAATAGTATTGCAGATGAGGTACAAGAAGCTTGTGCCGAGCCTGCACGCTAAAGTTTTAAACCCAAACATCAACTTTGCCAAAACCCCCTTTGTCGTGCAACAGGAGGCAACGGATTGGAACAGTAAGGAATATCCCAGGATTGCAGGGCTCTCTTCTTTTGGAGCAGGGGGGGCCAATGCCCACATCGTGCTGGAGGAATATCTTCCTGCCGCAAGAAAACATTCCGTCCCTGCCATTGACGATGAGAGGCCGGCGGTAATCGTACTTTCCGCGCGGAATAAAGAGGATTTAAAGAAACGGGCGGAGGGGCTTTTGTCCCGGCTTAAGGCCCGGGAATATTCCGAGGCGGACCTGGCCGCTCTTGCCTATACCCTGCAGGTAGGGCGCGAGGCGATGGAAGAAAGGCTGGGGATGACGGTTGTTTCCTTGCAGGAGCTGGAGGAAAAGCTGCAGGGCTGCTTGGAGGGAGAGGAAGACAAGAGCGACCTTTATTGGGGCCGGGTTGAGCAAAACAAGGAAAAATTGGCGGCCCTGGCAACGGACGAGGTAGTGCAGGAAAACGTCAGTCGGTGGTTGGAAAACGGGGAATATGGCAGACTTCTTGAGATGTGGGTCCGGGGATTGAACCTGAATTGGAACAGGCTCTATCAGGGGGGAAAGCCAAAGAGGCTCAGCCTGCCCGGTTATCCTTTTGCTAGGGAACGCTACTGGCTGCCTGAAATAAAGGAGGGAGAAGAAAAGGGTGAGCTTGTCCATTCTTCATTGCATCCCTTGCTGCATAGGAATACATCAGATTTGAAGGAACAGCGGTATACTTCAATTTTTACGGGTAAAGAGTTCTTTTTACGGGATCATATGGTGCAGGGACGGCACATTCTACCGGGAGTAGCTTATCTGGAGATGGCTCGGGCCGCAGCAGAACTGGCGGCGGGAGACATGCAGGGGGAGAATTCCTGCTTGAAACTGAAAAACGTGGTGTGGGCGCAGCCTGCCATTGTGGAAGAGGGGGAAGGGCTGCGTCTGCATTTGGGGCTTTATCCCACAGCGGAAGGGGAGCTGGCCTATGAGGTTTACGGTGCTTCCGTTATCTATAGTCAGGGTACGATCGAGATCGAGGGAGAAAAAACCAGGCCCAAAATGGATGTGGCGGCGGCCAAGGCGGCTTGCTCCAAGGGCATGCTAACCGGCCAACAGTGCTACGAAATCTTTTCACAAATGGGTATTGACTATGGCCCGGGGCACCGGGCTATTGAAGAGGTCTATCTGGGAGAGGGTGTGGCGGTGGCAAAACTGGTGTTACCATCTGCCGTCAAAGAGACATCAGATGGGTTTGTTTTGCACCCGACCATGATGGACGGCGCACTGCAGGCCTCTTTAGGGCTGGTCCTGACCGCGGGTGCTTCTGCTCCTCTTGTGCCTTTTGCTCTGGAGGAGTTAGAGGTATATGCCGGCTGTGTCCCAAGGATGTGGGTCCTGCTTCGTCGCAGCGGAAGCCTTGATATCGATTGCTGTGATGAGGAGGGAAATGTCTGCGTTCGGCTGAAAGGGTATTTTTCCAGGGAGCTGAAGGGAGAAGGAACAAAGACGGAGGAAACGATGCTCCTTGAACCATGCTGGCGGGAAGAGGACGCTGCCTCATCTGTTGCTTTGTCCCCGGCGGCAGGTTCGGAAAACTACGGGCAGCACCTTGTTATCTTGTGTGAAGCGGTTAAGGTAAAGCCAAAAGACGTGGAGGGACTTTGGCCCGGGGTGCGTTGTCTAATGTTAAGCTCCCGCAAAAAGGATCCGGCTGTACGGTATGGGGAATATGTCTTGCGGGTTCTGCAGGAGATCCAAGGAATCTTACGGCAAAAGCCGAAGGGCCGGGTCTTGCTGCAGGTTGTTATTCCGGGCCACGGAGAAAGCCGGCTCTTGGCCGGGCTGGCCGGGCTGCTGGTAACCGCAGGGCTGGAGAATCCTCAATTATGCGGACAATTGATTGAACTTGAGGATTGGCAGGGGCTTGAGAGGATACTGCGGGAGAACAGGGAAAAGCCCACAGCCGGGCGGATCCGTTACCGCGAAGGAACAAGGTATGTAGCGGCCCTGGCAGAGGTGGAGTCTTTCCAAAAGATGCCGCAGTCTCCCTGGCGGGAAGGTGGCAGGTATTTGATAACAGGAGGTGCAGGCGGGTTGGGCCTGCTCTTCGCCGCAGAGATAGCGCGGACGACAAGGAATGTGACCCTGATCCTGACGGGGCGTTCCTTGCTGGATACAGCTCGAGAAAACAAAATCAAAGAGTTGCGGGAAGCGGGCGCCCAAGTTATTTACAGGCAGCTGGATGTCATCGATCAAAAGGCGGTGGAGAACCTTGTGCATGCAGTTGTCCAAGAGTTCGGCGGACTTGACGGTATCATTCACAGCGCCGGTGTCATTCGCGACGCTTTTATTCTTAATCAAAGTGAGGCGGAGAGCCTTGAAGTCTTGTCTCCCAAGGTTAACGGTCTGGTAAACCTGGATGAGGCGACTCAAGACTTAAAGTTGGATTTCTTCCTGCTCTTTTCCTCCCAGGCGGCTGTTCTGGGTAATCCGGGTCAGGCTGTTTACGCTGCTGCCAACGCCTTTTTGGACAGCTATGTTGAGTATCGCAACGAGTTAGTTGCTGTTCAGGAAAGACACGGTGCGACACTTTCCGTCAACTGGGCCCTCTGGCAGGAGGGTGGGATGGGTATTGAGGACGCAGCCGAGAAAATCATCAGGGAGAATACGGGAATGATACCTTTACGGACCTCCAGCGCTTTTTTGGCCTTGTATCAAGGGATGGAGCAGGGGAAGGCCCGCCTGATGGTGATGGAAGGCAGTCGTCCTCTGATGGAACGATGGCTCTTTGGCAGACAGGAAAGTGGGGAATACCACGGAAGGGAGAACCGCAGGATTACAGAGGATCTCTTGGTGAAGGCAGCCGCCTTGCTGCAGGTGGGGGTCGAGGACTTGGAAGAGGATACGGCTTGGGACGAGCACGGCTTCGATCAGGTCACTCTGACCAAACTGGTGGGCGAACTCAATCGGGAATATGGTTTGCAGCTTTCCTCTGCCGTCTTTTCCTCTTTTCCTACGTTGCGAAGCCTGGCCGGATACCTAAGCGGACAATCGGCCGAGGAAGATGGGGAACAGCCAGGTGCGGCCGTGTCCGTGCCTGCACATGCCACTGCAGACGCGGCAGTGCTCCCGGCAGGGGAATTGGCGGAAGATGCGGTGGAATATCTCAAAAAGCGACTGTCCGCCGTTATCAAGCTGCCGCCTCACAGGATAGAAGAGAATGCCCCGTTAGAGAAATATGGGATCGATTCCGTCATGGTCATGCAGCTTACCAACGAACTGGAAAAGACCTTCGGGTCGCTGCCTAAGACCTTGTTTTTTGAGTATCAAAACCTCCGGGAATTAACAGGGTATTTCCTGGAGGCTCATCGTGTACGGTTATTAGATGCCCTGGGTATGGGAGTGGAAAGGGGAGAGGAGGATAAGCCTGCTGCTGTGGTGCCTTGGCGCGAGGAGACGCCCCGCCTGGTTTACGAAAGGCCGCGCTTTGCCACGGGGTGGGGGAGGGGCCGGCGGGAGGATACTTCGTTATCTTCCGACATTGCCATTATCGGTTTGGCCGGGCGTTATCCCGGGGCCCGTAACTTGCGGGAGTTTTGGCTTAATCTGTCTGAAGGAAAAGACTGTATCACAGAGATACCTGCAGAGCGTTGGGATCATAGCAGGTATTTTGATGAAGACAGGAACAAACCGGGTAAGACGTACAGCAAGTGGGGAGGATTTCTGGAGGGTGTGGATGAGTTTGACCCGCTGTTTTTTAACATTTCTCCCCGGGAAGCCGAAATTATGGAACCCCAGGAACGCCTTTTTCTGGAGTGTGTTTATGAGACTTTAGAGGATGCCGGCTATACCAGGGGGTCTCTTGCCTCTTACCGGGGAAGGGACCTGGAGGGCAATATCGGGGTTTATGTGGGAGTCATGTACGAGGAATATCAGCTTTATGCGGCTCAGCAGCAGCTTTTGGGCAAACCGGTCACGGTATCCGGGAATCCTTCCTCGGTGGCCAACAGGGTTTCATATTTCTGCAACTTTCATGGTCCCAGCATGGCGATCGATACCATGTGTTCTTCTTCCATTACTGCCATTCATTTGGCTTGCCGGAGCTTGCAAAACGGGGAATGCCGCCTTGCTATAGCGGGCGGGGTCAACGTCTCGATTCACCCTAATAAGTATCTTTTCCTTGGTCAGAGTAACTTTGTATCCAGTAAGGGGTTGTGCGAGGCCTTCGGAGCAGGCGGAGACGGTTATGTGCCGGGTGAAGGCGTGGGTGCCGTGCTGCTAAAACCTTTAAACGAGGCTGTTAAGGACGGTGACCACATTTATGGGATCGTGAAGGGAACCGCCCTTAATCACGGCGGGAAGACTAACGGCTATTCGGTACCCAACCCCAATGCTCAGGCGGCGGTCATCGGGCAAGCCCTTAAGGGTTCGGGGGTTAATCCCCGGGCGGTCAGTTACCTGGAGGCTCACGGGACCGGAACTATCTTAGGTGATCCTATCGAAATTGCGGGTCTGAGCAAGGCTTTTCGGGAGCATACAAAAGATACGCAGTTTTGTGCCATCGGTTCTGTCAAGTCGAATATCGGGCACAGCGAAAGCGCGGCAGGGATTGCCGGGTTGACAAAGGTGCTTTTGCAGATGAAACACCGCCAATTGGTGCCTTCACTGCATACGGACACCCTTAATCCCAATATCGATTTCGATACCACACCTTTCGTGGTGCAGCAGAAAAGGGCGGAGTGGAAACCCATAGTAGCGGAGGTTGGCGGGGGTAAGAAGGAATATCCACTGATCGCCGGGGTTTCATCCTTTGGGGCCGGTGGTTCCAATGCCCATTTGGTGGTTCAGGAATATATACCCGAAGGGGAAAGAGCTTTACCAGGATTTCTTTCCCGGAAAAGACCGGTGTTGATCGTGCTATCGGCTAAAAATGAGGAGCGTCTCAGGGAAAGGGTACTCAGTCTCATCAGTATTTTCCAAGAGGAGGGCTTGGACGAAGATGACCTGGTTAATGTGGCCTATACATTGCAGGTGGGGCGTGAAGCCATGGAAGAAAGACTGGCGTTGCTGGTGGAATCTGTGGATGAAATGGTTGGGAAGCTACAGGGCTTTCTTTCGCAAAAGAAGGATGAGTCCGGGATTTACCGTGGACATATTAGACAAAGTAAGGAAACGATAGCCGTTTTTGCAGCGGACGAGGATATGGAAAAAACCCTTGCGGCCTGGATCGAGAAGGGAAAGTACGGGAAGCTTGCCAACCTATGGGTTCAGGGCTTGGATATTGATTGGCGGAGGCTCTATACCACCGGTTTACCCCAAAGGGTCAGTTTGCCCCCTTATCCCTTCGAGCGGGAGCGTTACTGGATACCGGAGAAAGAAGCTTTAGAGGAAGCTTTAGATGCAGGAGTCAGCGGGACAATCAGGAAGACTTGTTTTTTGCAAAAACAGTGGGAACTCTGTCCTGTTGTTGCCGGTAAGAGCTTTACAGGAAAGGTTGCCATTCTGGCGACAAAAGAGACTCTCAGTCTGGCAGAAAGGCTGAGGGAATATTTTTCGCCGGGAGTGGTGTTTGAAGAAGAACAGCTTGGGTTGGAAAATGGTGTTTTCCAAGAAGAAGCAGCAGATTGGAACGGCTTTATTGACCTGACCGGTTGCGGAAAAGAGGAGCAGGGATCTCTTACCTGGCTTTCCCGGTTGCAGAGGCTGATTGAAAACGGAAAAGACCGAGGATTGGTCGTCTTGGGCGTAACCCGGGGATTGGAAGCCTTTTTGCAGACAGAAATCAATCTCGCAGGAGCTTCCCGAGCCGGGCTGTACCGCATGCTGCAAAGTGAATATGGCCGTCTGAAGTCACGGCATGTGGAGCTGGACCCTGATTCCGCTATTGCCGAAAGTCAATTGGCAGAGCAGATAGCAGCAGAATTTTTTGCGGCGGGGGACGAAGCGGAGGTATGTTACCGCGACGGCAAACGATATCAAGCTGTTTTACGGGAGATACCGGCAGAAAGGCAGGAAGAGAAAGGTGAGGAGAAAGAGGGGTTTGTGGCGGGAGGATTCCCGGCTGAACAGGTTTTATGGATCACCGGCGGGACACGGGGACTTGGATATTTATGTGCCCGGCATTTTGTGGAGTGTTACGGTGTTAAACGCTTGGTTTTAACAGGACGGGAAGAGCTTCCGCCTCGTAGTGAGTGGGAAGGGTATCTGGAACAGGATGACGGGGTCGGCAAAAAGCTCAGGAATATTCTTTATCTGGAGGAACAAGGAGTACAGGTCTTGACTCCCCAGGTTTCGCTTACGGATGGCGAAGCTTTCAAAAAGTGTGTACAGGAAGTTACAAAGGCCCTGGGGCCAATCGGAGGAGTGATTCATTGCGCCGGCAGCAGCGATGCCAAGAATCCGGCTTTTATTCGCAAGCCGCTGCAAGGACTAGCAGAGGTGCTGGCGCCGAAGGTCACAGGCATTAATGTTTTATATGAGGCCTTACGAGGGGAGCCCTTGCGGGTTTTCATGGTTTTTTCGTCCGTCGCCGGTCTTATTCCCACTTTGGGAGTGGGACAGAGCGATTACGCTATGGCCAATGCCTACCTGGATTACTTTGTCCAGGCCAAGGAGGGGGAGTTCCCGCTTTTGAGCATCCAATGGCCGAGTTGGAAAGAGACGGGGATGGGAGAGGTGAAAACCAGAGCCTTTCAGCAAACGGGGCTGTTGAGTCTGACTGATGAGGAAGGTTTAAGGCTGATGGATACCATTCTAGCGGCAAAGCTGGGTCCGGTGGTGATGCCGGCGGTGGTGCAAACGGAGTTATGGAAGCCCCAGCGTTTGATGAAGGCCAGGATCGAACAAGAGCCTGTGGCTGTGACCGGTCCGAGTTATTCGCTGACCGCAAGGGAGAAGAAAGGGGAGGAAGGAGATGCTTTCAGCCGGGTCCAGGCCTGGCTGGTCGGCTTGTTCTCCCGGGATCTGAAAATTCCTCCTGCCAAACTGGACGTGGATACACCCTTCCAGGAGTATGGGGTTGATTCGATTTTGCTGGCCCAATTGCTGCGTTCTGTTAATGAAGTGCTCCCGGAGGAAATAGATCCTTCCGTCTTTTATGAGTACTCTACGATCAGGCTTTTGACCTCGTGGCTGGTGGATAACCACGCCGAAAGCTTCCGGGATGCGGCTGCTTCTGCTGCCCGGGAGGAAGTGGACTCCGAAGTAAGCCGGGCACAACCTCAAGAGGCAGGTCAGGAGGCACGTTTGGAGTTGCAAGAGAGGGCTTCCGGGGAGGTGACGGTATCTGCGGGCATACCGGCAAGTGACTCTGAGATTGTGGTTGTCGGGATGTCCTGCCGCTTTCCGGGAGCAGGTAACCTGGACGAATACTGGCAGCTGTTATCTCAGGGGAAAACAGCCATTCGTCCCGCACCGCCAGGTTGGCGGGATTTCTCCAAGGAGTTCTGGGGAGGATTCATCGAAGACGCTACGTATTTTGATCCGGAATTCTTTTTGCTCCCGGAGGAAGACGCGGCGGAAATGGATCCTCAGGCCTTGTTGGTACTGGAGGAGAGCTTGAAAGCCTGGCATCATGCGGGTTATTCCCTTGCAGAGCTGAAAGGGAGACGTGTCGGGGTCTATTTAGGGGGCAGGGCACGTTACCAGCCAAGTGAAGCGGGACTGGATAAGACACGTAATCCCATTGTGGTTGTGGGGCAAAACTATCTGGCCGCAAATGTTTCACAATTCTTTGATCTGCGCGGGCCCAGCCTTGTTGTCGATACGGCGTGTTCTTCCGCTTTGGTAGGAATGCACATGGCACTACAGGCCTTGGTAAGCGGAGAGGTGGAAGCAGCCTTGGTGGGAGGGGTCAGTCTGTTGCACACGGACAAGACCCACCTGATATTTGAGCAGAGGCGGCTTCTTAATCCTGAGAATCGTTTTCATATCTTTGACCGGCGTGCTGCCGGGATTGTGCTGGGGGAAGGGGTAGGCATGGTCGTTGTGAAAACAAAACAGCAAGCCTTGAAGGATAAGGACCGGATTTATGCCCGGATCAAGGGGTTGGCCGTCAATAACGACGGGCGTACTGCGGGTCCGGCCACTCCCAATATCCAGGCGCAAAAGGAAGTCATGCTCGCAGCCCTGGAGAAAAGTAAAAAGAGGCCGGAGGAAATCGCTTATCTTGAGGCAAACGGTTCAGGCAGTGAGGTTACCGATCTGTTGGAATTAAAGGCCATCACCGGCGTCTATCGTGCGGCAAGCAAAGAACCACTTGCGTTAGGGTCTATTAAGCCAAACATCGGCCATCCTCTTTGTGCCGAGGGGATAGCGGGATTTATCAAGACGGTTCTGATGCTGCATCACGGGCGGATGGTTCCCTTTTTATCCGGGCAGGAAGCGATGAAACACTTTGCCCTGGAAGAGACCCCGTTATATTTTTGCCGGGAGAGCAAAAAGTGGCAAGGTATACCGCGAGTGGCGGCACTCAACTGTTTTGCCGATGGGGGTACTAATGCCCATGTGATTCTACAGGCCCATGACGATTCGGAGAATAAACGTCCGCACAGGGAGCCCCTTGCACCTTTGACTTTAAAACGCCGTGATGTTCGTTCCACGGGGCAGGGTGGCAGGGAAAGCATCTGGAAGCGAAAAATTGTGGAGGGATGAAATGGAGGAGAAATATCTTATCGGCATTGATAACCCAATCGTGAAGAACCATCAGGTCTACGGAAACTGTGTGCTGCCTGGTTTGGCCTATATCGATATGGTGTACCAGCTGTTTCGTGAGCAGGGCTATGACCATACCCGTCTGGAGCTGCGCAATCTTTCGATTTTCAATCCCTTGATAGCGAGTAAGGACAAGGAGGTGACCCTCCATGTGCGCTGTGAAGAGGTTGCAAGCGGGAGATGGCGGATAGTCATGGAGGGAGGGGAGGACAACAAGCGGTATGCCACTGCCGAAATGCTGCAAACGGCACCGGTGGTCTTCGCAAAGGAGCCTGTGGCCCTTGATTGGGCAAAACAAGAGAACAAGAAGGCAAAAGAGGTTCTTGATTTGGAGGCGGCCTATGAATTCTGCCGTGAGCTTGAACTGCTGCATACAGGTTTCATGAAGGCGAAGGGTAAGGTTTACGGTACCGCTACTGAAATATGGGTCGATATTTCCCCGGGAGATGAATCCCGGGCCGTTAAGGAAGCTTTCATGTTTCATCCGGTCTTGCTCGACGGTGCCGCTATCGGCACGTGGGGGCTTCTTGCTACCCGTTTAGGGAAAAAACGGCAGCTAAGCCTGCCGCTTTTCTACGAGTCTTTTAAAGCAACTGGTTTGCTGCAGGAAAGTTGCTTTGTCAGGATTAAGTCTTCTTCCCTGCGGGAGAAAAAGGAACTCTCTTATCTGAGCATGGAGTTTTTCGATACAACGGGAAGAAAGGTTGCCGAACTGTTAAATTTCGCCGGTAAGGCGGTCAAAGAGCCCGGGCAGCTTGGACAGGTTGAGACCGAAAGGCCGCGAGCCGCCGAAGTAGAGACATTTTTACGGCAGTTGTTGGCAGAGAGGATGAGGATCCCGGCGGAGAAAATCAATACACAGGTGGGGTACTACGAGATGGGGCTGGATTCTACCGGCCTGTTAGGGCTGGTGGAGGAACTGACCGCAAAAATTGGGGTTGACTTATCTCCTACCCTGTTGTTTGAGTATACGACCATAGCCGAACTGGCGGCCTATTTGAGTGAACATCATTCTGTAGGTTTTGCCTCCGGAGCCTCTGCCGGTTTGGAAGATGTCGATGAATCATCTGGGCCAAGAGAGAAAGGGGATATTGCCATTATTGGGATGGCGGGGCGTTATCCTCAGGCCGGGAACCTTTGGGAGTATTGGGAGAACTTATGCGGGGGGAAGGAGTGTATTACGGAAATTCCCTCCTCCCGTTGGGAAAGGCAAGAGATGGAAGGGCTTGAATCCCCGACCGGGAAGAGGATTTCCCAATGGGGCGGCTTTATCGATGATGTGGATTGTTTTGATGCGGAGTTTTTCCGGATTTCGCCGCGTCATGCGGAGGTCTTCGATCCCCAGGAACGGCTCTTTTTGGAGACCTGTTGGGAAGCCGTAGAGGATGCCGGTTATACCCCGGCCACATTGACCCCGCTCCGGAAGAACCGGAAGGGTCGGAAGGTAGGGGTTTTTGCCGGTGTAATGCACAGTGATTATCTGTTGTTGAGTGCCGAGGCGGCAGCTAAAGGCAGTTTTTTTCCCCTGCCCTTAAGCAGCGCCTCTATTTCCAACCGTACTTCCTACTTTTTCGACTTTTGCGGGCCGAGTATTACCCTGGATACGATGTGTTCTTCGTCGTTGACTGCCGTACACTTGGCAGCGGGTAGTATCAGGTGCGGGGAGTGTGAAGTGGCTTTGGCGGGAGGTGTCAATTTATCGCTCCATCCGTATAAATATATGTCTTACGGTTTGTTGGACATGTACAGTGATAAACCCCATTGTCATGCCTTCGGCAGTGAGGGAGACGGCTATATTTCAGCGGAGGGAGTGGGGGTGGTTGTCCTCAAACCCCTGGCAAAGGCCGTTGAGGACGGGGACAACATTTACGCGGTGATTAAGGGTAGTGCAATCAATCACGGGGGGACAACCAGCGGCTTTACGGTGCCAAATCCGGCCGCCCAGGCTGAACTGATTATCTCTTGTCTGGAGGAGGCGGGAATTAATCCCCGGACAATCAGTTACGTGGAGGCTGCCGCCGTAGGCTCCGCCCTGGGAGACCCGATTGAGGTGGCGGCCCTAACAAAAGCTTTTCGTCGGTACACTGCGGATAGGCAGTATTGTGCCATAGGTTCCGTTAAGTCCAATATCGGGCACGCGGAATCGGCTGCGGGGATCTCCCAGCTGATGAAGGCCGTCTTGCAAATACGGTACGGAGAACTGCTGCCTAGTATCAACGCCGAGCCCTTAAACCCGGAAATAGATTTTACAAAGACCCCTTTTTATCTCCAAAAGGAAAAGAGGAGTTGGGAACGCCCGGAGGTAAATATCGACGGAGAGAAGCGAGTGTATCCCAGGCGTGGGGCTGTAAATTCTTTTGGGGCGGGGGGTTCTAATGTTCATATGATTATTGAGGAGCATCTTTTGTCAGACGAACCGTTGGCTGAAAAAGAGCTTTCCGCTGGGGCGGCAGGGGCTCAGGTTGTCATACTTTCAGCGAAAAACCCTTCGCGTTTGCAGGCGGTGGCACAGGGGTTGCTGGAGTTTCTGGAGTCAAGGAAAGGACAGGGCGGAATATCCCTGCAGGATTTAGCTTATACCTTTCAGGTGGGAAGGGTTGCCTGGGAATCACGCCTGGCCATGGTGGTCGCAAACCAAGAGGAGCTGGTTCAGGGGTTGAAGGTCTTTCTGGCGGGAGAAAAAGGAGCCAAGAACGTATTTGTTTCCGTTAAAGAAAACGAAAATGCGGTAGGAGGAAAGAACACGGGGAAAAGCGGATCGGCAAAGAAACCTTCGGCAGCAGACGACCTTATGGGAGTTGCGGCGTACTGGGCGCAGGGGGGAGAAGTTGATTGGAAGACGCTGCACAAAGGGGCACGAGTCAAAAGGATTTCTTTGCCCACATATCCTTTTGAGCGTAAGCGTTATTGGGTTTCCCGCCAGAATGATGAGGAGGCGGTGGAAGGTTCACGGGAAGGTGGCTTGCAAGAATATCTTGTTCGGTTCTTGCAGCAGGAGCTTCGCCTCGCCGAGGGAGGAGTCGATTTAGACAGGAACCTGCAGGAGTATGGGGTGGATTCGATTATTACCATGAAGCTTTTGCGCAGTCTGGAAAAGGAGTATCGCTTTAAAGCCCCGCTGCGATCGGTGTTGGAACACCCGACGATTTCCTCGTTGGCTGAACACCTGATGTCATTAAAGACGGAAGCGGAGAGGGCAGTAACGAAAAAGACTGGAATTGAAGAGGAAAACGGATATTTGGAAAAATTCAAGCAGGGGCTGTTGACCCTTGAGGAGATAGATGAATTGATTGAAAAAGGAGAGATAGTATGACAGGGGAAAAATCAAATCCGTTGAGTTTTTTGCTTCGCTCTTTCCAATACAGGAACTATCGCCTGTATTTTGGGGGACAGAGTGTTTCACAGATAGGGACCTGGATTCAGACTATTGCGCTAAGCTGGCTGGTTTACAGTTTGACCGGCTCTGCTTTGTATTTGGGAATCGTGGGTTTTATCGGGCAGATCCCAATTTTGGTGTTATCGTTTTTAACCGGGGTTTTGATGGACAGGTGGAATCGCCATCGCACCTTTATCGCCACCCAGGTTTTGACGATGATACTGGCTTTCGTGCTGTCCGCATTAGTGTTGACCGGAAGGATAGAGGTTTGGCACATTATTGTTTTAAGCTTGTTAAACGGCTTGGTGGCTTCTTTTGAATTAACATCCAGTCAAACGTTTTTGTACCATATTATCGAGAAGAAGGAGGACATTGGTAATGCCATTGCCCTCAACTCTATGCTGGTCAACCTGGCACGTATGCTGGGACCTTCTATAGCAGGTATTCTGATTGCCAGTATAGGAGAGGGACTGTGCTTCTTTGTCAACGGTGCGAGCTATCTTCCCGTTATTGCGGCCTTGCTTCTCATGAGGGTTAAGCCTCAGCCGCCTGCCGCTTCTAAACGAAATATTTTAAAGGGGCTGCAGGAAGGGATTAACTACGCCTGTGGCTCTACTCCCATCATCTCCATCATACTGCTTCAGTCTCTGATTAGCCTGATTGGGATGCCCTTTCAGGTGCTGATGCCGGTTTTTGTTCAGGAGATTTTAAATGGCGGACCTCACGCCCTCGGTTTCATCATGGGATGTTCCGGCGTAGGGGCTATTGTCGCCACCCTTTATCTGGCCACACGGCGGGATCCTTTCGGTCTGGTTAAATTAGTACCCGTGGCCGCCGCTATTCTGGGTGCGGGTTTGATTGCTTCTTCTTTGTCGCGTCTTACGGTGTTGTCGATGTTTTTTGCCTTGTTTACCGGCTTTGGCGCTATTCTTTTAATGGCGGTGAATAATACGGTTTTGCAGACAATAGTCGCTGACGATAAAAGGGCTCGGGTCATGAGCTTATATACTATTTCTTTTTTAGGTATTTATCCCTTTGGAAATTTGTTGGCAGGGGGTTTGGCCAATTTAATCGGTGTACCGAACGAGTTCATGTTGAGCGGAATTTGCTGTTTGGTAGGGTCGCTGGTTTTTGCCAGCAGGTTAGGGGCTATCAAAGCCGGTATCAAGCGGCCCTCCCAGCAGGTATCTTCTTGAAAACCGAAATATGGGGAGAGGTGAGATGAGTGGGTGAAAGGATCGATTTAAAGGATAAGGTGGAGGAAGGATTACAGGACGAGGATTCGCGTCGGGGGCGTTTGAAGGCATTGAGCGTTATTAAACCAGGGATAGTGAGAATGGCAACCCTGGAGCCTGAGTTAAGGGACAGGTTGCGGGAAATCAAAGAGAGTTCACTGGCTGATCTTCCAAGGTTGCTGGATGAGGCTGTTTGCTCGTTAAGAGAAAACGGCTGCCGGGTGCTGGTTGCCGATTCCCATGAAGAGGCCGTCCAATATATAAAGGGTATTGTCCGGCAGGGCTTGGTAGTCAAGTCTAAAACAAATGCTGGGCAGGAGATAGGAATCTCCAGGCATCTTAAGGAACAAGGAGCAGAGGTCATCGAGACGGATCTGGGGGATCGTATCAATCAGTTGGCGGAAAGCGGTGCCAGTCATTCCCTGGCTCCCGCCATCCATATCCCGATTGAGAAGGTAGCCGAGCTTTTTGTCTCAGAAACGGGTGAGAAGTTGGAGTGCAATACACAAGTTCTGGTGGGAGCGGCTCGGAAGAGCTTGCGGGGCTACCTGGAACGGGCGGATGTGGGTATAACCGGGGCGAACGCGATTGCTGCCGAAACCGGCTCGATCCTGCTGACGGAGAACGAGGGTAATATCAGGGCAGTGAGCGGGATGCCTCCGGTACATATTGTGATCGCCGGGGTGGAGAAAATCGTGCCAAGCCTGGACGATGCTCTTGTGGTAGCCAGGGCGGCGGCAGTTTATGGCTTGGGTCAGGACATCGGCACCTATGTCTCCGTTATTTCCGGAACCGGACGCTGCGGCGGAAGTACCCAGCAAGAGGCGGCAGGAGGCTTGGGGACCCGGGAAGTGCATGTGGTATTGCTGCGGCAAGGCCGGGAAAAAGCAATTAGAGACGGCTTTGCCCCAGCCCTTTATTGCATCAATTGCGGAAGTTGTTTGAATTTCTGTCCCGTGTACACCGAAATAGGGGAGAAGTTCGGCTATAAGTATCTGGGAGGGCGGGGAGCGGTCTTTGCAGCCTTTCATGATCAACTGCAAAAAGCGGAGGAGGCGGGGCTGGATCTTTGTCTTGGGTGTGGGAGATGTCAGGAGGTCTGCCCTGCCGGGATCAACATTGCCGAGATGGTGATGCGGCTTAAGGCAAAGGTGGTTGAAGAAAACGGGCTAAAGCCAACAGACCGTTTTTTTGTCTCGTTATTGACGGAGGAAGAACTTCGGCACAAAATCAAGACGGCACGTGGTATTTTGAAAAAAGCGGGGTCCAAAGACCGCCTGTTTCCTGAGAGTGCTAAAGGGCGCAGCTCTGTGAAAAACCCTGTTTTGAGGGTTTCTTTTTTTGCCGGTTGCGGGGTTAATTTTCTCCGACCGCGGCTCGGAGTGGCCTTGCTGGATGTTCTCGCGGCGCAAAACGTTGAGGTTGTACGGCATGAGAATGAAGCCTGCTGCGGCATGCCCCTGTTAAAGAACGGAGCCGTGCAGGAGGCTTTAACTTTGGTAAAGCGGAATATTGCCTTGCTGGCGAAGGACGATAGTGATTACCTCTTGTTTGTGTGCCCAGCCTGTGCGGCTGCCGTGAAAAATGAATGGCCCCTCTTAGCCGAGAGAGAAGGGGCCGGTTTAACAAAACAGGCCCGGGGTTTGGCAGATAAGGTGATGGATGTCAACCGGTTTTTGACCGAGGTATTGGCCTTTAGAGGAGAGTGGCCGGACGGGGAGAGCAAGGTGACCTACCATGATCCCTGTTATCTTGCCAGGGGTCTGGGGGTGAGAGAAGAACCCCGCAAGCTTTTGCAGGCCATCAAGGGCCTAGAGCTGGTGGAAATGTCGGAACCTGACAGTTGCTGCGGTTTGGCCTCGAGTTTCAGTTTGGACTATTACAACCTGTCAAAAAGGATCGGGCTGAGGAAGGCGGAGATGATTGAAAGAACCGGAGCGGATTTTGTGGCGACAAGCTGTCCGGGCTGTATGATTCATTTAGCGAACGGGCTGCATCATCTTGCAAGGGGCAAGAGGGTGTTTCATACAATCGAATTGGCTGCTGCCGCCATGAAAGGAGGAAGCAAGTGAAGAAAGCGAAGAAAAAGGAATTGGCCGAGTTGCGTGAAGAAGATATCAAGAGGCTGCCGGAGCTGATTGAGTTGGCCACCAAAACTTTGCAGGCCAAGGGATGCCGGGTCTATGATGCCGCTGATACCGCCCAGGCCCGGGGAATTATCGGAGAACTGCTGGTAGGACAAAAGAGAGTCGTGCGTTCTTTTAGCCAGACCCTGTACGAGATAGGCTTCGATGGACTGATGAAAGAAAAGGGAATCGAAGTAGAAAAGACGAGTACCGCTGAAATATTGTGGTCCGAAGAAGGAAGACATCCGGACGGGCTGCCTCCTTTCCCTGTCGTTGACAGAGAAAGCGCGTCTTTGTCCGAATCGGAACTGCCGTTCGCTGAAAGGGTCAGGGAGCGAGTGAAGGAGAGTGAGTACGGTATTACAGGTATTAACAGTATTGCGGCAGAAAGAGGTACTTTGGTTCTGGCAGAAAACGAAGGAAACGGCAGAACAGTCTCGAATCTTCCTTACCACCACGTGGTAGTAGCCGGTGTGGATAAGATAACAGCTTCCCTGACAGGGGCTGTGGATGTTGTTTGCTGTGCTTCCGAGCACGGTCAAAACCGTAAAGTTCCGGTTTATATTTCTTTGATTTCAGGGCCGAGCCGCACGGGGGATATAGAGTTTCGTCTTACTTACGGGATGCACGGTCCGAAAGAGGTACATGTCATCTTGCTGGATAACGGCAGGCAAGAGTTGTGCCGGCAAGGATACGGCTATTTGCTGAAATGCATTGATTGTGGGTCTTGTTGTGAGCAGTGCCGGGAAATGGCTCTTGCTAACGGATGGTCCGGCATTACCCTGACTATGAAAGGGCTAGCCCTGGCCTTGATTGGCGGGAGAATTGCTCCTCCCGTTTTGCAAAATAGACTGGGGAATTTTTCCTGCCAGGTGGGAATCACGCCGAAAATGGCTGCAGAGGCATTGAAAGGGCTAAACACAGTAAAATCCTTTTAGGGTGCATTAAGAGAGGACAAATGTTATAATGGCTCTAACGCTGTAGAAAGATATAAAAGGCGAGCAACCTTTTTTATACGAGGGAGAGATGAATATGCCTTGGTGTCCGAAGTGCAAAACGGAATTCAGGGAAGGGGTCACTGTTTGCAGCGATTGCCAAGCAGAACTGGTTGAAGAATTGCCGGTGGAGGATGAGGAAATACAGGAAGAGGAACTGCTGGAGGAAGAAGAGTGGGCATTCCTTCAAACCGTTGAAGACGACAGAGAACTCGACGTGATCGAGTCGGTCTTGAGGTCCTTCGACATTATCACATTGAGAAAATACCGGTGGGCCGGGGGGTATTTAAAGGTTGTGATGGGCGTGTCCACCTTTGGAGTGGATTTGTATGTACCGGAAAGCCGGTTGGCGTTGGCCCGGGAAGTATTAAACGGCGATTTTGAGGATGTTGAGCAGGAATAAATCGATAAGTTCAACGTTTTAGCTCCCCCAGTATTTATTGAAAATCACCAAGTGACGACAATAGTAATAAAATAGGAGTAATATGTAAACTAATAATGCTCTAAACTGCCTATATTTACCAGGACATGATTAGAGGATATTCGACATATTAGGGAGAATTAACAAAAGGGTAGGATAAACAGTCTAGATCAAAGCAATGTGATGAAGCTGGAGAAAAGGAGGTGAAACGGTGAAGATAAAACACCGCCAGCGGTGGTTTTTTTGTATTTTGGCGGCAATTTTCCTGTTAGTTAGTATTCCTGTATGGGGAGCCGCGGATGGGTTTGTTACCGGTAATGTGGTAAATGTGCGCAGCGGAGCCGGTACGTCTTATTCGATCATTGCCAAAGCGGAAGCCGGTCAACGGTTTGAGCTGTTGGAACGTTCAGGCGATTGGCAGAAGGTTACTCTACATACCGGGCAGGTAGGTTGGATGCATATTGATTATATCCAGGCTAAAGAGGTTATTAAGAAGGTTATTGTCAAAGGCAATGTGGTTAATTTGCGTACAGGGCCGGGAACCGGATATGCCAAGGCCGACCAGGTGTCGTCAGGCACATCCCTTTCCGTTTATCAGGAAAAAGACGGTTGGTATCAGGTATATGTGAACGGACCGGGCCTATGCTGGATTGCAGGCTGGCTGGTTGAGGATGCGGTCTCAAGTTCGAGCTACATAGTGGTCAAGACCGAGGTCCTTAATGTGAGAAGCGGTCCGGGTACCAATTATTCTCTTGCCACCAAAATTGGGATGAATGAAAAGCACGCTGTTATTCAGGAAGATAACGGCTGGTATAAAATAGCTATCGGAAGTGTTCAAGGCTGGGTCAGCGGTGATTATGTAGATGTTATTCGCCCGGACGGTCAGACGGTGGTTGCACCTAATCCTCCGGATACGGGCGGTGAATCTGAAGGAAACGCTTCCGAGCCGTCCAATAAAACAGTGATAGTAAACGGCGGTGTGGTGAATGTAAGGAGTGCGGGCTCATTGAACGCCCAAGTTGTTGCCAAGGTTTATGCGGGGGAACGTTTGACGGTCACCGGACAGCAAGGTGACTGGTACCAAGTAACGTTGACAAACGGTACGAAAGGCTGGATAGCCAGTTGGCTTACAAATCCTGAAGGAACTCCATCTGCTTCGCAGGATAACAGTGCTGCGGAGAGTGATGTTCTCATCGCACCTATTACTGAGGGTAAAGTATTCAAAATCGTTAATGACAGAGGGAGTCCCGTTCTGGTATTGGAAGGTTGGAACACTGATGAATACAGGGTCAGACAGGATTCGGGAACGGAAAACACTTTAATATTGGAAATGGACGGAGCCTGTGAAAGAAACTACACCGGCAAGGTGACAAACCTGGGAATAACTGAGGTTAGTATTAAGCCTGTTTCCGGAAAGGGGCAAATAAGGCTCACATTTACGTTTCCTCCGGTTACGGCTGTTGCATACGATACTGCCCATAAGGTCGCTCGGATACGTGTCAGTACCGGTACCGCACAGACGAAGGAATTGACAGGGAAGGTCATTGTGATTGACCCCGGTCATGCCAGTGTACAGCCGGGTGGTTGGTTGGATCCGGGCGCAATAGGCAACAGGCTTGGGCTTCAGGAAAAGGATGTTAATTTGAGTGTTTCCCTTAAGCTGAAGACTCTCTTGGAAAATGCCGGGGCCAGGGTTGTCATGACCCATGCGGGGAGCACAAACTTGTCATTGGCCGGGCGAGCGAATGTTGCCAACAGCATTAACGCAGATATCTTTGTCAGCGTTCATGCCAATTACAATAACAACAGCAGTATTGCAGGACATTCCGTTTATTATTATGCTCCTTCCTCCAATCCGGTGTTGGCCTCCCAAAGGTACAGTCGACAAAAGCTGGCTACCATGGTACAGAGGGAAATGGTTAAGGCCGGAGGGAGAAGTGATTTGGGCACTAAGGAGAGCAACTTTGCTGTATTGCGGGAAACGAGGGTGCCCTCCATCCTGATTGAAACGGCCTATCTTTCCAATAGTATTGAGGAGGCAATGTTGGCAAGCGACGCTTTCCGGCAAAAATTAGCTGAAGGTATTTCCAACGGGATAGTTGCATATTTCAAATAGTACGAGCCCTGCCAAGGCGGGGCTTTTTTCTTGCTTGTCCATAGAAAATTTATGATGGTTTATCTGACGGAAGCATGATAACATGGTATACTGATATATGTTTACAATAGTTTTCCCAGGACTTATGATTTATGGAGGGGTTTGAAGTGTTGGGCGTTTTAGGAGGATATCTGCTGGTTTTTGCTGCTCGTGTCTGTGATGTTTCAATGTGCACCGTTCGTACGTTAATGGTGGTCAGAGGCAAAAAATTCTATGCCGCTTTAATCGGCTTTTTTGAGGTAATAATATATGTGCTGGTTTTGAATAAAGTATTCGCCAACCTGGACAATCCTTTAAACATAATCTTCTATGCCGCTGGTTTTGCAACGGGGAATATTGTCGGCGGTGTAATAGAGGAAAAGTTGGCAGTGGGTGTTCTGACTGTGCAAGTTATTACTATGAAATCGCCGTTGGAGCTGACCGAAATACTGAGGAAACAAGGATATGGAGTAACTTTGATAGAGGGGCAGGGACGCGAAGGAGTCCGTTATATTTTGCAAATAATCTTGGTGAGAAAAATGTTGTGTAAACTGAAAAAGACAATCGACGATTGGGATTCCCATGCTTTTTGGACGGTATTTGATGCCCGTCAAACAAGAGGAGGAGTTCTTCTCCGCAAGGGCAAATAACATGCGTTAATTCCCGGGAATGGGGTGGAAGAATGGTAAAAAACTTAACAGCACCGGTGGGTGTGTTTGATTCGGGTGTTGGTGGACTGACTGTAGTACTGGAAATGTTGCGGCAAATGCCTTATGAAAGTTTGCTGTACTACGGTGATACAGCCCATGTGCCTTATGGACCGCGGGAGCCACAGGAGCTTAAAGGGTTTGCCTTTTCAATAACGGAGCATCTGGTGAAACAAGGTTGCAAAATGGTAATAATTGCCTGTAATACGAGTACTTCACTTGCTTATGAGGAATTATGCGCCGGCTTTAGAATTCCAATAATTGGGGTGATTGAGCCTGGTGTCGATAAGGCGTTGGAGACTACGAAAAATATGAAGGTCGGAGTGATTGCAACATCGGCAACCGTCAACAGCGGAGTATATCAGAATCTTTTAAAACAGAAAAATCCCGATATTGACGTTTTTGCTGCATCCTGTCCCTCGTTTGTACCGCTGGTTGAAGCAGGAAAAACGGAGGGAGAGCAGGCCGAGGCTGCTGCAGAGCTATATTTAAGACCGTTGGTGGAAAAGGGAATAGACACCCTCATTCTTGGTTGTACCCATTATCCGTTTTTGCTGTCGGTGATAACAAAAACTATAGGACCTTTCGTTACAAGTGTTGATCCGGCCAGAGAAACGGTAAGTCGAGCTAAAAAGACTTTAGAGGATATCGGCGGATTAAGACCGGAAGGAGAACCCATGCACCGGTTCTGCTCAAGCGGCGATGCGGTTAAGTTCAGGAAAACTGCGACTGTTTTTTTAGGACGGGATATAGGCAGGGCGGAGAGGGTTTGTCTTGATTGAAGCAGGGAAGAATAAATAAAAGAAAAGGTTAATCAGCAAAAGAAGATGGAGTGATGATTATGGTTAGAAAAGATGGCAGAAAAAAAGAAGAATTGAGACCGGTAAAGCTGTCCGCTGATTACATTAAATATGCGGAGGGCTCTGTTTTGATAGAGATGGGGGAAACAAAGGTCATTTGCAACGCAACTATTGAGGACAGAGTTCCGCCCTTTTTGAAGGGAATGAATAAAGGCTGGGTTACCGCCGAATATTCAATGCTCCCACGGTCAACGCCCGTGAGAAACCAGAGAGAGGCTATTAGGGGCAGGATCAGCGGTCGTACCAACGAGATACAGCGATTAATAGGGCGTTCCCTGCGTGCCGTTGTTGACTTGGAAGCTTTAGGGGAGCGTACAGTGACTTTGGATTGTGATGTTTTGCAAGCCGATGGTGGAACCCGGACGGCTGCAATAACCGGTTCGTTTGTGGCCCTGGTAATTGCCTTAAGGAAGCTTGTGCAAGAGGGTGTCTTAGAAAAAATGCCTATTAGGGATTGGTTGGCAGCGGTGAGTGTCGGGAAGGTGGAAGATGACCTTGTACTTGATCTTTGCTTCACCGAGGATTCCGGTGCCGTGGTTGATATGAATATTGTGATGACGGGTAAAGGACAATTTGTGGAGATTCAAGGAACGGCAGAAGGTTATCCCTTTACCGAGAAAGAATTGAGCGGGCTATTGGATTTGGGAAAAAAAGGCGTAAGTGAATTAATAGAATTACAGAAGAGTATACTTGCGGAGGAAGGATATGAGTTCTAAGGGTCATCTGGGATATGACAGATTGTTGCTGGCTACGAGAAACAAGGGAAAAATGCTGGAGTTGAAGGAACATATAATCGGTATGCCAATTGAAATATTGACAATGGACGATATTTTCGGTATACCTGAAGTTGAAGAGGATGGGGATACATTCCTCGAAAATGCGAAAAAGAAAGCGGTCACAGCGGCAAAAAAAAGCGGACTTTTGACATTAGCTGATGATTCAGGCCTAGCGGTGGATGCTTTAAATGGTCTTCCCGGGGTTCACTCGGCTCGCTTCGCCGGGGATGAAAGAAACGATGACCTGAATAACGTGAAGCTGCTGGAAATGCTGAAGGATGTGCCGCCATCCCGGAGAACGGCCCGTTTTGTTTGTGCGATTGTTATCGCTACACCCGGAGGGCAGACGTATGCCGCCGAGGGTTTATCTGAAGGAGTAATACTTGATAAGCTGAGGGGCACAGGGGGATTTGGCTATGATCCGCTTTTTTATGTGCCGGAATTAAAGAAAACCTTTGCCGAGTTGGATAAGAAGGAGAAAAACCTGGTCAGCCATCGGGGAAGGGCGCTGCAACAGGCGGCAGGGACACTAAAGATGCTTATTGAGGTAGGATGAAGGATGGCGTAAATCGGTTGACAGAAAGCGGTTTTTTTGTTAACATATCATTTGCTGTATATTGATTATTTTGTGCCCATAGCTCAGCTGGATAGAGCAACGGCCTTCTAAGCCGTGAGTCCGGGGTTCGAATCCCTGTGGGCACGCCATAAACATGGTGGCTGTGGCGAAGTGGTTAACGCACCGGATTGTGGCTCCGGCACTCGTGGGTTCAAGTCCCATCAGTCACCCCATACTAAAATACCGTTTTTTTGGGGCGTCGCCAAGCGGTAAGGCAACGGACTCTGACTCCGTCATCCGTAGGTTCGAATCCTACCGCCCCAGCCATTTAAAATACAATGAGGGCCATTAGCTCAGCTGGTAGAGCACCTGACTCTTAATCAGGGTGTCCCGGGTTCGAATCCCTGATGGCCCACCATATTTCCCTTGATATGCGGGAGTGGCGGAACTGGCAGACGCGCTGGATTTAGGTTCCAGTGGGAGACCGTGGGGGTTCAAGTCCCTTCTCCCGCACCATTAGATTGGGTAGATTAGTGCCAGGTTATCAGCACTAGTTTTTTATTATTTGTTTTATTATTTGAATGAAGATAATAATAATTAATTGCCATGCGAATGGATTAAATTGGTTATACTGTAGAGGTTATACTTAGAGAAGTTACGATGTATGGGAGGAGAACAAATGAAAGTTACTGCTGAAAGATTGGACAAAACAAGGGCCCAGGTAACTGTGGAAATATCCGAAGAGGAATTTGAGCCCTCGTTACAAAAGGCTTACCGGATAGTTGTGAAAAAAGTCCAAATTCCGGGGTTTAGAAAAGGAAAAGCACCACGCCGCATTCTTGAAAATATGTATGGTAGGGAAATACTTTTAGAGGATGCCATCAATGATGCAATTCCCACTGCTTATGCGAAAGCACTTGAGGAGATAAAGGATGAATACGTAGCGGTAGGGCAACCGGAATATGACATTGTCCAGGTCGAAAAAGATGAACCTGTCATTTTTAAAGCCGCATTTGATATCAAGCCCGAGGTGGTTTTGGGGCAATACAAAGGGTTGGAGCTCAAGAAGGAGAAGGTTGACGTAACAAAAGAGCATGTTGATAAAGAGATATCCCTGATGCAGCAGCGTTATGCCAAACTGGAAGTTGTGGAAGGTCCTGCACAAGAGGGAGATATAGTGAGTATTGACTTTGAGGGCAGGATCGGCGAAGAAGCATTCCAGGGCGGCAAAGGGGAAGACTATTCTCTGGAATTAGGTTCAAACACCTTTATTCCAGGCTTTGAGGAACAGGTTGTCGGAATGGCAAAGGATGAAACAAAAGATATTAAGGTTATGTTTCCCGAAGATTACCAAGCTGAAGAATTGGCAGGAAAGGAAGCAGTATTTACGGTAACAATTAAGGAGATAAAAAGGAAGGAACTGACTGAGCTGGACGACGAGTTCGCAAAAGACGTATCCGAATTTGCTACAATGCAGGAATTAAGGGATGATATCGAGAATAAATTAAAGGAAGCGGCAGAGAAGAAAGCCGAGGAAGCATTAAAAGAAAGCGCCGTTAAATTAGCTGCGGAAAGTGCCGAAATAGATGTGCCGCAGTCGATGATAGAAAGCAGGATCGATACATTGGTTGGGAATTTTGCTCAAGAGATCCAGCGCCAGGGAATACCTTTCGAGTATTATCTTGAGGTCACAAAAAACACTCTTGAGGGGATAAGAGACGGTTATCGTCCCAATGCGGAAGCTTCGGTACGTTCCGATCTGGTTTTGGAGGCTATAGCGAAGGAAGAAAAAATTGAAGTCACTCCCGAAGATGTTGATGAAGAGATAGAAAAAATTGCCAAACAGGTTAATCAGGAAAAAGAAAAGGTTCGCGAGATCATGGAAAAGCAGGGACAGATTTCTTCGATAGAATTTGGTATAATGATGACGAAAGCGGTAGACCTTATAATTGCAGAGGCAAAAGTAGAGTAGAAAAAAGTGTTAACGGTTCCAAACGGAGGTGTTAGTTGTGTATAATAATAAACAGGGCTTCGACGGTCCGTCTTTGCAGACGCTTGTTCCCATGGTTGTTGAACAGTCAAGCAGGGGCGAGCGTGCTTATGATATATATTCCAGGCTGTTGAAGGACAGAATCATTTTTTTGGGTTCGGCAATAGATGATAACGTGGCTAATCTGGTTATTGCTCAGTTATTGTTTTTATACGCGGAAGACCCTGATAAGGATATTTCGCTGTATATTAACAGCCCGGGCGGTTCTATTACAGCAGGTATGGCTATTTATGACACAATGCAATATATCCGCGCAGATGTGTCGACTATTTGTGTGGGTCTGGCGGCATCGATGGGGGCATTTTTGTTGGCTGCGGGAGCAAAGGGTAAGCGCTATGCTTTGCCTAATGCGGAGATACTAATCCATCAGCCTTCGGGAGGTGCCCAAGGGCAGGCTACCGATATTGAAATCCATGCAAAAAGAATCATACACATCAGGGAGAAACTGAATAAGATATTAGCACAGAACACAGGACAGTCAATCCAAAGAATACAAGAAGATACAGAGCGAGATCGTTTTATGGATACTGAAGAGGCTAAGAAATATGGTATTATTGACGATTTACTTTTAAGGATTCCTGAAAACCCCAAGACCAAATAGTTAAGAGGTGAAACTATGTACAAATTTGGGGACGAGAAAGGGCAACTGAAGTGTTCTTTTTGTGGCAAAATGCAAGATCAGGTAAAAAAACTGGTGGCAGGTCCGGGCGTTTACATCTGCGACGAATGTATTGAGCTTTGCAACGAGATAATTGAAGAAGAATTAGCAGAGGACGTTGGTCTTGATATCGGTGAAATACCGAAACCTAAGGAAATTAAAGATATTCTTGATCAATATGTCATTGATCAGGAACCGGCGAAAAAAACGATGGCAGTTGCCGTTTATAACCATTATAAACGGATAAACATGGGAATAAGGACAGACGATGTGGAACTGCAAAAGAGTAACATTATTATGCTGGGGCCCACGGGAAGCGGCAAGACCTTATTGGCGCAAACCTTGGCACGTATCTTGAATGTTCCTTTTGCTATCGCCGATGCCACATCCCTTACTGAGGCGGGATATGTGGGCGAAGATGTGGAAAACATCTTACTGAAGCTTATTCAGGCCGCGGATTATGATGTGGAAAAGGCAGAGAAGGGTATAGTATACATTGATGAAATCGACAAGGTTGCCAGGAAATCCGAGAACCCCTCGATTACAAGAGATGTTTCCGGTGAAGGGGTGCAACAGGCCCTCCTGAAAATATTGGAGGGAACTGTGGCCAGCGTTCCACCTCAGGGTGGGCGTAAACACCCTCATCAGGAATTTATTCAGTTGGATACGACCAACATTCTCTTTATCTGTGGAGGAGCCTTTGAAGGTATTGATAAGATTATCCATAATCGTATCGGTAAGAAGGTAATGGGCTTTGGCGCAGATATCAAGAGCAAGACGGAAGTCAAGGTGGGGGAGGTTCTCAGCAAGATACTGCCTACGGATCTTGTTAAGTATGGGTTGATTCCCGAATTTGTCGGGAGGATGCCGATAGTTGTCACCTTGGATGCTCTTGACGAGAATGCCTTGGTACGCATCTTGACAGAGCCTAAAAATGCCTTGGTTAAGCAGTACCAGAAGTTTCTCGAGCTTGACAATGTCTCCTTGGAGTTCAAGGCTGATGCACTTCAGGCCATTGCGGCTGAAGCAATCAAACGAAACACCGGCGCCCGGGGCTTGCGGTCAATAATCGAGTCATTGATGCGCGATGTGATGTATGAGATACCTTCAAGGAGAGACATCAACAAGTGCATTGTCACAAAAGAAGTTGTTAAGAACAATGAAGAGCCGTTGCTCGTTACGACCAGTGAACGCAAAAAGAAGAAAGAGGAATCAGCTTAAAAAACAACATAAAGAGTAGATAAATAGCCAGGCATAACGCCTGGCTATTGAGCTTCGAAACTAAAGAGGATTAGCATTAGCTGTTGTTAAGTTTCTCTGTGCCATTTGGATGGCGGTTTTAACCATGTTGCCGCAGTTGCGGGATGAGACGTTGCCGAAGTCCCCGTCTGCTCGTACCTGATCAAAGAAACCCAACTCCTTGGCAATTTCCATCTTAAGAGAATCTGACATTACGCGTCCATTTCTCATGGGATGATCCTCCTTTTTTGTTTTTCGGCCCGTTATTATTGTCTGCAAAATAGATTTAATAATTTAATAAAAATATTTCCATAGATGTCATTTTTCATAGAAAGGCCGCCGAGGAAATCACGGTGGCTTATTCTGACTTTCCAGCATCGACTTTTGCCCGAAAAGCAGGATAAAAGAGCCTGTGGCAGGCCATAATAAGAGCACAGTGGAAATATGGGAAGTGATGATGTGTTGAACGGGGAATTTGCCGGAATATTTATGATGCTGCAGGTATTTTTTGTTATCGTGATAGGTCTTTATTTTTTAAATCTCTTGCGTGGACAGCAGGGAAGCAAGACGGCTGTTTCTAAAGAATCCCGGAAGGAGCTGGACAAACTTGAACGCATGAGGAAGGTGAAACTAAGCCAGCCGTTGGCAGAACGGACCAGGCCCAGCAGCTTTGCCGATATAGTAGGGCAAGAAGAAGGCATACAGGCTTTGCGGGCGGCTTTATGCGGCCCTAATCCTCAACACATCATAGTTTACGGTCCGCCGGGTGTAGGGAAAACTGCGGCGGCAAGGCTTGTTTTGGAGGAAGCAAAAAAGAACCCCCTTTCTCCTTTTGACAAAGAAGCAAAATTTTTAGAGGTAGATGGGGCAACTTCCCGTTTTGACGAAAGGGGTATTGCCGATCCTTTGATTGGTTCGGTCCATGATCCCATTTATCAGGGAGCGGGGGCAATGGGGGTAGCGGGTATCCCTCAGCCTAAGCCGGGAGCGGTAACAAAGGCTCACGGAGGAGTGCTGTTCATCGATGAGATCGGGGAGCTTCATCATATGCAGATCAATAAGCTGTTGAAGGTCCTGGAAGACAGAAAGGTAACGATGGAAAGCGCGTATTACTCCACTGAGGATGCCAATATACCCAGCCATATCCATGATATCTTCCAAAACGGCTTGCCAGCTGATTTTCGTTTGATTGCGGCAACAACAAGGCAGCCCCAAGAGATTCCGCCGGCGATACGTTCGCGTTGCGTAGAGGTATTTTTTCGTAATCTCCTGCCTCATGAAATAGGCATTATCGGAAAAAACGGTGCGGATAAAATCGGTGTTCCGGCTGAAAAAGAGGCTTTGGATGTGCTTGTTAAATATGCCAACAACGGTAGGGAGGCAGTGAATATCATTCAGATTGCCGCCGGTTTGGCCTTGATGAAGAAGAAAAAAGTGATAACAGCTAAAGAAATTGAATGGGTCGTAAACTGCGGACACTATTCGCCGCGACCGGAGAAAAAGGTGCCGGACGAACCGCAGGTCGGGCAGGTGAGCGGTCTGGCGGTTTACGGATGCAATATGGGCATGCTTTTAGAGATAGAAGTGTGCGTAATGCCGGTGAATACAACAAACGGCAATATTATTATAACGGGCATCGTCGAAGAAGAGGAAATGCACGCCACGGCTGGATATACCACACGTCGCAAGAGCATGGCCAAGGGATCGGTGGAGAATGTTTTGACGGTGCTTAGACATAGCTTAGGCTTGGATTGCAGGAACTATGATTTGCATGTAAATTTTCCGGGGGGTATCCCTGCAGACGGACCGTCGGCAGGGATAGCGATTGCTGTTGCCATTTATTCAGCTATTACTGGGACTCCTGTCGACAACACCGTTGCCATGACGGGAGAGCTTTCGATACGGGGTAAGGTAAAGCCGGTGGGAGGAATAGCGGCAAAGGTAGAGGCAGCACGATTAGCGGGTGCGGAAAAGGTGATTATTCCGCAAGAGAATTGGCAAACGGTTTTTTCTGAGATGGGAATAACAGTGGTTGGCGTTGAGAAGATAGAGGAAGTGATAGAACAAGCGTTATTACCTAAACATACAGAGTGCAATACGGTTGTTAACAATGTGAAGCAAGCGAAACAGAGCCAAGTATGTCCCCTGATTTCGTAGATTCATATCTTAACTTTCTTCATAATACCCGCCGCATACTCGTGGCCTCAGTCGTGAGTCAGGCGGGCTTAGTTGCTTAAGCCACTATAATTATTGTCTTGTACATGTTAAAATATATATGATGTTGAATAAGGGGATAGAATTGTATTATCAGCGGGAGGTGTAATACAAACATGACAAAAACGGAACAAAATGAACGTACAATGCCGCTGCTTCCCCTGCGAGGTGTAATGGTCTTTCCATATATGGTCATACACCTTGATGTAGGGCGGGAGAAGTCGATTAAAGCTCTCGAAGAAGCAATGCTCAATGACCGCGAGATATTTTTAGCTGCCCAAAAGGATGCCCAGCATGATGACCCGCAACAGAATGACATCTATCAAGTCGGCAGCGTAGCTGAAATAAAACAGTTACTAAAACTTCCGGGGGGCACAATCCGGGTTTTAGTTGAGGGCTTAAGCCGTGGGAAAATTGAAGAATATCTTGAAGAGGAGCCTTATTACCGTGTCAGAATTGTAGAATTTGAGGAGGATACGGACAAGACTTCGGAGATTACGGCTCTTATGCAAAACCTCATTAGCCAATTTGAGCAATACGTTAAGCTGAGTAAAAGGATTGCTCCGGAGAGTGTGGTAGGGATTGTTACTATTGAAGAACCACATCGCTTGGCTGACCTTATTGCTGCCCATTTGAACCTGAAAATACCCGATAAACAGGCGCTGCTCGAAGCGGTAGATATTAAAACCAGGTTAGAAAGGCTGTCTTTGATTATTGCGGGAGAGCTTGAAATTTTGGAACTTGAGCGAAAAATCAACATGCGCGTACGCAAGCAGATGGAAAAAACTCAGAAGGAATACTACCTGCGGGAGCAAATGAAGGCTATTCAAAAGGAACTGGGGGAAAAGGACGAACGCGGTGTGGAAAATGAGGAGTATCGTAAGAAGATCAAGGAAGCTGGGTTGACCGGAGAGGTTGAAGAAAAGGCCCTCAAGGAACTGGATAGATTAAACAAGATGCCTCCAATGGTAGCGGAATCGGCAGTTATCAGGAATTACTTAGATTGGTTGCTGTCCATTCCCTGGAACAAGACAACGGAAGATAAGATAGACATTAAAAGGGCTGAACGAATACTCAACGAAGACCATTACGGATTAGAGAAGGCTAAGGAAAGAATCCTGGAATATTTGGCAGTCAGGAAGCTGACGCAAAAAATCAAAGGGCCCATTATTTGTTTTGTCGGTCCTCCCGGGGTAGGGAAAACCTCTTTGGCAAAATCGGTGGCCAGGGCTTTGGAACGCAAGTTTGTACGGATGTCTTTAGGCGGAGTGCGAGACGAAGCCGAAATACGGGGCCATCGGCGGACATACGTAGGAGCGATGCCGGGACGGATTGTGCAAGGACTGAAGAATGCCGGGACGAAGAATCCGGTTTTTCTCCTTGATGAAGTAGATAAAATGAGCACGGATTTCCGCGGAGACCCTTCTGCCGCTCTTTTGGAAGTGCTCGATCCGGAGCAGAATAATACGTTCAGTGATCATTACATCGAAGTACCGGTGGATTTATCCCAGGTATTATTTATTACCACTGCCAATGTTTCATATAGCATTCCCCGGCCTTTGCTGGATAGGATGGAACTAATCTACATTTCCGGTTATACGGAAGATGATAAGCTGAATATCGCGAAAAGCTATCTCTTGCCCAAGCAGGTTAAGGAGCATGGCTTGAAAAAAAGTCAGTTTACGCTCAGTGAAAATGCCATCGTTGGGATTATTCGTCTTTACACAAGGGAAGCCGGGGTCAGAAATCTGGAGAGGGAATTAGCCAGTCTTTGCCGTAAGGCTGCCAAAAAGATTGCCGCGGGAACAAAAAAAAGGGTAAGTATCAACAGTAAAAACCTTGCCGAGTATTTAGGTATCCCACGTTATCGCTATGGTGTGTCCGAAAAGGAAAACATAGTTGGAGTCGTGACCGGGCTTGGCTGGACCGAGGTAGGCGGAGACGTTTTGAATATCGAGGTTACGATGGTTAAAGGCAAAGGCAAGCTGACACTTACCGGGAAACTGGGGGACGTAATGAAAGAATCCGCCCAAGCAGGGTTTACCTACGTACGTTCCAGGGCCGAAGAGTTGGGGATTGCCGAGAGTTCTTACGGGGACTATGATATCCATATCCACGTTCCGGAGGGGGCTATACCAAAAGACGGTCCTTCCGCCGGTATCACCATGGCAACTGCTTTGGCTTCCGCTTTGACCAACAGAAAAGTAAAGAGCGAAGTGGCTATGACAGGAGAGATTACTTTGCGGGGACGGGTACTGCCGGTTGGCGGCATCAAGGAAAAGGTCTTAGCCGCCCACAGGGCGGGAAGTAAAGTGATTATTTTACCGTCGGAGAATAAAAAGGATTTAGAAGATATCCCTGTAAATATAAAAAAGAACCTGGAATTTGTTCTGGTCGAACATATGGATCAGGTCCTGGAGGTCGCTTTGGAAGATGAAGGTAAAAAAAGCTGAATACATTATTAGTGCCGTCGGGCCTGGGCAGTATCCTGACGGCGAACAACCGGAAATTGCCCTGCTCGGGCGTTCAAATGTGGGCAAATCTTCATTGATTAACAAGTTTGTCAACAGAAAAAACCTGGCACGTACCAGCAGTCGTCCCGGAAAAACACAGGCCATAAATTTTTATCACATCAACGAGGCCTGGTATTTCGTTGACCTTCCGGGTTACGGTTTTGCGAAGGTATCAAAGGAGCAAAAGGCGGTCTGGGGTAAGTTCATTAACGAGTACTTATCTTCTCGGGAACAATTAGCCGGTCTTATTCAAATTGTTGACCTTCGACATCCGCCCTCCGCAGACGATGTAACGATGTACGAGTGGGTTGTGGCCTCGGGTATTCCCTATCTGATTGTTGCGACCAAGGCTGATAAGATTTCCCGGGGGCAGTGGCAAAAGCATGAAATGATTATTCGAAAAAGGCTGAATGCCTCGAAGGATGCTTCTGTTGTGTTGTTTTCGTCCATATCCGGATCAGGAAGTGAAGAGTTGGGAGGCTGGTTGGAGAAACTGTTAGAGGAGATTAATTAAAAAAAGCCGTAGCTTTTTGCTACAGCTTTCTCTTAACCTCCAACGCTTTCCCCATCACTTTTATTTTTAATGATTCCCCGCCCGCATAAATCTTAACGGGGTATGCCGTATTTGACGGTTGCAGGACGATGGTGGAGTCCTTTCTGTAAATACGGAACAGCTTCCCCGTGTCATTATCCACCGAGACCAGAGCAATTTCGCCGTTTTTTACTTGGGTGGTCTCTTTGATTAAACACAAATCGCCGGGTATAATATAGTCATTTTTCATAGAATCGTCCCGAATCCTTAGCCAATAATATTTATCGTTTAGAAGATTGTCACCGCACACACACTCGCGGTCAGAGCAGTATTCGTGGGAAAAAATCTTTTGGCCGGGTCGGATGTCTGATAATACGGGAAGTGTGCGGTATATCGTTTTTGTTTCGTCGTTTGTACTATTTTCAGAAAACTCCTCCTCCGTAAAAACCCGGGGGCAGATATCTTCCGTATAGCCTAACAGATAGTCGGTCGTAACGTTGAAGAATAAAGCAAATTTCTTGAGCATTTCATAATCAGGGGATCTTTTCCCGGATTCATATAGAGAAATCGTTGATTCGGCAAGGTTGAAATGTGAACCGAGTTGGGATTGTGTAAGGCTCTTTTCCTGTCTTAATGCTCGAAGTCTTTCACCCAATTGCATAAAAAACCTACCGCCTTTCAACTACATTATATCCTTTATAAACTATAAAGGATAGCCGAGGCGTCTTTGCGATGCGAAAATAGCAGATAAACCTTGACACAACGCAAAGAACTGAGTTAGAATAAAATATATAATATTGTTAATAAAAGAGAATATTACAGCAAAAAGGTATTAAAATGTCTATTCCGGAAAACTCTCAAGGGGTATTTTTCTTACAGGTATTTTTTCGTTTATTTCTTTTCCTTTCAGCAAAACATCTTGCAGGTTGGTTAATTCCTTGATGCTGAGGCAGGAGTTTGAGGGCCAGCAGTTACCGCTCTTGCAACGGCTGACAGCCTTTAGCAGCACATTGGACTGCAAAGCGGGAAAATGTTCTTGAACGCTAAGAGTGATTTCTTCCGGAAACAGTTCTTTTGTCCGTTCTATTCCTTGGCGGTATGCCTTGATGAATTTTTGACAAGCCGTCCGATGTGCAGACAGAAATTCGGAAGTGGTTAGGAAAACGTTTGTTACCAGAGGGGTGTCGGCAAGTTCCAAGGAGGCAACGATATGTCCGATATTGCTGCTTTCCGCCAGTGAAGCCAAGGGCTCGGAAAGTACTATATACTGGCCGGTCCCGGCTTGAAAAGAGCCCAGCATCATTTCCGGGGGCAGGTTATTGATGATATGAACGTCGACAAAGGGACGCAGGTTATGCTGTCTGAGGATGTGTTCGAAAACTATTTGCGGCAGTTCACCATTCTTGTGACCGATAACGACCTTTCCTTTCAAATCATTCCAATCAAACGGTTTGTCGTTTTTTCTGGTTAGGAGAAAGCAGCAGTTGGCATTTGAAGCGGGAGCGATTATTACCAATTCTTCAGTTTTGTCTTGCTGAAGGTGGAAGAAGACTATTTCAGGTCCAGTCAGGATGATGTCTGTTTCGCCCGCTAAGAGTGTGTTATATGCATCCCACTGTGATGTACAGGTGGCGACGGATACTTCCAGTCCGTAAGACGCAAAGACGTTTTTTTCCAGAGCGACATAAAAGGGTAGGAAAAGCGTGGAATGGGAAACGAGGGAGACATTTAATTGTTGGCTAGGAGTAGCTTCTTCTGTAGGTGTCTCGCTTTTGATATTTAAAATGAATATTGCAGAGACGATTGATAGAACCAGGAGGATAAAAAGGACAATGGATTTTTTTCGCAAAATAGTGGTTCCCCCTTGAGTGGGAATGTATTGTGATAATTTATATGCAAACTTGAAGATGAATATTATTATGAGATATTTGTTGAATTCAGAAATGCCAGGACATAGTCTGTAGTTTGGCGTGATAACACAACTTTGCATGGAGGTGGATTTTTTGTCAATCAGGGAAGAGATTAAATCAATGATTGTTAAATCGGGATGGACAATGAGTGCTGTGATAAAGGTAATAAACGAAAAGGAATCTCGGCATGATACACTACAAAATCTGAGCAACAAATTAACCCGCGGTACTATCCAGTACAGGGACGTAAAAAAGATCGCAGAGGTGATTGGCTACAGAATCGAGTGGGTAAAAATAGAATGAAACAGGAAAGTTGGTTTGTGCGTCGGGGTTCGTACATAAAATGTTCATAAAATATTGATGTCTGCATAAAATATAGCAGCAAGATAATTCAGTAATTGTTATCGGTTGGAGGAATCCCTTTGAAGGAGCGGGTGCGGCAGCGTGAGAATACAAGAACAAAACGCAGATTAGCAGAAGGAAAGGCAATTTTAGTCGGTTGTATCGCAACTTTGGCAGTCTGGCTTCTTGCGGCGCTGTTGGCAGCACTTTGGGTTTATTTTAAAGGTACGGGTACGTACTTGTTTAGCACTTATATTTACCTTTTAGGAGTAGTTGGAGTTTTTGCCGGTGGTCTGGCCGCGGGTCTTCTAGCGGACAAAAGCGGTTGGACCAGCGGTGCAGCAGTCGGATTGCTGCTTGGCATAGTAGGGGTAGCGGTCGGTTTAGAAGTCATACCCCAAGCATATACCTTATTGGAGGGAGTTCGTTGTGTTCTGGTGTGGTCTTTGTGGGGTTTGAGCGGAGGTTATCTCGGATCTAGTATAAAGGCTGTTTTGAAGAAAACAAAGGAATCATAACATTAGCGAGTTTGCAAAATTAATATGGGATTATATAGAAAGAGATTACCCTTCTATTGGTAGGATAGTTACTAAAAACCAATCATGCCGAGGAAGGAATAATCTCTTTATTGTTTTGTATAAAAAAGTATGAGTGGAGCCTCTGTCTTGGTCGATCATGGTCACAGACAGGAGGTGATGCCCCGTGGAAATCTCAACATTGGTAAACCTTCTAATACTCATCGTAATGATCATGGCTTTAGCTCAAAAAAAGAATTAGAACTGTGCTGTCACACAGTCCTATAGGGTGATGAAAACCTTATTAACGGCTGTGACCGGCCAAGAGGGGACAGCCACTCATTAAGGGACCTTCGGTGTTCACCGCACCGGAGGTTTCCATTTATATTATGCATAAAACAAAAAAAAATATCAAGATTTTTTCCCTTAGAAGATTATGCCAGATTATATCGTACGAAATATAGAAAAAAGAGAACAAAAAAAGACGAAATAAAGAACAAAAGCAAGGAGGTAAATGAGCAAAAGTATTGCAATATATTGTGTAAAATGATATGCTGTTTTCGGAGGTGGTTGCATGAAACCGTTAGAACCAAGGGAAGGTATCGTAGTAACTGCGAGCGAGTTGAAAAAAAACTTTGGGAAGTATTTGAATTGTGTTAGAAAGCAACATGATGTGGTCATTACTAAAAATGGCAGAAAAATTGCGAGGTTAACGCCTTATGTAACAGACATAGAGCAATATTTTACGGTAAGAGAGAACGCCTTGGATTACCAATATGGCGGGAAAAAGGTATCCTATGAAGAATTTATGGTGATTAACGAAAATAGTAAGCTGAGAATGGAATTGATCAACGGTGAAGTCTACTTATTGGATTCGCCGAATATTATACATCAAGAAATCCTGGGAAGACTTTACCTCATGTATAACGAATACTTCAAGGATAAAAAATGCAGGGTATTTTTTGCGCCTTTTGATGTGCACTTAAAGAAAAAGAAAATGAAGACACCGGACGTTGTGCAGCCCGATATCTTAGTGGTTTGTGATCTTGAAGGCAGTGTCGCGGAAAAAGGTCGGTATATGGGCACCCCGGATTTGGTCGTTGAAATCTTGTCAGACACCACCCGCAGCAAGGATATGATAGATAAACTGAATTCATATATGCTGTCCGAAGTAAAGGAGTATTGGATTATTGATCCGAAACAGGAGAATATAATCGTGTACGTTTACGATAATCATGAAGTTGAAAGGATCAGGACGTTTGAAAAAGGAGATATTGCTCAGTCCTTTGTATTTGAAGGACTAGCGGTAAATGTCCGGGAACTCTTTGAGGATTTGATATGAGTCCGGGTACCTGAAATAACTTGGTTTTATGAAAGGACGGACATATGGTATAATAAGTTTGGATTTTATAAGAATGCTTGGGAGGGGTAATTATGTTAACCCTGACTCAAATTAAAGATTCAATTACAGAGGTAGTAAATAAATATCCGGTTAAAAAACTGTCTATATTTGGGTCTTATGCAGATGGAAGCGCGACAGAAGGAAGTGATCTTGATATGTTAATTGAGTTTTCATCAACAGAAGTTTCGCTTTTTTTACTATCTGAAATAAAAGATGAGATTCAATCTAAATTAAATAGAGAAATTGACTTGATTCATGCGCCAATTGACGAAGGTGCTTTAATAAAAATTGACAGGGTCGTTGATATTTATGAACAGTAGGGACAAGCAAATAGTGAAGAAAATTCTCCAAGAGATAAATGTAATAGGGCATTTAATTGCAGGGTACAACTTAGAAAAATTTATCCTCGATGAACGGACAAAGAGAGCCATATGCATGACATTAATAAACATTGGAGAGTTAAGCAAAAGCCTTACGGAAAGTTTTAAACAACAACATAATTATATTGCGTGGCGAGCTGTTGCAGGAATGAGAGATGTTACAGCGCATAAATATCAAACATTGAAAATGGGTGATGTATGGGTTACCGTCGTAAATGATATTCCAATACTAAAAAAGCAATTAAATGACATATTGAGCCAATGACATTTTATGGGACAACCTTAGTTGGACAACTACATTCTTACATGCTATAATATTTGCAATACCATGAAGGTATTTGCTTTCTTGAAAGAAAGCGCAGGCCTCGTGGTGTTTTTTTTGTGCGAACGGGGTTCTAACTGTGTTTAAGATTAACGCAGGTCAAGAATTCAGAATAAGGATGGTTGATGAGAAGTGAAAAAACAAGAAGTGAGAAAGTTGGTTTTAGCCGGTTTGTTTCTGGCGCTGTGTTTAGTACTTCCGTTCTTGACGGGTCAACTCAAGGAGCTTGGTAATGCTCTCTCGCCGATGCATATTCCGGTCTTGCTGTGCGGTTTTATTTGTGGGTGGCAGTACGGTTTGGCAGTAGGGTTTATAGCACCGTTGCTTCGCTTTTTACTGTTTGGGATGCCACCCATTTTTCCCATTGGAATTTCCATGGCCTTTGAACTGGCCGCTTATGGCCTTTTATCAGGGCTTCTTTACAATCTGCTTCCCAAAAAGACGGGTAATATCTATGTGACACTGATTGTCTCGATGCTCCTTGGCCGTATCGTCTGGGGTATTACCAGGGTAGTAATACTGGGAGTAGCCGGTATTGAATTTACCTGGGCCATGTTTATCACCGCGGCCTTTATTAAATCTGTTCCCGGTATTATAATTCACATCATTTTAATACCTCTCATAGTGATTGCCCTGCAAAAAGCTAACCTTATGGAGGATAAGAAAGAGTCTTGTTGAAACGGATTTAGCCGGAGGTGCGTCATGCCGAAGCATGAGAAGTATGATCCTTTGTATTCCGCTATCGAAAGGCTAGCGGCGGAAAAAGAAACCGTAAACATCGTAATTGACGGAAAATGCGGGGCGGGAAAAACCACCTTTGCCGCGTATCTTGTTGCTGTTTACGAGTGCAATGTCATACACATGGATGATTTTTTCCTGCCGCCGGCTTTGCGTAAGGAGGGAAGACTCACGGTTCCGGGAGGGAATGTACATTACGAAAGGTTTATAGATGAGGTGGGGCCGGGGTTAAGAAACGGAGAGCCTATAACATACCGAGTTTTTGATTGTGCGATGATGGATTACAACGGGGTAGTCACTTTGCCTCCAAAACCGCTCAATATTGTCGAAGGTTCTTACAGCCTTCATCCTGAATTAGCCTCGCTCTACGATCTCAAGGTATTCATGACCGTTTCCGAGGAGGAACAAAAAAGAAGGCTTCTGGAAAGAAGTAAGGGAAAAAGCAAGGAAAAGGGAGGATACCAGCTTTACCTCGATAAATGGATACCCTTGGAGAATCGTTACTTTAAGGCGTATAGGATCCCCCAAAACTGCGATTTTATCTTCTGAATGAAAAAGGCCGGCTCGAAAGCCGGCCTTTGATTTTTACTTACATGCTTACCTCGTCGAGTGGATAGAGATTATATTGCTTGATGATGTTGATGAGTTTCAGCGGGTACTTGGAATCCGTAGCGTATCCGCACCTTCTCAAGGCCCAAGCGCCCAGGGTGTAATCATTCATGACTTCCCTGAACGGAGCGTATCTGTCCTTAAGCAAGAGGAGGTCCTTGTGGTCATCCCAGCTGTCCTCCGCCTGCTGATAGGCTCGAAAGGCTGCGTCTACGCGGAAGGTATTGCCGTTGTACTCCTCCCAGGTGTTGGAGGTTACCGAGCCCGCGGAACCCTGTCCTTTGATGCCAAAGATGTTGTTGGAAAGCTTCCCGGTGTACTTATCCACCGGTGTGCTTTGTCCCCAGCCTGTTTCCAGGATGGCTTGCGCAGCCTGCAAGGCCGCAGACATGCCGGTTTTCTGCTGGGATTTAACGGCTAATTGAGAAACAAAGCTCAGGAAGCTGTTTTTTTCCATCAGGGGCTTGGCAGGAAAGATGGTGCCCAGGTAAAAGCGAATAGGGATTGTCTCGCTGTTAATTACCTGTCCCGCATTCGTTCTTCCTGTGGCCTGGATGAGCCAGTTGCCTCCATCCGCACTTGTTGGTGTATAGGAGTATTCTGCGGAAGAATCATTTCCGGAGGCGATAACTCTTTTTGCTCCGGTCTGCGGATTGATCAGCAGGTATTCGATACTGCCGAGTTCGACATTAGCGATTGATTTCAGTTTTACCGCGTCTGTCAATACCTGATTGGGGCCGACGGTTTGTAAAAGCAGCTTGGGGGTATTCGTTACATTTACTGTGACGCTTTCTGTCAGATGAGTATTTCCCGCCGTATCCTTGACTCTGGCCGACAGCTCCCATGTTCCGGCCTGTGCCGGTCCGGGAAACCAAGTACTGCCTGAATACCCATCGGCCGGAGCGATGATTTCTGTCTGTCCGGTGGCGGTGTTTTTCAACAGGTATTCAGTCATGGTGACGGGATAATTCCTCCAGACCCAGAGGGTAACAGGTTTGTTGATTGTTGATCCTGCTGAGACTCCGCGGAATTCTTGTTTTTTGGGGACTTCCACTGACAGTGAAACCGAAGGGCTGTTAAAGGCACGTCCCAAGCTGTCGTATGCAATAGTCCGGACATTGGTAGCGGCGTTGTCGGCAGGCTCCGGCGACCATTGGTAAGGGCCGTCCGGATCAACTTCATCAGTGATAGTGATTTTCCCCGTTTTATGGTTGGTAAACTCATATTTTATGTATTCTGCCAAAAAGTTAGTGTTGGACCTAATACTAACAGTGTCGGCAACTGTTTGCCCGTTTACTATCCCTGTTAAACTGACTTGCGGTGTGACCGCCATATTCACAGGGTAAGCGCATCCAGCCAGAAAGTTACCGCTTTTATCATAAAGGGAGGCTGCGAGAACTTGTCTGCCCTGCTTCGTTGTATCGGGTAACCAGCGATAAGAAGAGGTGAGTTCGGAACCTCTGGCGATTACTACGCCTTTTCCTGTCCCGGGGTCGAGGAGGAAAAACCTGATTTCCGTGGCATCGGAGGGCAATGTTCCCGAGAAAGACGCTCTTAGTTCCTGAGCACCTGTAATAGCTTGTCCCGTCTGAATATTAGGGATAGTTACGGCAAAAGTCTGGGTTTCCTCCGGCGGCAGGGAGGAGTTGACATATACCGTTCTGCTTGCGTCGTCCCATTTCACTTCAACCCCCAGGGCGTTGCTGATCAACCGCAAGGGGACAAAAGTACGATTATCTATGATTTGGGGTGGAACATCGGTGACCCCTAATACTGCTCCGTCTGCTTGATAATCAACCAGGCGATTGTCGATCCGCAGCCGGACGAAACGTTCTCCCTTGGCAATTATTACGTTTCTTTCAGCTTCCAGCCATTCCACTTGGGCCTTAAGGGACTCGGAAACAAGCCGTACCGGTATCAAGGTTCGACCATTTTTAATAACCGGTTGAGGCGAGGATGTTACTTCCACCCCGTCAATTACCAGCCTTATACCGGCAGCCTCAATATCCGAAGAAGCTATTCCCAATGTCAGGATAAGGGCCATCATCGGTACAAGCAGTACTTTCACTTTCCTTGAAGAGAAAAACCTTTTAAAGATCATCAGCATCACACCCTCCTCTTTGAAACCATCATATCCTATATTGACGATCAGGGGGAGGGGTTTGTTCCCGGTGTCATTATTTGGCAGATGTTGTCGAAATATGATGGAAAAAAATGCTATAAAAGTAAGAAAAAATGATGTATACTTTATATTGACCAATGAATACCTGCTAATTTGCTATATTCGGAGTTAGTACGTGTTTGGGGTTTTCGTAAAAATATCAACAGAAATAAATAAAAACAGGCAAGAAAAAATAAGGGGGAATATACTGATGAATATTAGAAAAGGATGCAAAATTATAACAACTGTTGTTTTATTAATAGCATTTTTATCTACTAACTTTGCGTTTGCAATGGATAATAGCGAAACGCCGATTAATAACGATAAGGTAATAGATGAAGTAATACCGGAAATAATACCGGTGTCCGGTGTTGTTTTGGATGATGAGACCTTGAGTATAGAAATAGATAACAGCCATGAACTGGCTATAAATATATCCCCGGAAAATGCAACCAATCAAGAAGTGACTTGGACAAGCAGTGATGACGATGTGGCAACAGTGAATGAAAATGGCACAGTAACAGGGCTTTCCTTAGGGACTTCTACTATTACGGTAATCACAGCAGATGGGGGATTCACTGCTGAGTGCCTTGTTGGAATAATAGAGAAAGAAATTAAAGAAAAGAATGTAATAAAAGACCTCCGCCCTGTTGTTATAGGGTCAGAGGAATACCAAACAGATAGATTCATCATCAAATATAAGGATAATAACGGCGAGAAAGAAAGGCTACAGCATAGTGAACTCTTTCAAGACAAGCTTGCCAAGGTAAAAAAGATCAAGGAAGCAAAGAGTCAAAACTATGAACAGGTAGTTTTAAATCAGTCCCTTAAAACAAAAGACTTTATTGATGCCATAAGCGGTAAAAGCCAGACTGCCGAAATCGAATACATTCAGCCTGACTATCAATTAAGTCTTTCTTCAAGCGATCCCTATTTTAATAGTCAATGGGGGGTAGAGAATTCGGAAAACGAATCTGTATCACAAGATGAACCATTGAGGCAAGAAAGAATTCACCGGCTTCCCCCCCATTTAAGGGATATGCTGGAGAGATATCCTGAATTAATGGAAATGGTTCTGAACACACCGCCGGAGGAATTGAGGGAAACCCTTCTGCGGGGCGATGCGGCAGGTGATATGCCCGGCGATATTCCCCCTCATGTATTTTTTGAACTGGCCCATCAACTTCCATATTGGGAGATGGCGGATAATGAAGCCGCGCAACAGGGGTATCTTTGTGACGCCGATGTCGTCGGAGCCTGGGAGAAATCATTGGGAGAAGGAACCATCGTTGCGGTAATCGACACCGGAATCGACATAAACCACGAAGACTTAGCCGAGAATATCTGGATAAATACAGGGGAAATACCCGGAAACGGCATTGATGATGATAACAACGGTTATGTTGATGACGTCAACGGATGGAACTTTCCTGATGATAACAGTATTATTTTTAACAATGGAAATCCTCAGGAAGAAAAGCATGGAACCCACATTGCCGGAACAATTGCCGCTGTTAAGGATAACGAAAAAGGCATCACAGGAACTGCCCCTAAGGCAGAAGTCATGGCGCTGAAAGCGTTTGCCAATGGAACTGCCTATACCAGCGATATAATTGCGGCGATAGAATATGCCGAAAAGATGGGGGCAAAAATTGCAAACTGCAGTTGGGGCAGTACTATGGATAATCCGGCACTGGAGGAAGCAATAGAAGAAAGCGAGATGCTTTTTGTCTGTGCCGCAGGGAACAGTGGAGCAGATATAGATTCTAATCCGGTTTATCCCGCATCCTTTGGATATGACAACATTATTTCCGTAGCTTCGGTGGGCAGGTGCGGACAATTATCATCCTTTTCCAATTATGGGCAGACAGCGGTCGATGTGGCGGCGCCGGGGGAAGACATCATCAGCACAACACCGGGAAACAACTATGAAAATATGAGCGGCACCTCCATGGCCGCAGCTTTTGTATCGGGAGAAGCGGCGCTTTTATTAGGCATGGAAAGCAGTTTAAGCCCGGTGGGTGTCAAGGATAGGATCATAAGGTACAGTGACAGGTTATCTTCTCTGACAGAAAAAGTGCTTTCAAGCAATAAGGTAAACTTCACAAACGCGGTTTATGAAATATATAACGATGAGATTATTATGGTGGAAGAGGGAACAAGTAGTGGGACAAACAATATGATATTCCCCGGTTCGGACGGATTCACCTTGTTCGATGCTTCGTCAACCGGACTGTTGAATGTGGTACAAGTAGCCGGAGGGTATTATCACAGTTTGGCGTTAAAGGAAGACGGGACAGTGTGGACCTGGGGACGTAATAATTATGGGCAACTGGGAGATGGAACGACAACGCAGAGGACAAGTCCGGTACAAGTGAGCGGTTTGAGTGGGGTAAAAGCCATAGCTGGAGGAAGTGATTACAGTATGGCGTTGAAGGAAGACGGGACAGTGTGGACATGGGGACGGAATTATTATGGGCAATTGGGAGATGGAACTACGACAAATAGGACAAGTCCGGTGCAGGTGAGCGGATTAACAGGAGTAAAAGCCATAGCAGGAGGAGGTTATTACAGTCTGGCATTGAAGGAAGATGGGACAGTGTGGTCCTGGGGAGATAATAATTATGGGCAATTGGGAGATGGAACTACGACAAATAGGACAAGTCCGGTGCAGGTGAGCGG
>JAHDQS010000022.1 GCA_018433675.1 Clostridia bacterium
AGTGATGTTAGCGCTATCCACAATTGCGGAACCTATAGTAGTGCCAAGTTCAGCGCTGGTAATATTCGATCCTGTTATAGCCGCCGTTGTAGTTGTAACATCCCTGGCAACACCAAGGGTTGCTGCGTCCATGGCGTTAATACCGAGAACAATGTTTTGTGCGGCATTGGCCCCGATATGGAAGGTGACCTCACCGACATTACCGGCTACCATTCCGCCGTTCAGAAGGTTCTGGGTGTTGAATTCGGTCGTGTTAGAAATACGGGTAAGTTCTTTGGCTAACTCATCAACCTCTTTTTGAATTTCAGAGCGGTCTGTTGAGGTATTGGTGTCGTTTGAAGATTGTACAGCCAACTCACGCATACGCTGGAGAATGCTATGTGTTTCATTCAGAGCGCCCTCAGCGGTCTGGATTAAAGATATGCCGTCTTGGGCATTTCTTGTGGCCTGATCCAGGCCACGAATTTGGCCGCGCATCTTTTCCGAAATGGCTAAGCCTGCTGCATCATCGGCCGCACTGTTAATACGGAAACCCGAAGACAACTTCGCTAATGATTTTTGTTGCACACTGTTGTTGGTACTCAACTGACGATAAGTGTTTAACGCTGCAATATTGTGGTTAATAATCATTTTACTTTCCTCCTTGAAATTCATTTTCATCCTTGATTGAGTATAGAAACCATATTGGGCCCAAATATGATTTATACCTTCACTTATTATATCGAACTTTAATTGTATTCTTTTATACTTTATTCTCACTTTTTTTAAAATTTATCATCTTTTAATTTATATGCAAGACTGCCAATATTATAATCACGTGTGCTTACGGCTGTTTTTTTTCCTATTTTTCGTCTTTGTTGTTTTTTTCCCTTCGCAAAATCCCCTTTAGTTCGGCCTGCAAATAATCTTGAGCATGCTGCATAGAAGCCGCCTTTTTATTCTCCTGTCTTACGTCCTCATAAATCTCTTTGCGAAGAACTGCCATTGTTTTAGGTGCTTTTATTCCCAATCTAACCTGAGTTGAGGTCATTTCCACAATAACTACTTCTATTTCGTCCCCAATGATAATACTTTCTCCTATTTTCCTTGTCAAAACCAGCATTTCATTCCCCTCCCCGGTTTTTTGGGTATTTTAAAGGTGTACATAAGGGTCACTATATCTTATGATTTAGCGAAGTCCGTGTTTTCTTTACACTTATCCTTACTTATTTCTTGAAGCAGTATATGCCTGGTATGATACTTGGTGCTTTGAAGTACTATTTGTTTACCCTTCCTTGTTTTAACATTAATAACCAAAGGGGCTGCAAGGTTCGTAGTCATCTGCTCGATCTTTTCCGGGACGACAACAATCGTCAATACTACCGTATCCTCGCGTTTTTCTATTCCCAGTTCTTCCATATCTGCCGACGATACTTCGAATTCGTAGTCTTTTTTAATATAGAACGGGTTTATGACAACAAAGGATAAATCCGGGTTTTCCAAAGATTGCAGCCAGCTTAAGGGTACTTCCCCTTTATTGTTGTCAATAAGCACGTAACGCTTCATCTCTTCAAACGCAACCAAACCCCTTGGGAATAAAATCGCTTTTTCCTCTTCAACTTCTATCCGACCAAAATGCTTGGTTTCTAAAATCATCCCCACATTTCCCCCTCTTTTGTTTTTCCACCCCATCTAAAGACAAAAATAATACAAAAACCACCTGTTAGCAAGGAAGGATCCCCCAACACAGGAGATCCTTTTTTTCTGTACTCGCATCCTCAATAAGAGATTCTTCCTCCCCTATTTAAGATAATCTATCAGGGAAGGCTGTATAATACGCGCTCCCACGGCCAAAGCCGAGTTATATACATCTTGCTGCACCTGCAGTTTCACAGCAGCTTCGGCGATATCGACACCTTGTACATCCGATAAAAGAGTCTCAAAGTTGATTTCCTGTTCCTCCAACCGGGTCATGGTCAAGTCCAGCCTGTTGACCCTTGCTCCGGTTTGAGAACGACAGGTCAAGACTTGTTCGATGTTCTCCTGCAGGTCAGCCAAATCGCTTCCTCCCAGGGAAGTGACGTCCCCATCCGCAAGATGTTGCGAAATGTTCTGCAATGATTCTAAAAGACCCTTCTCTTTAAAAACCTCTTGGGCCGTGATGTTGACCGGAATCACTATCCCCCTGCTAATTTCATAATTAATAGGGTCGACATTATCATTCCAGGGGGTAGTACCATCATAAGGCGGCTGGGTTGTATTTGTCCCGCCAAAAATATATTTATCACCGAAAGTGGTATTGGCAATAACCTTTACTTCTTCAATAATTTGATCGACTTCATCTTTGATTGTCAAGAGATCCTCTTCACTCAAAGTACTGTTGGCACCTTGAATCGTCAACTCATAAACACTGTTCAAGGCATTACCCAAAGTACCTAATGCCTCATCCGTAGTACTCAGCAAACTCTTGGCATCTTTAACATTTCCCTGATAGAGCCTGTTTTCCTCCAGCCTGGAGGTAAGCCTGATACAATCCACCAATCCGATAGGATCGTCCGAAGGCTTATTGATCTTTTTGCCGTTAGTTATTTGCTTTTCTATCTTTTGCAATCTCCTGAGATTATATGAAAGGTCTTGTTTTAAGTTGTTAACTAACATATTCCCCGTTACACGCATAACCAGCCACCCTCCCCTATCTGCCCACTATTCCGAGCCTGTTTACTATCGTTTCAAGCATTTCATCCATGACATTGATCAATCTGGCCGCCGCCGAGTACGCATGCTGAAACTTTATCATATTCGTCATTTCTTCGTCCAAAGAAACACCGGAAACCGCTTCTTGTTTATTCATCAACTGGTTTGTCAGAAGTTCCTGATTCTCCAGCATCCTTTGCGCTTCCTGGGCCTCAATACCCAACTGGGCCACCGTTGACGAGTAATAATCGTCAAACGTCGTGGTTCCCCCTCCCATAACCAGCTTATACCTTAATTGGGCTATTTCCAGGGCATTGCTGCCGTCCCCTTGGAGGACCGGCGTTACCTTGCCTGCGGCCACTAGGGTCTCGTCTCCGACTAACACCGGATTCACCATGATATTTCCCGAACCGAAGGGCTCCGTATCTTCGATCTTGACAAAAAAATCGACCCCTGGGTTGTCATCCAGACCATACCCGCTGTTATGTACAGCATTTGTTTCCAGAGCGATGGATTCGGCAAGCTCAGACATACTATCCATCATTTCCGTTACTGTCTCATCGCGCGTGTTTAAGTAGCCTTTTAGCTCACCGCTTTTAATGTTTACTTCTCCTTGTGATTCATTCGTATATGGTTCAATCCATTCCAGTGTTGCCGCAGTCGGATCTACCTCGTTATCCGTGAACTTCATCTCCAAAACATAGTCACGATAGACCAAGCTCCTGCCTCCGACAGTCACATTGACACTGCCGGTACTATCCTCAATAGTATCGACTTCTACCATCTTAGAAAGCTGCTCCACCAAAAGGTCGCGCTTATCGCGCAAATCGTTGGCCTTGCTCCCGTCAGCTTCCGCTTTAACTATATGCATATTCAGCTTGGAAATCTGTTTAGCCATAGAGTTTATCCCATCAACCTTACCTGCAATCGTTCTGTTGATATCCTTCTGCAGGTCGGTAAGTTGAGTATTGATGTGATTAAAGGTTTCGGCAAGCGTTATTCCCCGCTGCACAACGGTGATTCTGACTGCGGTGCTTTCAGGATTTTTGGAAAGCTCCTGCCATGCGTTCCAGTAATCATCAAGAACTGTGCCTAACCCCGATTCTGAAGGTTCGTTGAAAATTACCTCCAATTTACTCATAATATCCGATTTAACTTCCCACTCGCCCAGTTTTTTATTCTCTGTCCTCAACTGGAAGTCTATGAACTGGTCTCGGATCCTCCGGAATTCGCCGATTTCCACCCCTGTTCCTACATATCCCGCAAACTCTTTGATTGGAGTAGACGTTTCCATCACGACATCCTGACGCGTATAACCCTCGGTATTGGCATTGGCAATGTTATGGCTCGTCACATCAAGAGCTCTTTGCTGAGCCTGCAAGGCTTTTACCCCTATATTCAATCCAAAAAAGGTTGATCTCATAAAACCACTCCCGTTTAACGGTCACACTCTTTTATCCAAAATCCTGCTGACCGCTCCCTTTTTCCCTTCGCCGCTTTCGGAGGTGTAGGTGCCTTTTGGCTCCTGGCTGATGGTTTCGATGCCAAAATTAACGATCCGCAACGCTTGCTTGATAAGCTCCATGTTCTCTTTCCCCAGTTTCTCCAGTTCCTTCAAAACGATGCTCATACTCTCGTGCAACCGCCGGAGCTCTTCCTGTTTTTCCTCAGGAGCCAAAGCAATCAAGTCGCTTAACGTCGCCGTCTCCTGCAGCTCGCACTTCATCGCCAAGCGACTTGAGCACCTGATCCTTTCCTCTTCGGTGCGTCCCGCCTGGTATATTAAAGCCTCTTCGCTTTTGGTAAAGGCGTCGATCTCTTCCATTCCGCCCTTTACCAGTTCCGCCTGCTTCATTTCACCCAAGGCAAGCAAATTCTTATAGATATCCTCTTGGGTTTTCAAAATATTTATCAGGTCGTCAAAAGTGGGTTCCATAGCAGCACCCCGCAGTCGTTTTTCTTATCGTTCCGTTGATTATATCATCCGTCTGGCAATTTCCTCACTGCTGACATGATAGGTTCCTTCTTTTATGGAAATCTTTAATTTCTCAATCTGCGCTTCGTCCTTCTCTTCAGGCAACTCACGAAGAGCCTGCATCGCGCTGTTCCACAAGCGGGCTTCGGAGGATATCTTTACACCGTCATTAGGAGTTTCTTGTTTAGATCTCTCCGCAACGGTGTTCTTTTGCCTGTCATACGCCTTCTGCAGGCCGGAAATACATTGATTATCAATTCGCATATCCTACACTCCAATCAAATGCTTCTCTATATCCATCGAATTTCCGGCGACGGTTTTTAAACTCTGTATGGTCAAAATATCTGCTTAATAGTATTAATATCTTAATATATCTCTCTATTCCTATCCTGTTTGCCTTTCTCATTTGTCATGTTTATAGCGACGGCGATCCGCCGTGTACATGCGAGAACGGTCACCCCTTATTTCGTTCAACTGCCTTTCGTTTTCCTCCTTGAATTCCCTTTTTATCCCCGTTGTCAATTTCTCAGCACAAGCCTTGCAGAGTCTGCCACTGGAAATAGTGACACCGCATATTTCACAGGTCAGTTTCCCCTCTACTACATTGCTGGCAAGACAAATCCGTTCTTCCTTGAGATACCGTAAAATATTGGTCTCACTCACACCCGTTTCCTCACTGACGGTTTTGATATTCGCACTAGGATTTCTAACGATGAAAGATCGTACAAGGCGAAAGTTTTTCTCGTCTTTTTCCTGACAGGCGGGACACAGGTTTGTTCTGATGTATGTAAAGACCTTCCCACACTCAGGGCAATTTCTCAGTTCCATCTTCCTTACCTCCTCGTAACACTTCTCCGCACAAATTTGACCGTATTTCTTCCCTCTTACCGCCATTATTCTCTATGAAAGGACTTTCTTCCTGCTTCATTAAACAATTTTTTCGTATCCTGCCGCCCAGGTCAAGGCTATAACCTCCTTCGCCTCAGCCTCGTAAAGCACGCGCATACAGGCATTAAGGGTAGCCCCCGTCGTTGTCACATCATCTATCAGGATTATTCTTTTATTCCTCATCTTCTCCGGAAACGCAACTCCGAAAGCAAAGACCATGTTCTCCTTCCGCTTTTCCCTCTTCAATCCTGTTTGCGCCCTCTCATAACGCAACCGGACAAGATTCTCTCCGTCATACCTTTTCCCCAGCCATCCTGCCACGCGCCGGGCCAGCCAAGCACTCTGGTTATATCCCCGCTCCTCCTCCCTGTCCGGATGGAGAGGCACAGACATGATAAGGTCGACTCCCTTGCTCAAACCGGAAGCATCGTACCTTTGAGCCATCAAATAACTCAAAGGATCCGCCAGTTCCTCCCTTCCCCCGTATTTTAAAGAATACACCATGTCCCTATAGATACCGCTGTAGGGAACAACGCTCAAAATCCTTCCGGGGGCATCGCCCCAATCGTAACAATTAGGACACTCCTTTCCCCCCGTAAAATGTCCGCACCGCGGACAAGCGAACAGTTCCTTATGCAAAGCCGTAATCTTCTTCTCGCAGTCTTCGCACACTCCCTTAACCACTTGTCCCTCTACTTCTTTCCAACAGAAAAAACACTGATGGCTCCCCGGAAAAAGTAATTCATAAAGGGCATCCCGCCACTTTCGCCATTCCATGTCACAACCCCCGTGATTCGCTATTCTTCCTATTTCCGACACGATTCCTTTTGTGGAATATTATACCATATTGTAAAGCATTCAATATATTTATTGCATGATAATATCGGCTATACTACAATGTGTGGCGAAAAGAGTTAAGAATGTCACCTGTACATTATCAACCGATGTGATGGAATTGAAAAAGGAAATGATGAATGCTGCAAAAGACCCGCTGTTTATGCAGGATTTGGAGGAAAGCATGCAGGACTTTGAATCTTCTGACCTTGAGACAATAGGGAAAGAGGCGGATTCCCTAAAAATTAAATAGCAATGTTACATCAGATAAGAGCAATTGCCATTAATATTACCGTTTTAGAAGCGGAATGTTAGTGGCTTTTTTTATTTTTTATCTTTCGACAGGTTATGACAAATATCACCAACTGCTTTTGCTATACTCGAAAAGGAAGACAATTTAAGGGAATGGGAGGAGAGGTTTTGATGAAAAGAGTTTTAAATATGTTTATTGTGTTTTTTACAATGATGGCGGTCTTTTTGTGCCCCTTGGGGGTACAGGCTTCGGGGACGGTAACACCGCAAATATCCGGAGGTGGCACCCATACGTTGGCCTTAAAGGACGACGGAACTGTTTGGACTTGGGGAAGTAATGAGTATGGAGAGTTAGGGGACGGTACAACCATTGATAAAACAACACCAGTGCAAATAATGAGCGGCGTTATAGCAATTTCTGCGAAATTTCATAGTCTAGCCTTAAAGGACGACGGAACTGTTTGGGCTTGGGGACATAATGGTAATGGACAACTTGGAATCGGCAATACCACCAATATGAATGTTCCTACCCAAATCCCCTCCTTAACAAATGTCATTGCCATATCCGCAGGTAACTATTTTTCTTTAGCACTTAAGAACGATGGTACAGTCTGGGCTTGGGGACATAATTATTCGGGTCAGTTAGGAGATGGTAGTACTACCGATCGCTTAACACCTTTTCAGGTTCCTAATTTGAGTAATGTAGTATCAATTGTCGGCGGACATAGTCATAGTATAGCACTCAAGAATGACGGTACGGTCTGGGCCTGGGGTTGGAATGCTTCTGGAGAACTGGGAGACGGTACGACAACTCAAAAGCACTCCCCAATACAGGTTTCCAATTTGAGCAATGTAGTATTAATTGCCGGCAAAGGCTCCCATCATATTGCTTTAAAAGATGACGGGACGGTCTGGGCTTGGGGATATAATGATAAAGGTCAATTAGGTGATGGCACAACAACTGAAAGGCACTCCCCTGTACAGGTTTCTGCCCTAAGCGACTTTGTTTCTTACAGCATTGGTCAAGGTCACAATATGGCAATAAAAAGCGACGGAACAGTTTGGTCTTGGGGATATAATGGTTATGGAAATATAGGAGACGGTACGACGACTAATAGACATACACCTATTAATATCACATCTCTGAGTAATATCTCAAATTGCTCAGCAGGAAGGTTTCATAGCCTTGCAGTAGCAAATGATGGGACAGTCTGGGCTTGGGGACGTAATGATTATGGACAACTGGGTGATGGCACAACAACTGAAAAACACACCCCTGTACAAATAGATTTCAATCTATTTACAACACCAACAGTAACAGCCCCCACAAACCTCACAGCGACACCCGGTGACGGGCTAGTTCTCCTCAATTGGGATTCTGTAACCGGTGCCGACAGCTATAATGTCAAAAGAGCCGAAACCTCCGGCGGCCCTTATACCACGATTGCGAATGATGTTACCTCTACCAGTTATCCAGACAACAGCGTAATCAACGGCACCACTTACTATTATGTCGTTACTTCCATTGCCTCCAGCACCGAAAGCGATAATTCCGAGGAAGCTTCCGCCACGCCCAATGCAGCCACGCCTGTGCCAGCCCCTACAAACCTCACAGCGACACCCGGTGACGGGCTTGTGCTTCTTAATTGGGATTCTGTAACCGGTGCCGACAGCTATAATGTCAAAAGAGCTGAAACCTCCGGCGGCCCTTATACTACAATTGCAAATGATGTTACCTCTACCAGTTATCAAGATGACAGCGTAATCAATGGCACCACTTACTATTATGTCGTTACTTCCATTGCCTCCAGCACCGAAAGCAATAATTCCGAGGAAGCTTCCGCCACACCCAATGCAGCCACGCCTGTGCCAGCACCCACAAACCTCACCGCAACACCCGGTGATGGGCTAGTGCTTCTTAACTGGGATTCCGTAACCGGTGCCGACAGCTACAATGTCAAAAGAGCTGAAACCTCCGGCGGCCCTTATACCACGATTGCGAATGATGTTACCTCTACCAGTTATCAAGATAACAGCGTAACCAACGGAACCACTTACTATTATGTCGTTTCTTCCGTTTCCTCCGGCACCGAAAGCGACAACTCCAACGAAGCCTCCGCTACACCCGGCACCTCCACTAACGCTTTGCTCGAAATCGTCCTGACTAACGGAACTGAAAAAGAATATGACCTGACTATGCCTCAGGTCAATGCTTTCATCAGTTGGTTTGAAGGGATTTCTGCAGGCTCGGGTTCCCCATATTATTCCTTTAACCTTACTTATAACACGGGGCCTTTCCTCAGTAGAAAGGATTATATTGTGTTTGATAAGATCCTTACTTTCCAAGTAAACGAATATTAAAACGAAGGAAACCATGCTGTCGCAAACCCCCGCCACTTTTACGTATGGCGGGGGTTTGCTATCTTAGAAAACTAGGCCAAACCTAGTTTTCTAAGAGTCAAACTTTGCTTTTGCTTTTTTTACTATAGTAGTCATAGACACCCAACTTTTCTTTAAGTGCGTTTTGTAAGACCTGAGAAAAATTGACCTTTTTATTTTCACCTAAATCATTAAGCCATTTTGGAATGGTAAGCGTTTTTTTAATTGCTTTGTTTGCCATTTCATCACGAATCAATGGCATATAAGCTTCGACTAAAGTTATAAACGAATCCGAGTTTACTGTAATCCTCTCAGGTTTAGATGGTGAAGGAATATCATCATTATCTTCTTCCATTCCATATAAATGCAGTTCAAGAGCATCTCTTGCCATAAGATAAGCATCTTCTAAACTATCACCACAAGTGATGCAACCAGGCAGGTCAGGGAAAGTAATAGAATAGCCATCTTCATCGCGTTCAAATATAGCAGGATAAATATATCTTTCCATAATAAACTCTACCTCCAAGTAATTATTTTAGACCAGCTTGTTTTAATATAGTTGAAACGGTCTTGGGCTTTAAATCTTTTTCAGGATGAGGGACAGTAACTTTACCTTTTTTAGTCGGATGTTCAAGCTGTAAATGAGATCCTCGTTGCCTTTTTATAACCCAACCATCTTTAGCTATTGATTGTAGTATTTCCTTTGATGAGTACGATGTCACCAGAAACACATCCTTTACTCCAGGGTACATAGTCATCATAACACGTGCTACAACACGTGTAAACAACAAATGTGAAGTCAGATATCAACAGTTTCACGCTTCCGGGCGCGTTAAGCTGGTTCAACGAAACAATTCTTTGGGGTAAGACTCAAGTGTACGAGCCACACCCCTTCGCCAACCGAGTCGGCTCTGGAATAGTTGCATTATATTCATATGTAGCCTTGATCCATTCTTCTTTTGCAATCATAGCATCTTCCACCACAATAGCGTAGGTCAGGGAACTCGGCAACATATCCGCCGTCATCAAGATCAGGTTTTACATTGAATGAATAATTGAGTCCCAGGTAATATTCAAGGTTTTTTTCCACCTTTGTCACTCCTCTGCATTATTAAAAATCCATATTTTCTAACAAATCTTGGACATTTCTTAGATAGATTGTTTTAATTTGCTGTCCATATTAGCTTATCCCTTTGAATCACATTCTTTCATCCCCTTAATACAGATTGTAGAATGACATTATATATGATGTCATTCTACCCCTGGAAAGTATTTGTGAGTACGCTCATCACATAATGAATCGAGTAGGAGGTCACCCATTAATTGAGTGACCGACCTCTCACACCACCGTGCGTACCGTTCGGTACACGGCGGTTCAAGCGCATAAGTGCAGTGACTCGTACCGGTCAAGGATACTGTAGTATCCGGCCTGTGCGAG
>JAHDQS010000020.1 GCA_018433675.1 Clostridia bacterium
TGACAGCTTTATGCTGTACGTGTAGGTAGGACTTGTACCTGCATGAGCCTCCAAGTGTTGCTGCACTCGGAGGTCACGGCGGCCTTTTCATTTTTCCCCGCTCTGCAGAAACCGCCTGACTGCGGCATAATCTGCATATGCCGCCTGGAATGTACCGCCGTGTTGAAGGTCTGTCAATGATTTTTTTTGTATGGCATGTCTTCCAATTTAATAAACATGCAAGAAGTATAAAGGGAACGGGTACATTGGATTAGAGTTTGAGCCGCCGTGCCTGCCTTATGGAATATTACTGCACTTATTGTTACTGCTATTAAGAAAGGGGCGGTATTTTTACGCAAATATCGAAAGTTTGCCCGATGTAGTTTTAATAAGGTAACTTGCAAGGACTATTGATTTTACTAACCGATTAAAATACATTTCGCCTTAACATCAAAAAATGTATTGTCCTGAATTATGCCTTGAATACTTGCCCTTTGATTAAAGAACCTTGTAGAAATATTTTATTGAAGGGAAACATGACCCCTTATGAGCTTGCCGTCACATAGGGGTGATTTAAAAAGTCGATATCTTTTTAACTCACCTTTGCCAAGGACGGCAAGCTTCTTTGGAGCAAGATGTTTCCCATCTTTGATTTCTACAAGGATTCTCGTATAGGGCAAGTTAATTCAAGGCACTTTTAATGAAGTTCGCCTTGCTTTCAGGTAAGCAGAAACGGCTATATGAAAAATTGTCTGCCGCTTTGTATTGGGTAAGTATGAAAAATATAGAGGCATTATCAAAAACAATCTATAAATCAAAGTTGTGTGGAGAAACGAGTAAAGCTATGGGATTTTTAACCTTTCAATCTATAGACAAGGTAACCCATAGCTTTACGGTTCCGTGATCGTATTTTTCATACTTACCTCGCAGATGACGGCAGACATCATTATATATTTGTTAGCCGTTTCTGCTACTTCTGAGTTATAGGCGAACGCTTGAAGGGCTTGCCAATTTTTTTATCTATATATCTAGCCTTAGTTTTGGTATGCCGCCGGGATTCCGTTGATTAAAAATCTTTTAATCAACGGGCAAATAGCGGCAATACCAAAACGCCTATGTAGCTTTTTCGTAGAAATGGCAAGCCTCTTCAAGCTTCATATGTTCGTATGATTAGAAGGGACATACATCACTGCGCCTTGAATACTTGTCCTTTAATTAAAGAACCTTGTAGAAATATTCTATTGAAGGGAAACATGACCCCTTATGAGCTTGCCGCCACATAGGGGTGATTTAAAAAAGCTGATATTTATTGCATTAATATTTTTTAAATCACCTTTACCAATGGCGGCAAGCTTCTTTGGAGCAAGATGTTTCCCATCTTTGATTTCTACAAGGTTTCGTAGAGGGCAAGTTAATTCAAGGCACTTTTTAATGAAGTTCGCCTTGCTTCCAGGTTAAACAGAAACGGCTATATGAAAATGTGTCTGCCGCTTTGTATTCGGTAAGTATGAAAAGTTGAGTAGTAATATCACAAAGACCATATATAAATCAAGTTGTGTGGAGCAACGAGTAAAGCTATGGGATTCAATATCTGTCTAATTCATGACAAAGTAACCCATAGCTTTACGGTTCCGTGATCGTATTTTTCATACTTACCTCGCAGATGACGGCAGACATCATTATATATTTGTTAGCCGTTTCTGCTACTTCTGAGTTATAGGCGAACGCTTGAAGGGCTTGCCAATTTTTTATCTATATATCTAGCCTTAGTTTTGGTATGCCGCCGAAATTCCGTTGATTAAAATTTTTTAATCAACGGTCAAAGAGCGGCAATACCAAAACGTCTCTGTAGCTATTTTTGTAGAAATGGCAAGCCTCTTCAAGCCTCATATAAATTGTATGTCCCACAACTTAGGTATTTTAATGGAAGTTAAGGCGAAATGTTCTTCTAATATGAGAGTAAAATCAATAGCCCTTGCAAGTTATCAATAAATGACATCGGGCAAACTAACAAATTTACTTTTATGTAGCTAACCGCCCCTAGTTTTTAGGATTCGTAACATAAGTGCAACTCATTCCATAAGGCAGTATGATGTATCATATTTTGAATGTACCTCATTTCGTTCCCTTTATACCAATACCAGCTTTCTTTAGATGAGGACATGCCATACAAAAAAAATCATTGACAGACCTTCAACACGGCGGTAATCTTTTGAATTTCAAGCATATGCAGATTATGCCGCAGTCAGGCGGTTTCTGCAGAGCGGGGAAAAATGAAAAGGCCGCCGTGACCTCCGAGTGCAGCAACACTTGGAGGCTCATGCAGGTACAAGTCCTACCTACACGTACAGCATAAAGCTGTCA
>JAHDQS010000011.1 GCA_018433675.1 Clostridia bacterium
CAGGCCAGAGATTTGCCGCCACCTTCCTTCGCACTCCACCTCACGATGGACGCGCTTGGCCTTGGCTATACACTTCCCACTACCGGGCGTGTTCGGGACTTTCACCCGTTAGACTGCGCCCATGCCGGGCGCACAAGGAAACGACTGACTTGCATTAACCGAGTCAGTCGTTTCTTTTTCCCGGATTCAACCTGACTTCCACAAGATCGCCGGCAATAATCGTCTCTTCAGTAACCAGACAATCAATCGCCAAAACCCTTGCTCCTTTTGCGGAAAGTTCTCTCAGAGCAACTCCAAATTCAGGATGCATCTTGTCATTGGACGTTACGTAACGCACCCCCTTCATTTGAATAATAAAAACTACCATGGCCGCATATCCTTCTTCGATACATGCGGCCAATTCTTTAAGGTGCTTCACGCCACGTTCTGTCGGCGCATCCGGGAAAAGTGCCACACCCTCTTCTTCCAGGGTAACGCCCTTGATCTCAATAAAAATATTTCTCTTTGCTGTTTCAAGATAATAATCAAAACGCGAGTTGCCATATTTCTGTTCTGCCTTGATTGTCTTAAGCTCGGGAAAAAATGTTGCCGTGTTCAGCCATTCCCTGAAAATCACGTTTGGGGCCTGGCTGTCAATGTTTATAAGACGCTTCCCTTTCCAAACCGAGATTAGATCATATTTGGTTTTTCTGCCGGGATTGTCGCTTTCTTGAACCAGGACCTCAACCCCCGGGATAAGCAGTTCCTTACAGCGTCCTGTATTCTTGACGTGACAAATCTCGATTTTACCTTTGATCTCAACGCGGGCGATAAAACGATTGGGCCGCTCTATAAATATTCCTTTTTTAATGTCATCGTATCTCATATCTTTCTCCATCACTTATTATCAAACGTATTTGCTGAACCTAAAGCATTCTTTTATGAAAAAAACACCATTGGGCATGACTATGATGCGAAGAAACTCGGCGTTCATCTCACGGCACCTGATTACTATTTGTTCTTCTTCACCGTCCTACGGCCCTTCAATGACAATCCTCAAATCCACTCAACCCTCTGTCTCCCGCCAATACTGCCATAAATCATCACTCATAAAATCTGCTGACGAAATCTGAATCATGCAGCTTGCTTTGGACTTTTTCATTCCAGGTTTCTTGGTTTAAAAGCGAAGATAAATCATGGTCAAAGAGGTTTTCTATCTCTTCCCTTGTAAAGATAAATACATCGCCGGAAAACTCGTAGGTAATCTGCTCAAGGTTATCGATCAACGCCATGGCGGACACCGAATTGTATACCAAATCCCTGTGCACTTTGGCTTCCCCGATATTCCAGAGCGTATCAAGATAATAGATAGTAAGGAAACAGTCATCGGGATCAATCTTGAATTTCCTGTGGACACTGTTTAACGGCAGACGGTTAAAAAGATTTGCATTATTGCTGGCATCGCCTATATAAGCGCTTTTATATGACAGGATATTTTCAATATCGTGGGTAAGCGAATCGTTTTGCCTGGCATTGTACTCTTCTTGCATTGCCTTGTTATGAGGAATGATTATAAATTGTACGGCGCAAAATGCTAACACTCCGATTATAAGCAAAATTATGATGAGTTTATTTTTTTTATCCATTATAATCTTTCCTTTCATTGTATGCCAATATTTTAGGAAAACTACCTATAGCAATAGGCAGAAGAACAGTAACGGCTGGAATATAATATCTGACTGCTACGGAAGCAAACGCATAAGGACCGGTAATCCGAATGGGCCGTACAAACCAAATATTACTGCCAAACATTACGGCAGTAACTGTTACCGTAGATACAACAAAAAATATACACCAAATAATCCAAACCGTTCTGCTCATTTTTTTATACCGACCTTCGTTAACAAATGCGACCTCATCCTGATTATTCTTTTTACTGTTCAAATAAGATATCCCAAAGAAAACCACAGTAAAAAATGTGATGATTGAAAAAGGTATCCTGGCCATGATGATCGTTGGGATCGACAGTATCCACAGTATACTTCCATACAGTAAAAGTGTCTGCCAACACTCCGTTTTAAAGCGGTTTATATAGGTTAATTGATTGCCTTCAATAATACCCTCAACTGACAAAATGCTGTCTTTTGTTTTGGCGATGGCCTCGGACTCCGCATAGCCCTGACTGATAAGATCTTGCTTTTTTGCCAATAGATTACCGTAGATTTCGTCCTTTAAATCCTGAACCTTTGAGGTTTGTGGCTGACGAGCAAACAAGGCTTCCGTATATTTTTTTAATTCATCCATTTGTTATCCCCTCTTTACAATAAAATCGCATTAATAATTCTTTGAGCCGCAAGCCATTGCTCAATAGATTTATTTAACTCTGTTTTACCTGCTTCTGTAATGTGATAGTATTTCCGCCTGGCTCCTTGAGACTCTTCACCCCAGTAACTTTGAATCAAATTTCCTTTTTCAAGCCGTTTTAAGCTTGTATAAAGTGATGGCTCTTTTAGTTCATATTCTTTACTGCTTTTTTGGGATATCGACTTTATTATCTCGTAGCCGTAACTGTCGCCGTCAAGCAAAACCTTTAAAATGATGGTATCTATATGCCCTCGTATTAAATCACTGCTGATGCTGTCATTGGCCATCACGATCCCCCCTCTATTGCATTATATGACATATTACTACGTGTGTCAATGTAATATTTCATGCGATACTATTTATCAGTTCGGCTGATCGGTTCGGCAAAACAAAAGGCCCTCCTTTTTGGAGGAGGACCCCTTTGTATTATTTTTATTCAAAAATATTTCACAACCTATCGAGCAAATATCCATAGCCTTTCTCTTCCATCTTCTCTTTGGGGATAAAAACAAGCGCTGCGCTGTTGATACAATACCGCAATCCTCCAAATTCATTGGGGCCGTCGGTAAAAACATGTCCCAGATGCACATCACCTATTCTGCTCCGTACTTCTACCCTTCCCATGCCATAACTCTCATCTGCCACTTCCTTTAAGGATTCAGGGCTTATCGGCTTAGAAAAACTCGGCCACCCGCTACCTGATGCAAATTTGTCCTGCGAGGAAAAAAGTGGCTCTCCTGTAGTTACATCCACATAAATGCCTTCCCGATAATTATCATGGAATTCATTTCTAAAAGGCGGTTCCGTAGCATTGTTTTGCGTGACATCATACTGCATATCCGTAAGGATTTCTCTCAAAACCGCTTTGGGCTTTACTTTGTATCTCGCTGTATAATCTTCTGCTTCTTTTGCTTTCTTGAATTGTTCTTTGTTAATATGACAATAACCAAAAGGTTTTTTATCTAAATACTTCTGATGATACTCTTCGGCAGGGTAATAATTTTCAAGCGGCATCACTTCGATTGCCAGCGGCCTATCATATCTGCGTTGAAGTTCTTGCAAGGAGTCCGTAATTATTTCCCTATCCCTTTCGTCTGTGTAGTAAACACCTGTACGATACTGGACGCCAATATCATTGCCCTGACGGTTTTTGGCTACAGGATCGATCACATCATAAAAAAGCCTCAAAATGAAACCCAGACTAGCCTCTTTTGGGTCGTACAACACCTTGACCGTTTCCGCATGATGGGTATTCTGAGTACACACTTCTTCATAACTCGGATTTTCTTTGTTACCATTGGCGTAACCCACCTCTGTGCCAACAACGCCTTTTATGCGCGACAGGTATTTTTCAATACCCCAAAAACATCCTCCGGCCAAATAAATTTCTTTTTCCATCAATATACTCCTCTGTTTATAATTGCGCAGATCATACCGGCTTATCGTTTACCCTTTGCTCTCCAATTTCTTTAAGTCCCCGTTTTCTCCCATCACAGTAACGATATCTCCTTCGGAAATCACCGTTTTCTCGTCAGGAAGCACCACCGTTTCATCTTCGGTATTTCTTACCGCTAAAACGTTAAGCCCTCTTTTCGTTATTATTGCCAAATCCCCCAGGGATTTACCAATCCAGTTTTCCGGAGAATGCATGTTCACAATACTGTGGTCTTGGGAAATCTCGATCATATCCAAAAATTTATCTGTCACAAGATTATGAGCCACCTTTACGCCCATATCCTTTTCCGGAAGGATTACCGCATTGGCCCCTATTCTATACAATAATCTTGTATGGAAATCATCTTGAGCTTTGGCTAGAATGTATTCTGTCTCCATATCCTTCAGAATCAGTGTCGTCATGATACTGACCTGCAGGTTTGATGAAACGGCAACAATTACCCCATCGAACTTTGTCACATCCAGGGAACGCAAAAATCCCTCGCTGGTGATGTCTGCTTCGACGACATGGGTCAGTTCATCCGCGTATTTTTTGACCAACATGCCGTCAATATCGGCACCCAAAACCTCATGACCTAATTCTATCAGGGTCCTGGCTAAACTGATACCGAATCTCCCCAGTCCTAAGACGATAAATGACTTCATAAGAAACAACTCCTATCCCACTGTTATCTTGCCTTCTGGATACTGATAGGTCGATTTCTGATTATCCTGCTTTGCAGTAAAGGCTATAATCGCTGTAAATGGACCGATTCTCCCTATAAGCATCGTTATCATTAGTAGATACTTGCTTAACGTGGATAATCCAGAGGTAATCCCGGTGGACAACCCCACATTGGCAAATGCCGAAACCACTTCATAGAGAGACTGCAAAAATGTAATATCATTGAGATAAAGCAAAAGTGTAGTAACGGTAACTACCGTAAACAGACCCAATACGATAACCATCAGAGATTTTATTATTATCCCTTCCGGCACTCTCCTTTCAAAAGCAAAGACTTCTTCTCTTCCCTTTATAAATCCCAGCACCGTCAAAATAATTATGCTGAAGGTTGTTACCTTAATCCCTCCGGCTGTCGAGCCGGGAGCTCCTCCAATAAACATCAAAATCATCGCCAGAAAATTCGAGGTCTCATTCATTTCCCCGGTAGGGATTGTATTAAATCCGGCTGTTCTGGTCGTCACCGCTTGAAAAAAGGAATTTAAGATTTTGGTCCCAAAGGGCATGTTTCCGATTGTTGCAGGATTATTATATTCAAACAAAAGAAAGCCCAGCGTTCCCATGAGCAAAAGAAAGCACGATGTGACAATCACGAGCTTGGAGTGGAGAGTAAGCTTAGAAAACTTCCGTTTGACTGCCAGGTCATTCCAGACAATAAAGCCTAATCCGCCAATGATAATAAGCAGACCGGTTGTGAGGATTACCAGTGGTCTGTTATTGAACCCAATCAGGCTTGTGAAGGGGTTAGTACCGGTACCAAAGGTATCAAATCCGGCATTGCAGAAAGAAGAAACGGCATGGAAAACACTCTTTGCCAACCCTTCTTTAAACCCATAAAGCGGAACGAACTCAGTTAAGAATACCAAGGCCCCTAATACCTCAACAACTATCGTAACGATTAAAATGCCTTGAAATGTTCTGACTATCCCTCCAAGGCTGAAGTTATTGATGGATTCCTGTATTGTCAGTCTATCCCTTAACCCCAGTTTTTTACCGGTAAACACGAAAAACAACGTTACTACCGACATAATTCCCAAAGCCCCAATTTGAATCAACAGCAGAATAATAGCTTTACCAAAAGAGGACCATTGCGTATTAGTATCTGCCACTACAAGCCCGGTGACACAAACAGAAGACACCGAAGTAAAGAGGGAATCGGTAAAACTGGTACTCGTTCCTTCCTGCGAACTGAAGGGAAGGTAGAGCATAATAGCGCCGATCAGAATCACAAGAGAAAAACCAAGCAAAATGATTCTTGCCGGCGTCAGCTTGAACAACTTTAACTTTGAGATTTTCGGAAGCAACATCGGAGTATTATTCATATGAAATGTTCCCTTTCTTGCTACAATTATAACACAAGCCACCGTCCTAGCGACTTTTTATTCCCATTTGAAAAAGCGAATAGAAATGCTTATACATACTACTGCAAGTACAGTCAACACAGCAACAGGTACCAAAACACTATCGGTTAGCAAGCCAAGTGAAGCGGACTTCAGCAGCTTAATTCCCTGGGTCAGCGGCAAGATATCGGATACTTTTTGAAGAGCCGCAGGCATAACCTCATAAGGCAAAGTAGCGCCGGAGAAAATGAGCATTGGGAAATACAGTACGCTGGCCAAGACACTTGCTGTTTTGATATTGGGGGCTACCCCTCCCACCAACAGTCCGATGCTAAACATTGATAACATTACAAGGAGGTAAGTACCACAAAAGCAAGGCCACGAACCACTCAATTGATAGCCAAAGAAAAGTGTTGCTGTGGCATAAACAAGTATGAGTGAAGCAATGGAATAAAGCCCATAGATTGCAACCTGCACAGCTAAAATGAGAGCAGGACTTGTCGGTGTTACCATAAATCTCTTTAGGATTTTTTTGTTTCGATAATCGGATATGACCAGCGGAAGCCCCATCACACCTCCGGCACAAATGGCAATCGTCGCTACTGCCCCAAATGATTGTGCTAAAAAAGTGTATTCAGCACCATCAAAAGCAGGTTTGTTTGCGTAAATGATGCCGAGAATAACCATTACCACGACAGGCATACAGATTGCAAAAATAAACATGTCCATACCGCGTAGGGATAATTTTAATTCTGTTTTAAACATTGTACTAAATGCCCTCATTCTCTTTATCCTCCTTGTCTGTGTACCAAAGATATGCGTCCTCAAACTTTTCATAAGGACCGGATGTAATGACTTCCTGGACGGTTCCGCAAAATACGCTTTTCCCATTTTTGAGAATCATGATTTTATCGCACAGTTCTTCCACCTCATCCATAAAATGAGAGGTCAAAAGAATAGTCAATCCTTTTGCTTTCAAATCGGAAAGACATTTCCACACATCCCGCCTTGCTCTTGCATCCAGTCCGGTGGTTAGTTCGTCTAAAAATACAACTTCGGGATCAGGAATTAGGGCAAGGACAATAAACAACCGCTGCTTTTGCCCTCCCGAAAGCTCGCTTACCTGGCTCTTCAATTTGTCCGCAAGCCCAAATCGTTTTAATAAGTCCGCGTAACACGAAGAAGTCTTGTAAAGAGCTTGTGTAACCTCACACAGCTCCGCTACCGTGATTTTGTCTTGATAATTTGCTTCTTGAAATTGAACACCCACTTTCTCAAATAGCTTTTTTCGGTCTGTCCGGGGGTTCATCCCCAAAATAGATACGGTGCCGCTGTCCTGTTTTTTCGTGCCTAAAATACACTCAATGGCGGTACTTTTCCCCGCACCGTTTGCACCCAACAAGCCAAATACTTCACCACGGCAAATGGAAATATCTAGATTCTCGACTGCCTGAATGTGAGCGTAAGACTTGCTCAATTTTTCTACCTTGACGGTTATTTCCACGCTATCAAATCCCTCCTGATTTTTTCTTTGCAGAAAAAGAATAACACCGGAGCAAAGTCTGGTGTCAAAATGGAGGGTTAACTTTAAATTGTTTTTTCATCTTTTCTAGCTGAATAAGCATGTTTTGGGCGTTTTCTTCGGCATATTTCAAAGAGGTAAGTAGTTTATCACATACGGAAATGATGTCGTCATTTTCCTTCGGCGTGTCAATGATCTCGCGAAGATTTACTTTGGGGTTTTTGGACAGAGCATTCAGCATTCGTAGAATTGCCGCAAGCGAATAATTTGCACAGCGCAGGGAACGAATTATTTTGAGCCGCCTTATATCTTCATCCGTATATACACGATAGCCGTTTTGTTTTCGCTTAATCGTCAACAGGCCATTCATTTCCCAATTTCTCAAAGCATCCATTGTGATTTGCAGCAGATCAGCCGTTTCTTTTCTTGTTAAAAAGTTACTATCCGCTCCTTGCTTACTGCCTGACGATAACTGTTCTGCAAGCACTATGGCTTCTTCGGCGTTTCTTTGCTCTCTTTTGATTTGCTGTAAATAACTCTCTGTAAGACAAAGCGCTTTGTCAAAATCTCCGGTAGCAGAGGTCTTAATAACATCAATGGCTTTTTTACGTAAGCCGTTTTGCAAAACCTCTACTTTTAGTGCGGTTCTAGCAAGTATAAATTGCTCCAAATGAATGTCAGTAAACACACGATAACCGTTTGGCTGCCGTACTGGTTTAGGTATGAGATTAAGTTCCTCATAAAGGCGCACAGTATTGGGGTGGATACCAACTACTTGTGCAACTTCGGATGTTCTATAGGTATTCATTTAGTTGTATCACCTCTGTCCCTTCCTGAATCATACCATCATTCAAAAGACTGGTGTTAGAGTGGAGGGTTTCATTATATACTCACAAGTATCTTAAATCAATCTAATCAGTCCGAAGGGAAATCTCCCTAAAACGCTGAAAAGCCCAGTTATACAAGGGCACTGAAAAAGTCCGTTTGCAGCAATGCAGACGGACTTTTTCGTGCATTATTGTATCGACCTCCACCCTTATTTTGCAAACAGATTGTGCAGCACCTGCGCCAGTTCCACACGGGTGGTCGTGTTTGTAGGAATCAGCTTTCCATTGCTACCACTAATCGTTCCGGTTTCAACCAGTAGCATCATGGCATCTGCAGACCAAGCGTTTATCTCTCTAACGTCGCTGAAGTTCTCGGATACGTACTCATCGGCCTTAATTCCGTAGGCGTGCATGAGCATAACGATAAACTGTCCGCGTGTCGCTATATTTTCCGGTCCGAAGAGGTCGTTGCCGATACCAGCAGTTATTCCGCGCGCTGCACAGAAAGTGACGGCATCATAGCACCAAGCCTTCTCCTCCACGTCGGTAAAGTACGTCATGTTATAACCGATCGCGTACACAGAGAAATGATACGCCGTAAAATCAACTGATCCGGTCTCCTCGTTATATGCTCCCTGAATCGCCTGAAGTTCGCCTGAATCATCTATGTAATAAACCACGACGGCGTTGGGATTTTCTTCGCCTTGCTCGAATGCATGTTCAGTTTTATAGATCTCTTTTGAATCGTCATGGAAGGTGGACAGCGACTGAATTTCGGATATATCCCGACCCAACATATCGGTGCCTTCCAAACCGAGCAAAGCCAGAGCCGACCGGTTTATGTCGATAACGACAACGCTGCTGTTCATGGTTTCAATCAAAAGATCGCGGGCAATAGGCATAATATTTAAAAATTTATGCTGGCAGATGCTCCATGCCATAGTCTTTATTTATCGTATACGGAATCGCGGACGTATCCAGCGAGATGTTTGTCCGCATGAGGCCGTGATATGGACTTGATCGGCAGAATCGTTCCCATTAATTCAAACGCCTGGCAGAACACGCCCCCTCTCCTTATCAGCATGTTAAAGCAGTTATAGCTTAATACCTCACTTGTTTTCATCGCTATTATACTTCATGAACTAAATAATTCCGAGCACCACAACTACAACTACCACAGCTGATCAGCCCAAAGGAACATCGCCTTAAGACGCTAAAAGCCCGGTTATACCGGACTTTTTCGTGCATTAAAAATGTAAATATTGCTGTGATAACTTGGTGGAGACGAAGGGATTCGAACCCTCGACCGGTGGTTGTTCGTAAGGTAGTATAAATCAAAGTAACTGCCAAGTATTCCTCGGTAGTTAATTACCTGTCAAGCTCTTGCAGCAGCTTATATAGCTTGGTCATTTGCGTTACAACATCTGTGAAAGGAATGGCATCGACTTCGTTAAAAACGTATACTCTCTGCATGTCAGCAAAAGTTTCACGAAGCTTGATGCCGGTTTCAAGGGCTTTGAAAAGCAGGAAGTCGGCAAAGGGCTTCTGCGCCAAATCGCTGCCAATTCTGTTTTGTTCCTCGCGCCGTTTATATTCAAGCATTTTCAGCAGTTCATCCTGCTGGGCAAGAAGGGCAGCTATTCTCACCGTTTTCATCATCAAAGTCAGGTCGTATAAATGCTTCGCCACATCAAACAGCATTTGCCGCTGATAATAAAATTCCGCCGCCAGAATCTTGTCCGCAAAGATGCGCTCCATCTTAATAGTCTTTACTTCAAAAGGAAATACATCATAGCTGTCATGGAGGATACTCTGCTGCTCAGAGGTTGCCGACGAATACAGCAAAGGTGAGACCATTAAGGATTCCACCGGTTCGCTAACCGTGAAGGAAGTCGCTTCAACTTTCACATATCCGAATCTCTGAAGTGCATCGTCAGCATCGATTTTTGTAACCGGCTGATATTCATAAACGCTGGTAATGCTCCCTTTGGCCTTAATTTCTCTTGTTTTGTCGCTCGTCCTGGGCAAAGAGGTGTAGCCGTTAGCCGCAGTTTCCAGTCTCTTTTTGCCCTGAGATTTCGAGCAGTCCTGCACCTCAACCGTCAGATCAATATCTTCAGAAAACCTTTTCAGACTCCCGATTGCCTTGTATAACGCAGTACCGCCCTTGAAGTAAGCCGGCAATTCTTTTTGCCATGAAGCAAGCTCAGAAAGAAGCCGGGTAAGATAGTAATCCTTTTCGAGGATATCTTCCCTGACTCCTGTCTTTTCTGATATTGCCGTAAGTAACGCCTGGAAGGCGTCTCTGTCTTTATGCAGCTTCATGTCCATTACCTCTCCACCAGCACGTCTACCAAGTTGAGCAGCGTCTTTTGCGGGTAGTGTTGTCTGGCATATGTCAGAACCTGAACTGTATCCAGACTGTTTTTTTCTGCGAAATTGCGGAGTAACGCTTTAGGATTCTCCGCATCGACAGGCGCATCAGGTAAGTCTTTGATAACGTCAAGAAGCTGCAGATAACGGAAATTACCGGCGTTAACTGTAACGACCGGCTTTCTAACAATAATGAATCTGTCATCTATATTTTTACGATAGGCATTGGTAGCAATTTCGCGCTTCTTAGGAACTTGAGTGGTCAAACCTAATTTATTCATAAGGGAGAATCCCGTTTCATACCCGATTATCTCGTCGCCGCGGCGGGTAAGCAATTGCGCCTCAATCAGCTCTTCGCTCGGACGAGCCTTGCCGAAGACCGTCTGCTTGGCTCGATAATAAACGCCTTTTTGGAAACGTTCAATCACGCCCCTGTCAGACAAGCGTTTCAAGGTGACATTGGTAATTGGCTTGGCTTTATGAATAGGGACTTTATATTCCTCAGCCATTGCTTCCGCTATGACGTCAGTCTGAAATGCCTGACTATAGGGGATGTCGGCTATTTTATTCGTGATAAATTCACCGTAAGTGCAACGCTCCATAGAAAGGGCTCCTTTCTCGTGTTATTATCGTGTAATCTTCATGCCAATATTATCGACATTATAATAACACATTATACGCAAAAAAACAATCATGCGATTATAAATCTTCTAAATGAAGTGTAGGACTACAATACATATTGGACATTGACTAAAAAAATAGTGAGAAATGAAAGCGCTTCGGTTATTGTTAAGTTACCACACAAAACATTAACAAAGGAGGCAATCATTTCTCATGAATAAGATAACACAAGACATGAAATACCGCCACTCTCTGGTTTGTTTTGTCCTCTTGACATGGAGACCCCTGCACCCTCTGGGCTCCCTAATGTTAGGCAGAAATAACCTCTATGACTAGGCGAACTTTCCGCCTTCAAAATTGTACCAGAAGGTGCTTCCCCATGTTCAAGAGGCTTTCGCGGCATAAACGCTGTGTGGTTCTTAGCTGTGTGGTTCTTAAATGAAAGCAAAGATACGTTTAAATGCTTTCATATGTATATTCCTTTGTTGAGTTATTTGCCTGTTTCTTTTCTATAAAATATATATCCTAATACAACTCCTATAACTATTAAGCATACTGCTACGATATTAATCACTATAAAATCAATATGATATTCATTGGGAGTATAACTGCCTGCCATTGCACACTGAAAAGCAGCTCTCCCAATTTGGGGCATGACTAAATTGATTATTGTGGTCTTCAGCAATGTAATTATCCCAGTAATAACGAGTATACCAGAAAAAGTAAATCCAATTTTATTCATAATTATCTCCTTTCCATCATTATTTTTTTAATAATTTCCTTTATGTAGGATCAATAAATTACCTATGAACTTGTGCATTTTTGTAGGATTTTTAACCCAATACTTCTTTTTTATAGAAATCCTTAATTGCTCCTCATTCACTTTTTCAGCTAAACAGTATTCGTGAACATTGTCATAAATTGTTTTGTTGCACTTTCCCACCTCATAAAGACTCCTTAACATGCTTAACATCTCCATTTGCGATTTCTGAGTTTACATACTGTTTTCATCTTTTAGGAAAATAATGCAGTAAACACGTACCCTCCACCGACCATTAAGACATTGGTGAAACTATGCATAAGAGCCGGATACAGTATGCTTTTGCTTCTTTGGTACACTATTCCTTGAATTGTTCCAAGCACAAACGCATAAATTAACTGAAAATAACTAACTTCGAAGGTTAATGGTGTCAACGACCAATTGACATGTGCAAAGGCAAATAATACCGATGCCAGTACAACCTCTAAGGTAAAATTGCCTTTGATTTTTATACTTTCCCCAAATGAGTATGTCAGCAGAATAATTGGCAGCGCTCGGAATACAACTTCTTCTGCCGACCCGCTTAAGAGCAGCTGGAACCCCAGAGTTCCAATAATATTCCTTTCATCCAGTGGAAACGTATAGACAGGAAGTTGGTTGTTCACAGACATATAGGCATGCTGTGCAACTGAAATCACAGCAAAAGCAGCCGTAAACATGGTTAAGTATTTTATTCCCTTTTTCTTATCCCCGAGTTGAAAATAGAAATTGAGATTCAGCAGTTTGCTCAACACCAGAATAATTGACATTGCAATTATTAATTGAACCGCATGATGTATCGAAATATCAGCGAAACTATTAAATGGATCTATTTGCTGATAAGGGATTAAAGCAGCAATTAAATGACCCGTTTTCCCCAGTAATATCTGCATAACAAGCAACAATATGAAAGCAATTATCCCTAATAGTGTTCTGTTATATTCCGGCCTTTTCACGTAATCAACACTGCCTTTTTGAGGATCTAGGCTTCCCGAGATTTGTCTCTACATACAAGACCAATTATTTATGAGCGAAACGACCTACTACAATTTTAATTTGTCCATCGCTTCCTATAATGAAGTCGTAGTAAAAATCCTTATAATTCTCTTGATTTTTTATAAAGTCCTCATCAATTGTTTCGATATCATAAATTCCATAAGTGTTATAGCCTGGTGCAACAAGCGAAGCAATATTTACGCCAAAATCCAAGGTGTAGGTTTCAATCTTATTTAGATCTACAACACTGAAACCATTAGGATATTCTTCGCCGGAACCATCAGGCAACAACTCCATTTCATTGATACGAACAGCCATAGGTCTATCCTTACTAAAATCAAAACCTTCAATTGTCCCAAAAACTTTCTTTCCGCCATTTGAAAGATATTGCATTGCATTGGATTGTAAATCAATGACATTGAACGGCCCGCTTACAAAATCAAGACTGCTTTTAATTATTTCCATCGCTTCTTGATTAACAATCTCTGAATTGAGCACTATCTCTATTTCACGAAATCTATCTGCATCATATAAATATTCCCTCACCATGTTCAGACCAATTGTTTTTTCACCATTGAGTTCACTATTGTACGGAATTAATTCAATTACACCGGCCACATTATTATTCTGATCAAACAAACTCCAACTGAGTGTAGGTTCTTCAAGAGCTTTAAGCTCCCAGTCGTTTGGTATCTCTACGGTAAAGAAGCTTGATCCCACGACCTTAAACTCTTGATTTTCAGCCTTAGGTGTATTGTCTCCCAAAAGGGAAATCCATTGGGAAACATTGGGAATTTGATCACGTAAAGCTATGTATTCATTTGAAACCTCCTGGTCGTTCAGAAGATACTGCATATCGGAAGACTGGCGTGTAAAATAGGTATATCCGTTCCCTTGCAAAATAATCTGTTGAGGGACAGGCTCTTGCTGCATATCCTCCTGTGAAATCAATTCACCAATCATTCTTTCTATTGTAAAAAGCAATCCACCTCCTGGATATTTTTCATATACTTTTTTACTGAAAACCGCAATACTTCCTTCAGACTCTTTTATCACATATTTGTCTTTCCATTCAGATGGAAATCCTATTGACAAACCAAGAGCTTCGCTTTCATAGATAATAACGTATTCACTTTCGCGCGCCTCATTTTGACTGTAGCTAATTCCTAATGCAATGATGCTAAGTATTAGTGCAGCTATGATTATGTATTTTTTCATCGGCTTACCTCCCAATCCTTCTTTGAAGGACTCAATCCCGGACTAAATGTTAAATAGTATCCGCTTGTTATAAGCAAGATGTCTATAACAATTCTAGATAAAACGTCGACTAAATATCCGGAAAATAATAAAGGCATAAAAACAAGGAACACAGCCCAATTTAAACCAAAAATCAAGAAGCCGAATTTCACGGCTCTGTGTTTCAAAGACCTCTCATCTCTGTTGTTATCAAGTAAAACAAACGCTGCTCCGATAGAGATCCCCATCAGGAGTGTCCATACAAGTGTTTGCAAAGGCCTGGTTTGATTTCCGGATTGGATCACTCCAGAAAAATAAGCGATATATCTACCTGTCAAGAATATCCCCGTAAAAATCGATACTGCCTTAATTTTTTGTCTGAAAATAAATGTTACTGAGAGATCGCTCTCAACTTTTTCAATTTGTAGCTTGCTCAATAGTATACTTAACACAAAAACAGGAATCGCATCACTAAGACCAACTACAAATTCGTTAATGATCGGATTACCAAACAGTGAAACTCCCTCAAGCATTGCAAACATCCAAAGAAGTGCTATTGCTGTCCCATAACGCAACCCTTTCTTCACGCCTTTTCCGGGTATCTCATTCCTGATTTTCCAATACACAAAAGCAACACCCGAAAAAGCGAATAAGGCCCAAAGAGAAGCGGTGATTTCTGTCCCCATAATACTCGCTACTAAGCTAAAGTTTGCATTCTCAGGCATAGTGCTGTATGATGTCGTAACAATATGCAGAACTATATCTAATAACACGGAAGCCAATACTATCGCGATGATTTTTATTTTTTGAACTTTTTTCATACCCCTCACTCCTCGTATAAGCATTGAGTATTAAGTATTCTCATCATCAGTAACCGCATTCTCAATTTCAGCCAGATTCGAAAACAATTTTTCAAGCAAATGTCTTGTTCTCGCAATATCATTTGCATCCATCTCTTTGAACATTTTTTCTCTAAATATTGATCCTTTTTGATCTGTTTGCTTCCAGAAATCATAGCTCTGCTCTGTCATTCTCAATCTGGTGACTCTTGCATCCTTCTTGTCTTTTTCTAGTGTCAGCAGTCCCTTCTCCTGAAGTTTTATAGCCACCTGCTTGACATTTTGGTGAGAACTCCCCATCGCATTGCCAGCCTCCTTAAGGGTTGGGGGAGAATCGAAGAGGCTGTTGATCGTTTCGGACAAAAACCATTGTTTGGTTGTCACATCAAATTCCTTGAACTCTCTTTCAAGAAGAGTATTCATCTTATTTGAAATGATCAACAAAAGTCCAAAAATCATCGCCTCATCAGGAATTTTATTTGTTTTGTCTATATTCATGATTACACCGCCACTATTCAATTTGATAATGTACCAAACTAGGTAATGCATTACCTAGTTTGGCTTGTCAATACTTTTTTAATTCTGACAATAATTTTTCTGTACACCTAACTTTACGCCGGCGCCCCCCAGTGTGTCGGTTTTGCACGGTCGTGTCATTTTATCGGACTTATGCATTTCCTTATTTTCTTTATAGTTCTGTGCCGACATTAATAGATACTTTGCAACAGTCATCGTCCAATAAAGTGCTTTCAACAGTTATTTGTTTGCTATCGATTTTGCTCACGTTGGATAACATAGCAATCATAGGATCAAGGCACCAGCCATTACAGGGGTTTGCTCCGCCCATCTTCTTTGACAGCGCACAAAGTTTACACGAAGTCGCTGTGGCAACATAACTGCCCTCAGCTTTCTTTACAGTCCAGTTTGCGCAGCCATAGATTTCGGAAAGCTTGTAAAAGACGTCTTCAACGCTTTCAATACCCAATTGCTGATTCAAATAGGGGGCTGTCTGTGCCTGCCGTTCTTTTCTTTTCTCAACGATTGCCTTCAATACCTTTAACTTCTCATAGGTGTTTACGGTTTCCGCGACGGATGCCGCATATGTGTTTTGCAGCATAGCGAGTCTTTTTTCGATTTCCATTGTTGTCTCTCCTTTTTCATAATATTAATATAACGTTCGTTAGCTTACTGGGAAATATAAACGGCATTTTTACGTGCCGAATTATATTAATCTAATATTTTCGCGAATTATCCGCAGCTTTGTAGAACAATGGATATCTCTTCCCTGATTTCATCCTCAGGTAGATATCGGTTTTTTACGACAATGTTTTCGATCATCGTCTCTAGTAAATGCACCAATGTTCTCACTACCGCTTTTTCGTTATTAACATTCTTCATGTGGGGTTTTAGAATCTCGCGGTGCCTGGGCAGTATACTCTTTTCCCACTCATCCATAAGGTTCATCAGTTCCTCGTCTCCATCGAATGATAGGTACACCTTGATGCCAAGCCGATAAACTTGTTTATCGTAGTTGCTCAAGGAGTTCAAATCGTAAATAAACTTTGTATAAAAATCAATGACATTATCGATTTTCAAGAGTGATGCCTGCTTTTCTAAAAGATTAAAATATTCCTTTTTAATAATTTCATCGAACAACTCTTTTTTATTTTTATAATAATAATAGATCATAGGCAGAGAGCAATTCACGTCTTTGGCGATATTACGTATCGTTGTTCCATGATAACCGTTGGTATTGAAATGCTCAACTGCCACTTCCTTAATTCGCTCTCGCAAATCCTTATCTGCCATAACACACTTCCTTAATTTAACGTTCGTTAGAATTATAGTATGCTGCATTTCGCCTGTCAATAGTTTTTGTAAAAATATTATGGATTAAATTATTTATTTGATCGTTCCGCACCTAGACAAATAGAGCTGCCACTTAAGCATTCCTCTTTTAGTGACAGCCCATTTTCTAGACTCTGCGAAAGTTAATCATTCGCTCATCTTCTGTCAAAGTATTGCCTTCATCAATTCTATCGCTGTATTTGTTTCGTACCTGAGCAGGGTTTTTAGAGCAAACCCAAGCCGGCTGTTTTTTTATGGAATATTCCTTGTATTCCGCATGTGAGATACCCGAAATCTTTTCAAATAACCCTTGCTTTCTATTACTCACATAAAGAAGCCGTCAGCATCAAAAATATGGCCAGGCTCATCATCATTCATTACGTGAGCAACTTTATCTCGGACAGCATTATGCGACATATCAAGGCGCTTAAACCTCGATCTACCAGTTGCGTCTTGCCCCATCCTGATAAGCTGAATGCTGCCTACGCCGGGATTTTGACGAGCATATTCTGCAGAGCCCTTGGCCTTTCCGAGGTTGTCTGTTCTTGTAGGATCGTGCAGCTCAAGGATATCAATGATGTACCCGCCGTTCTCGTCTTTCCTGATGATAATAAAATCTGGGTAAGTAGGCTTCTTAATTCCGTCTTTTTTATAAGGGATGCAAAGAGACCAAGATTTTTTAGGAGGATTGCGAAGCCAGCAAACGAAGTCCTGCTGGGCGGCTTCCTCATTCAGCACGCCTTCTTCCCGAGAATTTAGTGCTATAGTTGCGCTATCGGTATTATCTACGAATAGGTGATTTGAATAGATACGTCCGGCAGCATTGTGCTCGCAGGTTATTGTTTCGGGTAATGTGAAGTTGTGTTCGCTGACAAGGTCTCCGTCAGAGACAATATCGCTATATTTTTTCTAAAGCGAGTAGAAAGAGCCGTTGTGCGTCGGCGGTATACATCACTCATCTGGTAAAAATGATATTTTGCATAAGCGTTTAGTGTAGCAATGTACTCGCTATCCGCGGTATAAAAATAATGACATCAATTTTGTATGCGTTAGGTTTCTCTTCGTCCGCATACTGACGGCTATACTGAATTCCGACTCCTTCATTACCGAGCTTCGTTTCGGCAAGTCTGAACTACCTATCCAAATCGGTATCTGTGGCAGAGAAAAGGTCATGAATAGCGTTATTATCAACGCTTTCACCAAAAATGACAAACACCTGCGTATTCAGCTTGAACTGCATCACTTTAGCAGCCAACTCGGAGTAGTTGCCGGTTGCTTTCAGTGTCTCAATGTGGTCATGAATCATACCAACAATGTCAGACACGACTTCATCGTAAGCACCAGCATATCAATATGCTTTTCAGCATTATTCTTTCCCCATGCTGGTATGCCCTCACTAGAAGGCTGCTGAACATCTGTAACGGTAACCTGTTCTTCTACTTGCTGTGTCTGGCGCGGCGCGAAAATAACTTGCGTATCTCGCCTCAGTCTCACGGAGAGAGTATTAAAAATTCTCTCACCGAAAGGCTCACCATATATCTCTGTCGAAATGTTGCCGCCCTCGGTACTTTGGAGAACTTCAGCAACATCATTAACGATATCGGCATTGAAGTACGACAAAAACAGATGTACATCGTTCAAAACATCATCCACCATGATATGCATCTACATGGGCGTCCTCACCATACGTCCTAATAGCTGCGCGATAAAAATGGGATTCCCATAGGCGTAGTGCTGCTCATAACAATACTGAGACCAGCGCTCCCATTTCTGTTTCCAGTCGTCAGCAGCGGCCTGAAGCACAGCCATATCGTTATTGATGGTATCCGGGTATGTGATGACGATTCTGTCCTTCAAAAGGCCGGATGCACGGACTTCGTCTGCAGTCGTTACAACATAATGAGTAGTATACATGATACCAGCAACAAGATTATTAAAGCGCTCCGGTGTCGCGGTCATGCCGATCACAACTGGCATAACGGGAAGGCCGTCCTCTGGTGGAGACGAAGGGATTCGAACCCTCGACCTCCGCGTTGCGAACGCGGCGCTCTCCCAACTGAGCTACGTCCCCGACACACGTAACGAACCCGAACTCTATTATAGCCGAAAACTGTGCTTTGGGAAAGAGTTATCCTACTCGTTATTTTTGTTCAAATAACTATTCCGGGCTCTGAATATTTACCGTGTACTGTTTTGTCGTAGTACCATCCTCTGCTGTAACAGTAATTGTCAAAACTTCTCCATAATAATCATTTACAATATTAATATTGCCGTCATTATAGGTTTGCTCCCCGATTACTGTAGATATTGTAGCATTATCATAAATAGCTTGTGCTGTTATGGTAATTTCATCGGCGTTCGTCGTTCTGACTGAGTAATTTGTAGTATTTGGGGTGAATTATCCAGGACCGGGAGCCGGAGCCGATTTGAGCATCAAATCTAATCTTCTTCTCCTCCGGCATATAAACTTGGGATTTTTTATCCTCCCCCAGATGGGGTAATCGAGTAGGAGGCGGTGACTAGCCGCCGTCCTCCCACACCACCGTGCATACCGTTCGGTACACGGCGGTTCAGTTGAATATAGGATGTGCCTGTGCCTTGTATTGCTTATCCATTCCCACTAAGCATTCTTACTATCTATCTTCGGTTTCCAACCTATTTTCAAGTAAGCAACCTCTTTCGAGCAACTGCCATTTACATGGTTCAGGTAAGATTTATACTGTAAATAATGGCAAGTTAGTTTGTTTTTCCAATATTCATTTTCCGCCGGTATGGTATTTTCTATTTGCTCTATACACTCTTCAATATCCTTATCGCCGCTTCCAATAACTATATCCCCGCATTGCAGCATCTCGGTCTTTTTAACACATATCAGCTCTCCGTCGATCCAACGAAGGGGTAAATCAATCGAATTTTCCTGTTCAGACAAGGCGATGGTTGTGTGAGCATCATTCAGCGCACATAGTATTGGACTCAAGACGAAATAGAATTCGCTTATTGTCATCGGTTTTTCTGCCTCAATATGTTAACCCCCTTACTACCGTAAGTGCGGCAACAATCCCACTGTATATAACCGAAAGGATAAATCCCTTAAACGCTGCCTTAAGGTGAAAAACATAATCCCCATACTCTTTCATTCCATGTGTCCCTTCTAATTCCAGATATTTTGGTTTAATCGTACAGAATATAAGCCAATCCAGTATGAATAAGTCAAAAAGATTAAATGCGTTTTGTATAACAATGAGATTGATAAAACCTATCCAAAAATTATATCCGATACCCACAGTGTTCTTCAGTACTAAGGTTGAATAAGCGGGATATCCCAACATAACGAGCATAAACGGGATGCCTATAAGCAGTTTTATCTTGATTTCTTTTTTTGTTCTTTGTGGAACAACTTCTTGAATTGCTTTCGGATAGCAATTAAGCCATAATCTCGCATTGAATAATTGTGATACCGTTACGATTGCTCCGAGTATAACAGCATATATGAATCCTTCGATTAAAATTTTTATCCCCATGAAATTGGTTCCCCCTTATATTCAACGCTTGCAATAGTTATCTTTTGACTTTTGTGAAAGCGTTTGTTCGCAGAGTAAATAAATTGCAACAGCAGCAGTCAATATCGTTTCAATTATTTCTCCCTGCTGTGTCAGATAAAACATTTCCCCTGATAAATTAAGAATATAATGAAACAGAATGGCAACCAGAATACTGCGGTTACTTTTAATATACAGCCAGCCTACGATAAACGACGGGAAGATAACATTTATTAAAAAAAGCCAAAATCCAAGTGTAAAAACGCCTAATTCGAACTGGTAGCTTCCCTGTATAAAAAACAGGGGAATATGCCAAAGCGCCCACATTAAGGCAACAATAAACTGTGCTTTTACAACACTTTTTTCCGAAAGAGCATCAAGGGCAATACCTCTCCAGGCCATTTCCTCCGGAAGCGGCCCGAAAAACAACAAGAAGAAAGGGTACATCCACCCGGCTTCAATAAACTCAGTATTGAGCAGTATTGCAGCAGTGCGCGCAGCTACTAAAGTTTCGGCTAGTTTTGAAATGAAAATAATTAATATTGGGATAATGATTGCAAGGATCCAATATACATGAGGGACCTCTTTTTCCGAAATCAGCCTTTTTAGATAGCTTTTTCGTTCAGGCTTTGTATAGGAAAAAAGCCAATAGGTTATGACACCAACTATTGTACCGATACCTCCAACACTGACCAGAAGCGAAGGCGCAACAGCCCCTTTGAACAAATAAATCCCCAAGATCCAAATCGTCCATGAATAACCGAAAGTAACAGCATAAAATCGAAATACTTTCATAATCCACCCCCCTGCTTTATTCAAACACCCCAAGCCCAGCCTTCCATGTTTCGTCGCTTTTTAAAATGCTTAGTTAATTAAGACTGTTTAATACAGAAGCTGATAAGGATATATAATACGGAGAGCCATCCATCGGCAATGTTGTGTCCAAGTATAGGGCCTAGAAGACTACCGGTTTTTTCATACATTACTGCATAGAAAATACTTAATGAAAAAGCAACGATTATTTGCATGGGATCAAAATATGTAATACGAAGCGGAGATAATGAGAATCCAATATGCGCTGCGGCGAATAAACCGGCTGTTATCAAGCCGGCGACAGAAATTGAGACCTGCAGAATTTTTATTCTTTTTTTGAAGGTTTTACCCAATATACCCAATACAAGGCCACGAAATACAAGCTCTTCGGATATGCCAACAATAATAAACTCAAAAAACAAATTATAAAAAATATTAATTGGGGTCAATTCGTAATTAACCAGCGGGGCCCAGCCTGATAACATTTGACTTATCAAAATAAATACTGTGGTACAAACAATCCATCCTATTGTAAATGAACGTACAAGACGAAAAGTTTCTAAGTGATTATCACAATTAAGCCCCCATTGCTTAAGAGTTCTCTTCCATACGGGAAGCAACATAATTCCGAGTACTAAAATTAATTGAGTCGCATGATGTAAAATGAGCCAGCCGTCACCGAAGCAGGAAATAAAATGATCTGTTAAGTAGCAGCTGAAACGGTCTAAAGATATAAAAAGTACGATTGCCAAGGCAATATTTTTAGATCTTATAAGCATTCTACCATTAATTTGACCGATCAATTTCTTGACTCCTGTCATCATTCTTAGCGCTATCTTCAAATTCTAACAAAAGCATTTCTAAAGCTTCATAGAATTCCGAAGCCCTGAAAAACAGGTCTTTATGTTTAGCATTATCAATAAATTTGTTGCGCAAATTGGGAATTTGAGATTTATATTTTTCCCGCAAATCAATTTCCCAGGTCTCATCCTTCGTTCCTATCACGCGATATACCGGCACATTTATCACAAGGTTTTTGTCAATAGCGGCATTCTTCAAATCACATGTTGAGGAGCTTTCAAATAATAACGAATCAAGCCGATTTTTGTTCATGTGCTTTATGACATCCAAAAACAGCTTATTGAGCTGTGATGTATTTGATGTTTCATAAGCTTTGTTGAAATCAGGATATTTTTCTTCCAGTTTACCAATATTTCTACTGTAAAATGTTTTCGAGAGTTTTTCCAGCAGGCCTTTGCGATATAAAAATCCCATAAGGCCTTTCGCTTCTTTAAGCGAGGGAGAAGAGGCAATCAATATCACTTCATCAATCCGCTTATCAAGAGCGGCAAGTGTCAGGGCTATGGGACCTCCATAAGATACGCCTATCACAGTGATTTTTTCAACTTCCCCCATGCTGTCTAATAAATATTTCATGTCCAAGGCATTGTCCTTATAAGACATAATAGATGTCATTGGGGAACTGTAACCAGCCCCTCTCCTGTCCGGCAAAATTATTTTTGAAAAAAGTTCCCTATTCAATAGCCAGCAGGAAGGCCTGTATACAATTGTGTGGTTGCCGCCGGATCCCCCTCCATGGATGAAGAGTGCCGTTTTTCCGTTGTTTTTTTCCGATGTCATTACTTTGGCATATAGATCAATGCCGTTTTCCAGGTGATACATAGATTCATGCTCTTTAATGTTAACCTTATTAATTTCTAACATTCTCCACTCCTCCTGCCATGACTACGCAATCATATGACCACTCAGTCACATTATTGCAAAAAAATTATTGAATGTCAATAGACTCAATATGATCTTTATATATTAGCAATACCCCGTTTAAAAAAGTCAATCAGTTCATCAAGTATATCCTCTAACTGCTTATCCGTCACAGGCATCTGCCCGGTTTGTGACTGTAACACTGAATGATATGAATATCCATATTTGTTACCAATGTATTCACCAATATCAACTGATAAATAACTGATAATAAACGATGCTAAATCGACATTAACATCCTTCCTGATTTGTCCTTTTTCATATGCTTCTACGAGCAGACTTTTTATAAATTGGGTTGAATCAGACATAATATTTTTGGACAAGTCAGGGTTGTTTGTATCTTTTCCTACATTATACAGGAATGAACTATATAGGGGATGGTTTATATCAAATCTAGCTGCTGCAAAAATAATATCCTTATAAAGCAGAAAGAAATCTTCTTGATCCTCCGGTAATGAAGAATTAATATATAATAATTTCTTCTCCGAAACATATTTTACCAAGTATTTATATAATTCTTTTTTGCTTTCAAAATACTGATACATGCTACCCTTTGCTATTTTTGCTTTTTCAACAATTTTACTTAAGGAAGCAACATCGAAAAATTTAGTCGAAAATTCTTCAAGAGAAATCTCGATAATTCTCTCTCTTTTCTCCGCTGGAAGATTAAAAAAAGTTTGTTTGGGCATAAGAAAACTCCTCTTTATATGACTGATTAGTCACACATTAACTTATAAAAACACTTGTGTCAATACTCTATCAGTATATTTGTGAAAGCCCCTAATTAAGCAATTCGCACACGCCCATTCACTCAATACCATTACATTTTCTTGTAATGACGATCTCCCCTGTACCCTCAATATTTCACTGACAAACCTTACCGGTACCATCACATATTTTCTGGCTGTTCCGGCAGGCAGCTGTATTCAGATTCTTACAGCCATAACCATTCTTATCCTTTATCCACGTATCGAGCACAAAACGATTGAAGCCTTCAGTCTCAGTGCGATAGGTATTAGCATCACATTTTTTGCACTTGGTCACCAATAAGTCCCCCTAATTTGGGAACTTACCTTCTGCTTATGTTAGTAGATTCCAGCACAGAAATATATTACTGGCTATGCCTCTACTCTTTAAGCCGATCCTATAAACCCTTCAGTACGATTTCTTTCGGCCTAGCCGCATATTTTTCTGCCTTTTCTATAACTAACATAACCGTGATCCACGGTTTCGTCACCAATCTTCAAAACAATCCCTCCATAGCATTCGTTGTAATATCTTCTCTGTTTCTGCTTATTCCCGGAGACCGAAAATAGCACCCCTTTAAAATGCTTCCATGAAGATTTGACCAAAACCGAAATTCTGGTTTTCGAGCTTCTCTGTCTGGGTCACAGTAACCTCGAAATTGCTGATAAGCTTTACATTTCAATAAATACGGTAAAATTCCATGTGCGAAACATCCTACGAAAAGCAAATGTAAACAACAGGTAGCAACTACTGTCAAAAATCAAATCTGACGTCCAAGTCTTTGAATCAAATTAAGATCGACAGGGCTACTCCGCCTCCCGGAGACGCTCGACAATACTCTGTTTATCAGTCACCGCATATAATGCCAAAGGAATGGTCCCGCCCAGTACAAACAAAAACGGCCATGTGAGCAAAAGCGGCTGGAGAGTGAACCGGAAGCTCAAGAACCACAGTAATTCACAAAAGGATTTAACAACCAACAGTGAAAACACCGTGCCCAAAACAAGAGAAAACACGCAAGTGCCTAAAACATAGTAAAATCCTTCAAACATCAGCATTTTACGCAGTTGTTGGCGTGTCATGCCAATACTTTGCAGCATGGCGAATTCTTTTTGACGGGTCAAAATGCCGGTAAGGATGGCGTTGATAAAGTTGAGAATACCTATCAAACCGATGACAAAACTGAGTGCGCCGCCAATAATGATAACCATATTGCGCATACCTGAGAACTCGTTGAAAGAGGTAAATTTCGAGGAATAATGCATGACAGGTTCTACTGTATCGGTATACTTTTGTAAAAAGCTTTCCATCTCTGCTTCCTGATTTTTGAAAACATTGAAGGCATAGCTCATCACCGCCGGCTGATCCACTAATGTTTTGTAAACCTCTGCCGGAAGATAGAAGTTATAGTCCCATCCACAGCGATCGGAATTGGCATAATACTTGATGGCCACATGACCCAACACTGTAAATTCCCGCGTAGTATACTCCCTTTCGGCTAATGTCTCCGCTGTACCTTGATAGTTATAGAGTGTAACCTTTTCACCTACTGCGAAATGAATTTTATCCATTTTAGGCACGCTGTTGTCATCCAACTGAACACCTTCCAGAATGTAGTTACCGCTAGCCAGCTTCTCAAAATCAAGCTCACCGTCAATAAGCTCCAAGCGCTTAAGCGGCAATCCTTCAAGGCCGTAGACCGCCGCTATGAAATCACCGTGGACATTGATGTTATACTTTTGAGTCGTGTTCTTTTCATCTTCAACCGCAAACATTTTTTCTCTGCCGCCATATAAACACCCCCCTTCCTCAAAACCGGGCTGCGCTTGCACAGCTTGAATAAAGGTCTCGGTGGTTTGGTTTTCAAGACCGTAAAAGTCGTTCTGAAAGTAATCTGCATGGGCCAGCAGAAAATCGGTGTCAACAATCTTGGAGAGGAACTTATCCATATCGATACTTTGAGACAATGTAAAAACAGTGTTCAACAGTACAAGGCTCAGGGACAAGCTGATGAGCACAAGCACCGTTCTTTTCTTGTTGCGCCCCAAATTAGCAAGTGCCATTTGAGGCATTTTAGCCCCACGGGTGGATTTTTTTAATTTTTCTGTCCTCTTCACACTCACATCCGTATACCGCACAGCTTCTACCGGCGATACGGCGGCGGCTATTCGGCCCGGTTTAAACGTACTGATCAGCACAGTAACCAGAGCAAACAGAGCAGAACCTATAAATATCAAAGCATCAGGTGATACTGATACCGCACTCCCCGCATATGTGGAATTGTTCATAATAAGAGGAACAAGGGCTTTGCCTGAGAAGAATCCAATAATCAATCCGCCGGGAATCCCTATCGCGGAAAGGACCAAGGCTTGCCTGCGGATGATTTGACGAATCTGCTTCCCGGTCGTGCCGATGGTTTTTAAGAGTCCGTAGAAGCGAGTATCCCGCATGACGGAAATCTGAAAAATGTTATATATGATGAGATACCCGGTAAAAACAATCAATAACAAGCCGGAAACAAAAGCAATTAAAGTGCCGCCATCCAGGCTAAAGTTTGTTGAAAGGTAGGACCAGTTCACATTATGCTCCAGATAATCAGACGCATTTTCGTCGAGGGAATAACCGCTTTCTGTGATGACTCTTTTAAGTTTCCCCTCCAAATCATTACTGTTTTTGAACATGATATACGCTTTGATGACACCGGTTGTAGAATTATCCTCTTGATAGGTATTACACAACTCATCCCCATGGGCCTCGACATAAGCCCGGGAAGCAACGATTTTTCCAATGTTGAAAGCCGGATCGCTTTCCCACCAGCCGGCCAGGACAAAGTCACGCTTTACTTCCTCGCCCCTGATGTCAAGCGTCAGCGTAAGCGGGGCACCGACCTTAAGGGGAACACCCAGCAGCTGCAAGGTCTTGGTATCCGCTATTACTTCGTTTTCGGCTGCAGGCTTGTGCCCGCTAGTGGGTTCAGAAAACGCCAGCTTCAGTCCAACATCATCCAGATACCAAAATTCAGCGCGCCGTTTTAAAAACTCTGAGTTTTTTACCTCATCCGCCAGCACACGGTCATAGGCGATTTCTTTGATAAGCGGATGGTCTTTGACAGCTTCAAATTCCTCAGCGGTGATATATTTCAGCACTGCATGCCCGTCACCCCCGGCTTGCCGCATACTGGCCTGTTGTATGCTCTCCACCGCACCGCTACCCATCGTAAAAAGCGTGGTAAAAAGCACGGCAGTGAGCGCAATGGCGATAATTGCTATCAAATTGCGGGCCTTGTTGGCCTGAAAACTCTTCTCCGCTAATTTTCGAACCACCTTTTTATTCTTAACCTTAATCATTTGCTTTCACCACCCACGATTTTCCCGTCCTCAATGTGGATGATGCGATCCGCCATTTGGGCTATTTCCTCATTATGGGTAATCATCACGATGGTTTGTTTAAACTGCCGGCTCGTCACTTTGAGTAAACCTATGACCTCAAGGCTCGTTTTGCTGTCCAGATTTCCCGTGGGTTCATCGGCCAAAATAATAGCGGGTTTCGCCGCCAAAGCCCTGGCAATTGCCACACGTTGCTGCTGACCGCCGGAAAGATTATTAGGCAGATTGTTCAGCTTGCTCTCAAGCCCTAACATTCCTATGATTTTGTCCACATATGGTTTGTCCGGCTCACTCCCGTCAAGCTGAATCGGGAGAACGATATTCTCGTAAACGTTTAGAACAGGTACAAGATTATAGTTTTGAAATACAAAACCTATTTTTCGTCTGCGGAAAATCGTCAGTTCCTCTTCTTTGAGCGCAAAAATCTCCCTTCCATCCACCACCACTCTTCCGCCGGTAGGCCGGTCAAGCCCTCCCAGCAGATGCAAGAGGGTGGATTTACCACTGCCGGATGTACCGACGATCGCCACATACTCGGCTTCTTCTATGGCAAGATCGACTCCGTCCAAAGCTTTGACCATCGCATCTCCGCTTCCGTAGTATTTTTTCAAATTTATCGTTTCGAGTATGCTCATTTTACTTTCCTCCGAAAAAAATAGTCTGTAGCGCAGTTTCCCACGATACAGACTATAACATAATAATCTTTCCACAATCTTTCCGAATTCTAACGTTTTTGTAAGATTTCTCTTTAAACACGTAGCTGCTATTCTTTTTTATTTGTTTTGGGCAAAAATACCGCAAAGACAGAACCCCTCCCCGGGGTTGATGACACTTTAATGTAACCGCCTTCAGCGGCTACGATTTCTCTTGCCAAAAACAGTCCCAGACCGACACCTTCCTGTTTGCTGACAGCCCCCGAGCGGTAAAAACGGGTAAAGATCTTGCTTAGTTCTTCTTCTGCGATACCAAGCCCTTGATCAGAAATTTCAATACAGCAAAACAACTCATAGGATATGGCTCTTATCGTGATTTTTTTGCCGCTCTCACTGTATTTCACAGCGTTATCAAGGATATTATATATTGCTTCGGTCGTCCATTTAAGATCGAAGCAAGCGTAGATATCAGTGTCTTCTTCAGTATTTTCTTTAGCAATAAAAATGCCTTTAGCCTCCGCCTGGGGCAAGATTTGTTCAAGCGCCTCATCCAACAACTTTTGTACCGCTTCCGGTTTTGGCAAGACGGTAATAATGCCCGTTTCGAGCCGCGATGCTTTTACCAGGGCACTGATAAGAAAATTCAACTTCTCCGCCTGTGCAGATAATGCCTTCACACAAACGGCACAGTCTTGGGACAATTCGTATTCACTGAGTAGTTGTGAATAGAGCAAAATATTGGCGAGGGGCGTTTTTGTTTGATGCGAAATGTCGGAAATCAATCCCTTGATTTTTTCCTCTTCCTCCAGTAGATTTTTTGAAGACAGCGCACAGATGGAAAGATACCTGGCAAGCTTTGCTTCTACAGCGGATAAGAGGGATTCGTCAAAGACCTCCTGAGTAAAACTGCCGTCTATGGCCATATCCAGCATGTCAACGATTCTTTCAAGCGTTTTCTTTGTCTTGCGGCGGTACAACCAAACGATCATCACGGCTGAAAGTACAAAAGCAGCGGCAATTACGCCGCAGACCCAGACAGGAACGTTCATCTCACTTCACCGCCCATGTATAACCGAGGCCATAGACCGTCTTGATATACTGGGGCAAAGAGGGGTTGTCCTCCAATTTGTCACGCAGTCTTTTTATCGTAACGGATAGTGCGTTTTCATCCACATATTCCGCTTGATTGGTCCACAGCCGGTCGACCAAAACCGCACGGGAAACAGCTTTTCCTCTGTTCTCCACTAGGATCCGCAACAATTTCTGCTCTGTTTTGCTCAGTTCGAGGGGCTTTTTATCTTTGTAGAATTCCATCTTTGCAAAGGAAAAGGAAAAACCGTTGATCTGTATGGTATCGCACCGCCGCTGCCGGCCTTTTCGCAGCTGGACATCCACTCTGGCCCGCAGTACCATGAGGCTGAACGGTTTTGTGATGTAGTCGTCAGCCCCCAGCTCAAGTCCTGTGACGATATCAGTTTCCATGTCGTTAGCGGTCAGGACAATAACCGGCAGCTCCAAGCTCTTGCGAATATCGGCTAAAAGCTCCAAGCCGTTTCCGTCCGGCAGATTGAGATCTAATATCACCAAATCAAAAGAATTGTGCAACATCTGGTCTTTGGCGGCAGCAATATCATACGCCTGAGCAAAGGCACAATTATCACCTTTGAGAGCCAGGACAATACCGTTGCTTAAGGCAATATCATCCTCAATAATTAAAATGTGCTTCATAGCCCTCTCCTTTTCGACATCGCAGTACAATATGTCTTTATAATTATTGTTTGCTTAACATTATAAATAAAGACAATACAATACCGGACAAAAAAGCTAAATAGGAATGTTCCTTCTCATGTTCCCGTGCCTCCGGCAAAAGATGAGATGCCGAAATATAAATCAAAACTCCTACCACAAATCCAAGGGCAAGCCCCAAAGCAGAATTATTTAGTTTTTTTACTAACGGATAAGCTATAAACGCCCCTAATGGTGTTGTTAAAGCCGCAACAAGAAAGGCATAAAATATGGCTTTCTTTTCGCTTAAGCCTCCCTTTATCAAAACGGAAAAAGTAATCACTCCTTCGGCAAACTCATGCACTACTAAACCAATTCCGGCCAGCACTCCTGTAAATATGCTGACGCTAAAAGTCACACAATAGATAGCGCCATCTATAAAAGAGTGTATTCCTATTCCTTCAAGAGCGGTAATCCCAAAAGCTAATTCAGTTTGTTTAGTTTTGTATTTTATCAGCTTATTGCTAAAAAACATGAAGATGAATCCTGTTAAAGCAGCTAAACCGGCATTAGAATTATGCCCTATTGCTTGCGGAAAGGCCATTATTAAGGGTGAAGAAATCAAGACTCCGGCCGCAAAACAAATGGAATACTCTTTGTTTTTTTCTGCCCAGGCTTTATTTTTATAAATGACCCAAATACCTATACTATTTACCACCATTGCCCCTATCGCAAAAATTGCGATCCAAGTAAAAGTATTAATTCCTGACATACTATTCACCCCTCGTAAACATAACAGACAGTGATAAATAATAGGGCATAACCTATTACTTATCACTATCCAAAAAGTTATCATACTGCTTATTAATTATATACAGTTTTTTCTCAAGTATTCCTTCTTTTCTATCGATGATTCTTCGTCTGTCGGCCATAAAAAGTCCTGAAAATAGACTTGCAAGTTGATTATGCTCTGGTCATAGTTGACCCACATTGCGGGCATTTAATGGTGTTGCAAGGATTTGCTCGATTATGATTCACTCTAGTTCCACACTTAGGACATTCACAATACCCTACAGGGCCTGCACTTGCAGGGCCTCCCATTCTTCCCCTTCCGCTTCCTGTTACACCTTGTCTGCCTTGACCGCCGCCTCCGCCGGTACCCATAGGTCCGGTTCCGTCTCCTCTTGGCATTTTTATCACCTCTAATAGTTTTTGGCATATGTTCTTTATAATTCTACTATACAAGGTTTTTGGCATATGTCAATAACTATTCTCGACATAACTATTCTCCAGATGTTGTAAAATCCGTTTGTTTAGTTGTTTACAATCTTTTTGTATGTTTCAAGAACCGCAATGGGCAACAAGGCCAGTCCCAGAGCACCCAGATACATCTGATTAGATAACTGGGTCAAACCAAAAGCAGCAGCTATAGGAGGAATAAAGGCAACCACTGCCATCATGGCCAGCGAAACCAACGCGGCACCATTCAAAGATTTATTAGTGAAGAAACCGAGCTTGAATAACGAATGCTCTGATCGCATATTGAAAGCATGAAATATTTGTGAACCACCCAGGATCAAAAAAGCCATAGTACGAGCCGTCACCATATCCCCGGTGCTTTTCCAGACACTTACAAATCCGATCAGTGTCAGTGTGGCAAACATGACTCCCTGAAAGATAATACGCACCCCGAAACCATCCGCAAAAATACCTTCCTCTTTAGGTTTGGGCTTACGCTGCATAACATCATCATCCACCGGTTCCATTCCCAGAGCAATCGCAGGCAAACTGTCTGTCACCAGGTTAATCAATAATAACTGCACAGCCGAAAAAGGCGAAATGCGCCACAACAGCATAGCCACAAAGACGGTCAATACTTCCCCGATATTAGTACCCAACAGGAAGCCTACCGTATGTTTGATATTGGTGTATATTCCACGGCCTTCTTTGACGGCATCCACGATAGTAGCAAAGTTGTCGTCGGTCAGGACCATATCCGCAGCGCCTTTGGCCACGTCTGTACCCGTGATCCCCATGGCACAGCCGATATCGGCTGCCTTTAAGGCCGGAGCATCGTTAACACCGTCACCGGTCATGGAAACGACTGCACCCTTTCTCTGCCAGGCTTGTACGATACGAATCTTATCTTCGGGAGAGACCCGGGCATAGACAGAAATCTTGTCAACGCGAGCCTCAAGCTCTTCTGCAGTCATCAGAGCTAATTCGCTGCCGGTGATTGCCTCATCCCCTGCCTGCAGGAGGCCTAATTCCCTGGCAATAGCCGCCGCAGTGGTCACATGATCGCCGGTTATCATCACCGGCTTGATACCTGCATCACGACAAAGGGCTACGGCAGTTCGGGCTTCCGGGCGGGGCGGATCGATCATGCCCAAAAGGCCCATAAAGGTCAACTCATTTTCCAGGGTTTGCTCTGTTATCTGTGCGGGCAGCTCTTCAATTTCTTTATACGCCACTGCCAGTATCCGCAGTGCCTGGCTGCTCAAGTCCTCGACCGTTTGCCGTCCTGCCTCCAAATCACCGTCAACGCACCTGTTGGCCAAAACATCGAAAGCTCCCTTTACTATCACGACGTTTCTGCCTTCAATTTGATTAACTGTGGTCATCATTTTGCGGTCAGAGTCAAAAGGCAGGGTCGCCAAACGCGGATAGATACTGTTTAACTCGTTTTTAAAGAGGCCATTTTTATAAGCTGCCAGCACAATTGATGTCTCCGTGGGGTCGCCGATATGACGTTCTTTGCCGTCTTCGTCGATTTCCACACTGCCTTCGGAACAGAGGGTGGCATATTGTAAGAGCTTCCTAATTGCAGCGGAATTATTCTCGCTGATATCTTCCAGGAGAGAACCTCCGGCATGAAAAGCCTTGACCAGTGTCATTTGGTTCTGGGTCAAGGTACCGGTCTTATCCGAACAAATGACCGAAGCACTGCCTAAGGTCTCTACTGCCGGTAATTTTCTGATGATGGCATTTTTCTTGACCATACGCTGCACCCCGATAGCCAAGACAACTGTCACAATAGCCGGTAATCCTTCGGGGATGGCCGAAACAGCCAAAGCAATCGCTATCATGAAAATATCAATAACACTCATACCAGCGAGGATACCAATAACAAAAATCACTGCACAAATTCCCAGGGCAATAAAACCGATGTATTTACCGAGCTCAGCCAATTTATGCTGCAGCGGTGTCTGGGTTTCGGTTTCGGTATTGAGCAAATCGGCAATCCGGCCCATCTCGGTTTTCATTCCGGTAGAGGTAACAACCGCCCGGGCTGACCCATAAGTGATACTGCACCCGGAGTAAAGCATGTTTGAACGATCGCCCAAGGATGCTTTTCCTGCCACCACCGCTGAGGCATCTTTTTCGGCGGCCACCGATTCTCCGGTCAAAGCAGATTCCTCCGCTTGCAGACTGTTCGATTCAATAAGGCGAGCATCAGCCGGCACATAGTCTCCCGCCTCCAGCTTGATGATATCCCCCGGTACCAAAGTCACTGCATCGACGATCATCTCCTGGCCGGCACGAATGACCCGGGCATGGGGAGCGGAAAGATCCTGCAATGCTTCCAGGGCCTTTTCTGCCTTCCCTTCTTGCACTACACCAATAACCGCATTCAGCACTACTATCAAAAAGATCAAAAGCGGCTCAAAAAAACCTTCTCCTTCATGCCAGGCCACAACAAAAGAGACCACTGCGGCAATGAGCAGTATGATGATCATCACATCTTTGAGATTTTCCATGAATAATTGGAAAAAGCTTTTTTTCTTGCCCTGGGCAAGTCTGTTTTCCCTATATTCGGACAATCTTCTTAAACCTTCCTCAATGGTTAAACCGCTATCCGAATCAACCTGCAGATGAGCAAGAACTTCCTTTGTATCCATGCTGTGTGGTAAAAACAATCGATTTTCCCCCCAACTGGCTAAGCTGCTCTAATTCTAACGCAATTTCTGGAAAAAAGCTATTGAAACCACCTCAGAAAGGGGCTGTGGTAGAAAGGGGCTGTAACGAAAAGTTGAATTTCGTTGCAGCCCCTTTCATAATGTATTCTCTCTATTCTTTTACCGCAGGTTCAGCTTCCCAAATCTCCCGCTGCCTTAATCTTGACTCGATTGGTTTTGCCGGGATAGTATGCCAAGGGTACATCCTCGACATCAATTATCTCTACTGTTTCACGGACAGCTCCTGCTTCAACTGCTATTTCAACTGCCTCCTTCTTGGCTTGTACCAAAGCTTCCTCCCGGGAAATCTTTTCATAATCGATAAGCTTTTCGTAAGTACCGCTGACCTTGGATATGGCTGAACCGATGGCGTTGGCCGTGCCAAAATGCTCCGGCTTAGTAACCGACTTTGCACCCGCCAGCTTTTCCGGTAAGATTATGGAACCACCACCGACCAGAATTACGTCCACATCAGAATTAGATACCTTCATCGCATCCAAAGCGTCCTCAACCAGCCGGCTAATAACTCCCATGGCCTTTAATGCAAAACCCTCATCGATTCCGGCAACCTTAGCCTTATCACCCAACTCGTACATGCCAAGCCGCACCGCAATGTCTGTAGCGGTAACAGTGTCCCCACCAAAAATGAGCGCTTTTTCCGTAATACGGTATCCTACACTATCCGGGCCTACCGTGACTGTTCCGTCCTCGCGCTGCCTAACTATTGAACCACCGCCAAGGCCAATGGTCAGAACATCGGGCATCCGAAAGTTTGTACGAACACCACCGATGGTAGCCGCTACACTAGATTCCCTTGGAAAACCATTCCGGATGACACCAAGATCGGTTGTAGTACCTCCGACGTCAATAACTAACGCGTTTTCCAGCCTTGACAAATAACTAGCCCCCCGAATGGAGTTTGTCGGTCCGCAGGCGATTGTAAGTATTGGGTAGCGAAGCGCCTGTTCCATCGTCATCAAAGTCCCGTCATTCTGAGACAAGTAGATGGCGGCATTGGTCACACCAAGCTCCGCCAGAGAACGGGCAAAACCTGCGGTAAAGCGTTGAGCCACCTTACAAAGGGTGGAATTTAAAATTGTGGCATTCTCACGCTCAACAAGACCCATGGAACCGATTTCACCGGAAACGGAGATATGAATATCTTCTCCCATGATTTCCCTGCACAATTCCGCGGCTCTAAGCTCATGCTCATTCCTGACGGTAGAAAATACGCAAGAAATGGCTACAGACTCAACCTTACCCTTAACCTCTTGAAAAAACGCCCGAGCAGTCTCCTCATCCAGTGGGGCCAATTCCTTCCCATCATGCTCGAAGCCGCCGCCGATTATCCTTTCGGCTACAACAATCTTTTTCAAATCTTCAGCCCAGTCTGTCATTGGCGGAATCCCCACCGTAGCAGGCGCACCAATCCGCAGTACAGCTATAGGGGCCAGATTTTTGCGCTCTACAATCGCATTCGTACACTGGGTCGTACCCAACATGGCTTTTCCTATTTCCCCACGGTCTATGCCGGACAATTCAAGAACATTTTTTACCGCACCCATGATACCGTCGTAAATATCTCCGGAAGTAGGATGCTTGACCTCAGCCACCACCTTGAGGTTCTCATCTATCAGCACGGCATCGGTGTTGGTTCCGCCTACGTCAATACCAAGCTTATACATCAGACCCTACCTCCTTTCACGCGCTTCTCAATGGGTATATAGTCAGTATCACAGCCAAAGTAGCGCGGTCCGACAAGCTCAAGGCCTTGCGCGGTACGCCACATTTCAAAACATTTGAGGCCAACCACAAAAACACGTTTGCCGTATTTGAGCGCATCAGTAGTTATGGGGGTAAACGTCTCGGTATCCACCAAACAAATAAGGTCGGGCACCGTTGTTACTATCTCCCCGTCCACACAGGCCACCAAGTTCTCGTTTTGAAACTCGACATAGGCCTCCCGCCCTTTATATTCTCCAATCCCTTCCAGAACAACCTTACCGAAGTTAAACGCCCCCCGAGTCTCACGCAACACATCCTCAATCTTGCCCTTGAAAAGTTTGAAGCCTTCGGTGGCCTTAAAAAACATTTCCTCCGGCGTGCCCGTTGAGTTGTTTCTCAAGTTATGCATGGCCCTTCCCAGCATCTCGCTGCGGGTAATGATATCTTTGACGGCATATTGTTTGAGCATCTTGCCTTCCATAACATACAGGCAAACAGAAACGCTGCCTCCGCAGCTCATCGTTACGGCACGGGCAAGCTCTTCAGTCCACTTGTTTGTTATCGTATCAAAGATGACACAGTTACCTTTTTCATCAGTCAGAGCCATTGGTGTGGCACTTAAGCCCCCGATTGTGAAAGTAACCATCTGGAGTTCCGGGAAAGCACGACCCATCCCATCCGCATCTACCAGCGGCAAACCCATTCGCGCCGCTGCAGCTATTGGAAGCATACTGTTAACACCGCCCGCCTCGATAGGCATAAAGGCATAAATCTTTTTGCCATAAAACTGCGATACCATATCATACAAGGTCTGATACTCGTTGCCGCCAATCGCCTTTTCTCCTAAAACCGTTGGTGCCCCCATCATCGCGATAGGCACCACCAGTGCGTCGTCCGGAACTTCTTCCGGGTTCAACAGCGTAACCGGGCCGCATTCACGCACTGCACTGATAGCCACAAGCTTTCCGATATAGGGGTCTCCTCCCCCGCCGGCTCCCAACAGGGCAGCACCGAGGGCTATGTCTTCGATTTCAGAAATTCCAATTTTTCGCAACTAGATCGACTCCTCTTTCAATTTTGTTTCTTCGGATTTTGTACCAGCAATTACATTGCCGAGTATTGCATAAGTGATCAAGGATACGATGATGCCGTTAATGGGTCCTACAAAGAACGGAACATTGAGAAAAGGCATCTTTTCCACCAAAGTGGGAAAATAACCGGCGAAGGTTCCGCCGGTTATGCCGGCTGTAACGACACCAAAAATGAAAGCTATCAGTCCGGGGGCATGGAATCCCTCTTTGATTCTAAAGTTCTCCTTTTTCCCTTTCCCTACTATCCAATAATCCGCAATCATCGTACCTGCCAGGGGCGGAATAACAGCACACAACAAACTTAGGAAGCTCTGGAACAGTGCATAAAAACCTGCGGCTGCTAAGGCACCGACCAAAGCGACGATGATACCTACGCCTCCCGCTATGCCGGTGGCTATTTTGCTTTTGGACTCATCAATACCGAGCAGAACGGAAAGTGAAATCCCGCCGGTGTAACCGTTAGTGACGTTGGTAGTCCAGGTCCCGCTTATCAGGGCCAGAAGCCCGAGTATGCCCAGTGTTACAGAACCGAAGGAAATAAATAATTCACTGATATCATACGTGCCTGTAACAATAGTAAGTATCGATCCAATCATCATAATAGCAAACCCTGCAGGAATAACCCCCAGCACCGAGCTTTTAACCACGTCTGCCCGACTTTTTGCAAAGCGGCAATAATCCCCGGAAATAACACCGCCCAGGGCAAAGGTCGCAATGGTGTAGTTTATCCCGAACACGAGCCCCATGTTAACTGCCGGTTCATAACCGGACATAACGCTCAAACCATCATACTTGGACAAGGCCAGGATAAGCCCGTATATGCAGACGATGCCAAGCAGGGGAACGGCTATAGTATTAAGGATCTTCAGTCCCTTAAAGCCGAAACAAGCCGTCAGCAACATAACGGTGCCCCAGAAAATAATACTGAACCAGGTAGGGATGTTGACACCGAAAATACTAGCAAACATAGCGCTAAAGGACAGTCCGCAGACGGCTGACTGGACCCCGAACCAACCGATACAGGCAATAGCCAAAAGCAGGCTTATGATATACTTGGCGCCTTTCTCTCCCAATGATGATCCTGCCATAACGGCTGTCGGCAATCCCAAATCACAGCCTTGCATGCCAATAAAGCTCATGTACAATGCAATAATCGTGTAACCTATAATGACGGATAAAACGCATTGTCCCAAAGTCAAAAAAGAGCCTAAAACCCCTCCCACCATGAGACAGGAAACACAAATCATCGCACCTGCCCAAACCATGGTTATTGACCACCAGTTCTCCCTTTGCTCTGAACCTACTTCAAAACCAGTATTCTTCTTTTCCAAAGTACCAACCCCTCTCATTTGTGAATAAGTGAATAATATTAATAGTATATACAAAGCATTTAGTTTTGTAATTATCCCGGTGGCAAAAAATCAGCCCGTATATTTGTCCTTAAGGACAAATATACGGGCTGTAATAGGTTTGAACCTTTGGTAATTATTAATCCTCTGATTTTTTCTTTCTTTTATTGGAACCCAATATCCTTTCTAACGCCACCGCTTCATACAAACCCGTCGATGCAGGCATCGTCCCTACGCGGTAACCGAAGCGGTCAGACATACATTTCAATCTGTATTTGATAGTATTCTTATGCAGATAGAGCCTTTGGGCTGTTTCCGCTAAACCGCATCCGGTATCGAGCAAATATACCGCTAACGTACGCTTCAACTCCTCGGCCTCCCTCTCGCCCTTCAGCAAAGACAGTTGGGACAAAACCTCAGCCACCGCGGCCTCGCCCTGGGCTATCCGTTTGCGACAGTCTTTGGTAAAAAATATCTCCGCTCCGCTAAAGCAGATACGACCGGGAAATATCTTTTTAATATCGCCAGCATAATCTCGGTTAGACAGATATGCCTCGCGCACGGCTGTAGTATCCTTTAAATTGCGGAACATTGTAAGGATATTGCTACCGGGAAGTTGGGCCAGAAGAACTTCCCGCAGGACATCCGCATCCCGCAAAAGTCGCGGACCATCCATAAAAATCACTAAACAGTCTTCATATACATCCGCAAAAGAGGTCTTACAGTATTGCTTAGCCAGCTGGCGCACCATATCGGCAGATTCGGAAGAAAACACCTGATTTTCGTTATCCGGTGTAACTATCCACATAGCATGTATTGAAGCAACATCGATTTGGAACAAGTCGGCCAATCGCCGCATTTTCATAGGCTCATCCTTCATGATGGCCTTAACGAGTTCAGAGATAACAATCCTATCATGCTGTTGGCTCCAAAGACTGACCGCGAGTTGAACGATTTCAACTGCCTGCTGATACATCGCGCCTATGAGGGGCTTATTCTCACGAACAATAAACAGCTCCATCCCCTGACCGCTCTCTGAATTGATCTGGGCCTTGTAAAACATACCTCCGGGAAGATAGGGAAAAGCCTCCGGCTTTCCCTGAATTTTCGGCGGGGGCAGCCCTTTTAAATAAACGTGCAGACCGGAGAGAGCGCGCGGCCAGGCGGCTTCGTTAAGCACATTACCTTCCGCATCTGTAAGTATAACAGTAGCACGGATACGGTCGGAAAGCATCTTGAGCACAGTATCGACGGTGCGCTGATGCTGCGGCAAGCGAGAAACCCGTTCCAGCAGTTCAACAACCATAGAAACCCCGGAAGCCTGATCCTTATAAATTGCCTCCACAACCTCACAAATCACTTCACTGTACCGCAGGTCTATTCGATTTCTAGGCATGCAAATCAAGGTAAAATCCAAACTGTCAGCCAAGGCTATCAACTGTGGATCTATGTCCTTCATGAACACACCCACGTAATACAAAATAAGGCCGACCTCACCGCCTTCCGCAAGACGCTGGATATTGCGGCATTGGAGTTTTACGTCGTCTTTGATATTGATGAAAGAGGTTATAACTATTTCACTGCCGTTGAACTCGTCATTGTGAAAAAGCTTATCATTCAACGCTTCCGGGTCAACACTTTCCAGCACAGAAATGCATGAAACGATCTTCTGCAAACCGCCCTTGCCCGCCACCACTTCGGCATTACGCAGGGATGGCAGCTTCAATAAATCCGCCACAGTTACAGCCATTACGTCATCCTCTCCCAGTTTTATTTTGTCCATTATAACAAAAACACCTCGAAAAATATAGTCATCGCTTGTATTTTGTATACATTTGAATTAATATTAGCTAATAGAACAAAAAATTGAGATAGGAGGCTAAGTGTTTGAGTAAAACAAGAATAGGAATCATCGGCTACGGTAATATTGGCAGAGGTGTAGAAGCAGCGGTCAAACAAAATTCTGACATAGAACTGGTCGCAATTTTTACACGAAGACCTCCGGAAACCCTGCAAACAAATTCCCCGGCAAAGGTGATAATGATTTCGGATGCTGAAAGATATACCGACAGTATTGATGTCATGCTTCTTTGCGGCGGATCCGCAACAGACCTTCCGGAACAAGGCCCGCAATTTGCCAGAATGTTTAATACAGTTGACACCTTCGACACCCATGCCAGAATTCCCGAGTATTTTGACAAAGTCAACGCCAGCGCCTTAGCCGGAGGTAAAACCGGCATAATCTCCGTAGGTTGGGATCCGGGACTATTTTCGATGCTTCGAATGATCTCCGGAGCCATTCTGCCGAAAGGTATGGATTATACTTTTTGGGGGAAAGGCGTAAGCCAAGGACACTCGGATGCCATCAGAAGAGTCCCGGGCGTAAAAAACGGCATTCAATACACCGTACCTTTCAAAACTGCTATTGAGCGTGTAAGAACCGGCTCTAACCCTGAATTATCCACCAGAGAAAAGCACTTCAGGGAATGCTATGTAGTTGCTGAAGAAGACGCTGACAAAACTCGGATCGAAGCAGAAATCAAGAATATGCCAAATTATTTTGCAGATTACAACACCACCGTCAACTTCATCACAGAAGAAGATCTGAAGAAAAATCATTCAAAAATGCCACACGGGGGATTCGTATTCAGAAGCGGCTTTACCGGTGAGTCGAAAGCCAATAATCACATCATCGAATTCTCATTAAAACTTGACAGCAATCCGGAGTTCACGTCTAATGTATTGCTGGCCTACGCTAGGGCTGCACATAGAATGAATAGGGAAGGCCTTACGGGAGGCAAAACCGTCTTTGATGTGCCGCTATCCTACCTGTCTCCGCAAAGCAACAGCGAACTTAGAAGAAAACTCCTGTGACGTACTCCGCGCTCGAAAAAACAACCAGGCCCCTAAGGCCTGGTTGTTGTGATAGGCACTGCTTTTTTGTCTTCGGCTTTCCGAATATTAGGTCCATCAGGAACATCCTTCAACAAAATCATGGCTAAACCCAATAGAACACTCATCCCGATAAATACGACGCTAAAACCTACCTCCTTATCCGGGAAACGCGACAACGCAAGTACTGTCAAGGAGGTCCCGAATACTCCTCCCAAACTGCGGAACATACCCCGCAATCCTGAAATTGCACTGATTTTTTCCGGCATCAATTCAATAGCGGCATTATTAGATGAGGGGCTCACCATTCCTACACCCACTCCGGCCAGAAAGACAACTATTGCCAATCGCCAGTAATCCGAAATCTCCATACCCGGTATTTGAACTGCTCCCAGTAAAGGCACCATTCCCAAGGTACTGACGATCAAAACCACAAAACCTATCCCCATAGGCAATCTGTAACCGCTGCGTTCTATTAACATGCTGGTTACCGTAGCTGTTATCATCACACCGACAGCCCTGATAGAAAGCAAAGTACCGCTGGTTAAATCGGACATCCCATATATAGTTTGAGCATAATAGGGAATAAAAGAGGACATGCCAAAGATACAAGCACCGTGTATTATATTAATGGCATTCATTACCGCAAAGGGCCTGCTGCGAAACAGGGTCAGATCCAAAATCGGTGTCGACGTCATCTTTTCTCTGCGGATAAATATATACATAAACAGAAAGGACAGCAAGGGCAATAAATAATTGACCGGCTTCGCGGCGATCTCCGGGCTTTCTCCAAGCCTGTTCAGAAAATACATCATGCTCAATATAGCACCGGCAAAAAGTCCCGCACCAACGAAATCAATCTTAGTGCGGGTTTTTACCTGATCCGTATCCAACAAGAATAAGGCCATAATAACAAGGACTACGCCAACGGGAACATTCACCAAAAAAATGGCCTGCCAACTGTAGAAGTTGAGCATTACGCCACCTAAAGCAGGACCGATGATTCCACCCAAAGGAAAAATGGTTGTAAACAAGCCTATAGCACGGGCCCGATGCTCTTGAAAGCTATCTCCTACAATACCTATAGCTGAAGGCATTATACTTCCTCCCCCTATGGCTTGAAGAAAGCGGAAAACAATCAGCGCAAAAATATTGGTGGCCTGTGCACACAGAAAAGAACTGACTGTAAAAATAGCGATGCAGGCGATAAAGACCTTTTTTCTGCCCCATTCATCACTGATGCGCCCCATTAAAGGCATCATAATCATCATTGTCAACTGGTAAACTGTAATAACCCAGCCTGTCCAGTTTATCCCGGCACCAAAGCTTCTTTGAATTGCTGGAAGAGCTGTCGCCACAATAGTCGCATCTATCGATGCCATTAACAAGGCCAGAGAAGCGACAACAAATATAAGGTATTTGCGGTATCCGTTACTTATTGTTGTTGATGTCATTGGGACTACCTCTTTAATGTGCGATTATGTGAGTTTACATGCTGTTAATATACCATCAAACATTATATCACACTACCAAAGAATTCTCTGAACCATCTTTACATTTTCATAGATATAATGAACAATTGCTTATGCTAGCTTTTTTTCCCTGACACACGAAGGCCAAAAAACTCTTTATGAACCATATATTCATTAACCCTTGACTGCTTTAGCAATTCTCTCAGTTCTTCAATAGTATACGATGCATTCAGGGATGAGAGAAATCCCGGACGTATTTTCTTAGGCTTTGTTGAAAAATAGATCATCCATTTCAGAATCCCACTTACATCACGCCTCATATCAGTAATACAGAAAATACCATTCGGCTTTAAAACCCTGTTGATTTCATTAAAAACTTTCAGCGGGTCCTCCCATTCATGAAGTGAGCCATTTGAGAGAACACCATCAAAAGAATTTTCATCAAATGGCATCTGTAAACAATTCCCCTGAACATAATCCACCTTACTCTGCAAACCATATTCCTTTGCATTTTGATTTGCTATTTTAATCATATTTTCACTGATTTCAAGTCCGGTTAATTTGGCATTTTCCGATTCTTTAAGCCATTCCAAGCCAACATAACCGGGTCCGGGACCGATTTCAAGAACATTACCCTTTGTTATTCCCGCTTTTAAAAAGCTGTCAACATTATTCCAGCCCTTATCACGCATAGTTTTTGCGAATTGATTAAAAATATCTACGGTCACTTCATTCTGGATTCCTTCATTTGTTTCAATAATTCTTTTTCTAACCATTTATTCTACCTCCTTGATTTGTAAACATTTTAAGGATTTTTCGGCCCACTCAAGCTCTGCCTGATAATGTAAGAGATGATGACTGAAAACGATATCGACCATCGTTTGCATTTCATCCGGCACATGTTGAATAGTGTCATCCCGATGGTCTTCAATATGCCTGATAGTTCCTTTCAGCTTTTCGAGATAGGTTACTAAGCTTTCAACGATTGTACTTGTTTCGAGATACTCGGAAAAATAAAAGACGCTGTCTGCCGGAAATGTCGGGCGATAGTCGTATTCAAGCATATTTGCAAGCATTATTTGAAAAGCCTTCCTGCCTTTATCGGTGACTGAATACACCGTTTTTTCAGGTCTATTTCCCGGTTTTTCGCTACCGGCGGCTAGCAATCCCTCCTTTTGCATTTTCTCAAGATGATAGTAAATCGTCGGCAGTTTGATCCGTGTAAAATCAGATAATTGTTCGGCTACTATTTTCTTGATTTGATAGCCATGCTGTGGCCCATACCTTTGCAATAATCCAAGTATATAAAGCGGTATCATGCAAAAACTCCTTTCATCTTATCTTGTAAAGCAAATAGTCAGTACTGATTATATTATACTCAGCACTGACTATTTGTCAACCATACATTGCTTTAAAAATCATCTAAGAATACATGCCACTTTTTTTATACTTGATCACCGTACCCCGCCACCGGAACCTCCGCCGGAGAACCCTCCTCCGCCGCGCCGCGAGCTATGTCCACCTCTGCCGGCACTGCGTGCGGCTTCATATTGCCGCTGCCTCCTTCTCATGGCGCTGTACATAAGGGTGTTGTAGCTATAAGCGCGATAAGCGTATTCTTGATAGCGTTCAATCTCCGGAACTTGCTGCGGATAAACCTGTCGCATCTGTTCCCCAACCTTATCGGCGATTCCGAGTAGAGTGGCATAAACCAGATAATCCTGCCAAATCACAGTTTCTTTCACACCGCGCTCTGCAATCAGGGAGAAATCCAACAAAAACTTTTTGAGACCCAGAACCTCTGCCAGTTGTTTTAAGCCCTCCCCCGTCAGATTTTTGACGCTTTTTAACTTCGCTCCCTTCAGGCAGTTTCGTTTGATCAGCCAGCCGTTTCCGGTCAATGTACATTTATCAAGAAAACTGCGCAGGGTCATCCACTCAGCTTCACAGAACTTTTCTAATTCCCCAGGTTGCAGAATGCCATCGCTGCCAGCCGAGCTTTCTAAAATGGTGTAAAGCTGCTGGTCGTACTCATCGCCATCCTTATGCGGCTGCCGGACAAGGTGCATATTCACATTTTCCTTTGTTTTGCCCATACTGCCCACCGATTCCGTGGTTTCCGGCTCCAGACATCCCATATTAATGAGTTTCAGGATACGCGTTCCGATAATCGCACCTTCCTCACATTGCTCGGTGACATTGGATAGTACATAGGTCGCGTTCAGATCGCCGCCGTTGGGAAGATCACGGAAATAATCGGCTGCGTTCATCAGCTTCTTTATCTTGCGTTTCTTGAGCCTGACAGAAACCACACCGCAGATCGCAAGCAAAGAGACAATGGCGATAATACCGAAAATAACAGACATGATGCCCTGATCAGATGCATAGTCACTGCCTTTAAAAGCCTGTTCCTTGACCGTTTCAAAGCTGGTATTTTCCGCACGCAGCGGACTGACAACACCTTTATCCAGCTCTACCATGATGGTCAGATGGTTACTTTTCCTGATCGGACGCTCCGTCCAGGCCAGGATCATACCATCTCTAAACCGGATCTGTCCCTCGTAACCAAAGGCCCAGATACTGCAGTTGTCGTCTGTCAGAGGAGTACCGTCTTCCAGATAGATGCCCAACATCACATCGGTCGGTGTAAAGTTCAGCTTATCGTTGATAAAGCGAAAGTTAAAGCCGTCGCTGTCGGAGTAAGCGCCCACAATGTCATGAACGACGTACCCAATGGTATAACGTTGTTTTCCGTACTCTGAAATACCCCAGCACAGTTCATATCCCTCGTCTGTCTCGACCAGACCACAGCGATACGCCTTTTCAGCAAAGGAGGCGTCGATGTCCCATTCTTTTGTATACTCGTATTTGCGGCCCTCATCCGCCACGGAAAAATCCGTAATGGTGAGATAGCCGGAGCTGCGAATCGGCAGATAAATCTCCGTGCCTTCGTCAATGTCTGCATCCCAAATCTGCGTAATATATGCAGAACCGTCTGAACGCAACGCCACATCCACTTGAATCTCCGGCACCCGATAATGCGCCAGGGCGGAGGATGTCAACGTTACAGTCAACAGCAGTGCCAAGAGCAGTGCAACTGCCTTTTTCATGTGTCACCACTCCCTACTTCATGCTGGGCATATCTGACTTTTCCTCTTTGACCTCCAGGTAATCCCTCTGCTTGAAACCGAGCATATTTCCAATCAGATTAGTAGGGAACATGCGCAGGATACGATTAATCTTGGTAACGTTGTCGTTATAAATGAGGCGACTGGAACGAACCATCTTCTCGTAGCTTTGTACGGAATTCATCGTATACAGATAGTTCTCGTTAGCTTTCAACTCAGGATAGGCTTCCGCAACGGCAGCGATACGGCCTAAAGCCTCAGAAAGGATGCCCTCCTGCTTCAGCACTTCGTCAGGAGTTGATTTCGCAGTAATAACACTGCGGCGGGACTTGATGGTTTCGATAAGGGTTTGAGATTCGTGGACAGCATAGCCTTTGGCCAGATCCAGCAGGGCCGTCAACGCATCAAAGCGGCTGGAAAGCTGTACGCCGATCTGCTGCATGGCGTTGTTGATGTTTTCGTCCATTACCACCAGCTTACGCTGGGTAGAGATAATCCAGATGCCGATGATAGCAGCCAGAAGCACGATAATAATGATAGCCATAATAATTCTCCTCTTTTCTCTCTTTTTATGGGATTTTTAATCCTGTGCTTTTTATCATTGTTTAATAATATAATACTCATATTTGTCTTGAGAAATCTGTCGTATATTGTCGAATGTCGCCAGCTTTTTATTATTAATGATAAAAAAACAACCGCCCCAGCAGGGCGGTCAGCTATTTTTTTAATCGCAGTTTGCTATAATCGTATTCCATACAAGTTATCGTATTTTGTGTGCTTAGGCATGTCAATATATACCTATGAGATTTACTCCGATAATGCTATAATCTTGTGCAGTGGACTAAATCCTTAGGAGGACAAAATAAAATGAAACAGGATATGATCGTCATTTTGGATCTGGGGGGACAAAACAATACGGCTATCGCCAGGGCAGTTCGCAGCCTTGGTGTATATAGTGAAATCCACCCCCATGATATCTCACGGGATAAGCTCTCCCAATTGCCAAACGTCAAGGGTATTATCATCAACGGCGGGAAAAACAATATAGTCAATGGAACAGCAATTGACGTCGACCATAGCATCTATGAGGCAGGCTACCCTATCCTGGCGGTGGACCACGAGTCGGCCAAATGTGAAAACAAAAGAAAAAACTGGCCGGAAACAGAAGAAGAAACCGCAAGACTCTTAAAGGATTTCATCTTCCATACCTGCCAAGCGAAACCTAATTGGAATATGAAAAACTTTGTTGAAGATCAAGTAGAAATGATCAAAAAACAGGTGGGTGACAAGAAGGTCTTGCTCGCCTTATCCGGCGGGGTAGACAGCTCAGTAGTAGCCGCTTTACTCATCAAGGCTATCGGCAAGCAGCTGGTCTGCGTGCACGTCAATCATGGTCTCATGCGCAAAGGCGAATCAGAAACCGTTATCGAAGTATTCAAGAATCAGCTGGATGCCAACCTGATCTACGTTGATGCCAGCGAGCGGTTCCTGAAAAAGCTGGAAAATATCTCGGACCCCGAGCAAAAGAGAAAAATAATCGGCGCTGAGTTCATTCGCGTCTTTGAAAAAGAAGCACGAAAACTAGACGGTATTGAATTTCTGGCTCAGGGCACCATCTATCCTGATATCGTGGAAAGTGGTACCAAGACGGCCAGCGCTGTGAAGGCTCATCATAATGTAGGCGGTTTGCCTGAAGACCTTAACTTCTCCCTGGTGGAGCCCCTTTATCATCTGTTTAAGGACGAAGTCAGGGCCTGCGGTCTTGAACTTGGCCTGCCGGATACAATGGTTTATAGACAACCCTTCCCCGGTCCCGGTCTTGGGGTACGCTGCCTCGGAGCCATCACTAAGGAACGTCTGGAAGCAGTGCGGGAATCTGATGCTATTTTACGGGAAGAGTTTGCAAAGGCCGGTTTAGATAAAAAAGTATGGCAATATTTTACCGTTGTCCCTGACTTTAAATCTGTCGGCGTGAAAAACCATGCCCGCAGCTACGAATACCCTGTTATCATTCGGGCTATTAACACTATCGATGCCATGACTGCCAGTATCGAACAAATCGATTGGCCTGTTCTTTTAAAAATTACAGATCGCATACTCAAAGAAGTCCCCCATGTGAACCGGGTCTGCTATGATTTAAGTCCCAAACCCTGCGCCACCATCGAGTGGGAATGATAATACATATAATACGAATAATATGGATAAATAATAAAAACGCTGCAAATATTTGTGGCGTTTTTTATGGGTGCTCAAATGGAGGTTAGCCAAATGTATACACAAAGTTTAGCATACAGTAAGTGGAAGAGGTGTAAATTCAAAACTTGCTTGGAATGGCGATCTCGCACAATTTCCTAACCGACTTCATCACATCATCCCAACTTATATCGGCGGCGTAATCAAACTTGCTCTGATAGTTCTTCCATAGGGTAGCTACTTCCGGACTCGACTCTATCTCGTACAGAATCAGAGCAGAGCCGCTGACCACTGCTGTTGAATTGCGCTTCTTGCAGGTGGCCAAAAAAGCGTCATGAAGAACGGAAGGATTAATATTGTGTGATTGCGTGGTCTCTAGGGCGTAGATGTCATAGAAATCTCTCATGCGGGTGTTCGCTGTGCCACGGGCTATAAGTGTTTCTAGCTTCTCTGCCAGCACTGTCTCTAAGTTGTATGCCAGGATGGAGATGGTCCGGTCTTCGAACAACAGCTGAAAAGAGTATGCGACTTCCCTTGGTGTAATCACATCTCCGGTCGAGAAGTCGATTTTAAGCGGAGTTCGCATAGTTTCCAGCGTTGTATTCAGCATGACCCGTACCCCGGAGTAGTCCGCTTCGTCCATGATAATGACAGCACTCTTTATCTCGAATGCCATCCCATCCTCAATTTGGATAGAAGTAATCTCTTCCACAATCTTCCGGGCACTCTCCACCGACAGCGGTAGATTCCTGATGGTTGTGTCCACGTCCATCGTGGAACGATTGTCCAACCCGACCATTGCGGAAACCAGGGTGCCCCCCTTGAGTATAAGGTTATCGCGGTATGGAGAAAGGGAGAGCCTTTCAAGGAATCGCTCCATGACATAGTTACGGATGATTATCTGCGCCTTGTTGCTGTTACCTTTTGACATGTTGCGTACAAGGGCTTTTAATTGTCTCGACGTATGTATCATTACAGCAGCACCTCCGTATATTGGCGGATGATTTTCTCAACGGAGAAAGTCTTCGCATAGCGCATGAGTAGTGGAAGGTTTTTCTCCTTGCTCCGAATATATCCCTTGATAGCTGCCTGTAAGTCCTGGATTTCGATGTTCTTACGGCTTCGTACCAAGTCGCAGATTGTCCGTTCCGAGTTGTAAACTCTGATGGTATGACCGGCGTGAGAACTCGCTTCCATGACACCCTCATCGAACAACTCTGCCTTGACCTTATAAACCTTAATGCCTTGCTTGGTCAACCCTGCTGTATTCGCACCTGCTTTCAACGTGACTGAATATCTGACCGGCTCGCGCTCCGCAAGATTCAGCAGGTAGAGAGCAGTTTCGTGAGAGAACACTGCCAGAGGGTATCTTGTTTGAATGACATACATTCCATCCTCCCAGGCGTCCTGGGACATATATAGTCCGTGAGCAACACGCTCCAAGTTTCGATCTCGCACATATTCACCAAGGTAAGTCCTTGAAATCCCGGCCTGGATAGCGTCAGATGTTTTTAAAAAGCCGTTGTTCTTCTGAAGAAGCGCATCCAGCATTTTATATTTGTTCATTGTATCACCTAACTTTCATGCTCTTATTATAAACAAAAAGAGCATGAAAGTAAACAATGAATTTAAAATTCTCGTGTGATTTAAGAAAATCATTATGCTGAAGCTTGTTGCTGAACTTTTACGTTCTTTCAAAAATAAAGTGAGCACGAAGGTAAATAGTTTACCATTGGCTAAATCTGAAAGAGAACCTGGCAACACAATGGCAACAAAAAATCAGAGAACCCATAATATATGGATAATTGATATAACCAGAATAGTAGAAACCATGAAAGCTAAACGGAATTGTTTAGGAAACGCTTTTCAGGATCGAGTGGGAATAATATAGTAGTACAATATATTGTACAGGATATTGTATAGCCGCACTGGAAGGAGTGATATTATGTTAGCTGTAAACTATTCAACGATTGGTAGTAAGCTGAAAGATTATTGTGATAAAGCGACGGATGAAAACGAGACGGTAATTGTTACCCGCAAAGACGAAAAAAATGTTGTAATCATGAGCCTTGATAAATACAATGATATAATGAGAGCTGCCCGTAATGCAGAATATCTGGATATGATTGATAGAAGTATGGAACAGATTAAGCAGGGCAAAGTTGTGCTGAAAACCATGGAAGAATTAGAGGAAATGGCTAATGAGTGATCTCACCTTCTCTGATAACATTTGGAATAAACTAACACCCCTTGAAAAGCTATAAACACTATGACCTGATGTTTATGACGGACTGGTTTCAAACCGGAAAGAAGGATTTTTATCCTGTAACCAGCGGAGATTAAAGTCATTCTCAAACAGAACTACTAAGCGGTCGTTCTGGTCTTTGACACAAAGACTTCTCATGCTATGAAGTTTGGCAACATCGATAGGTTTATCACTCTCAATCCAACGTGCAAACTGGTAAGACATGTGGTAAAGCTGAATTTTGACACCATATTCCGATATAAACCGATGCTCGAAAACTTCAAACTGCAGTTTCCCCACAACTCCCAGGATAATATCTTCCGTCCGCTCGACAAAAGTACGATAAATCTGGATTGCTCCTTCTTCAGCAAGCTGATTAATACCCTTCTGAAACTGCTTATATTTTGCCGTATCAAGATTCGTTACACGCGCAAAATGCTCCGGCGGAAACTGAGGGAGCTTCTCGAATTCAAACGCACCTTCTTCGCATAAAGTATCACCTATGCGATAGATACCGGGATCGAATAAGCCTACAATATCTCCGGGAAAGGCTTCTTCGGCTATATTCCGGTCCTGGGCCAAAAACTGCTGGGGTTGGGGCAACTTGATTCTTTTCCCTGTTCTAACATGATTTACAGCCATTCCCCGCTCAAACCGGCCGGAACAGACCCTCAGAAAAGCAATCCTGTCCCGGTGAGCAGGGTTCATATTAGCTTGAATCTTAAAGATAAACCCCGAGAAGCTGTTAGTAACAGGATCAATCGGACCTATACTGCTCTTTTGGGTTTGGGGTGCCGGCGCTAGATTGATGTACTGTTCTAAAAAGGTCTGAACCCCGAAATTATTTATGGCACTGCCAAAAAAGACAGGGGTAAGCTTACCCTGTAATATTTTTTCTTCATCATAAGGATCGCCCGCAATATCCAAAAGAAGGATTTCTTCCCTGAGCTTTTCAATGAGACCCGGCTCAGGGATTTCTTTTTTTATCTTTTCGTCTTCTAAGCCATTTTCAGCTGTCTCGAATAGTTTCCGTTCGCTGTCCCTTTTATATAGCTCTATCCGGTTATTCTGCCTATCGTAAACCCCTTTAAAATCCATACCCATCCCTATCGGCCAGTTCATCGGACAAGACCGGATCCCCAGAACATCTTCCAGCTCCTGAAGAAGTTCCAACGGCTCCTTAGAATAACGGTCCATTTTATTAATGAAAGTAAAAATCGGAACTCCCCGCAGACGACAGACTTTAAATAATTTGATAGTTTGGGCTTCCACCCCTTTGGCGGCATCAAGAAGCATGACCACACTGTCTGCAGCCGTGAGTGTCCGATAGGTATCCTCACTAAAATCATGGTGACCGGGGGTATCCAGGATATTGATCTGATGACCCCGATAACTAAATTGCATGGCACTGGACGTAACGGAGATGCCCCTCTCTTTTTCAATCTGCATCCAATCCGAAGTAGCATGTTTTTGAGCTTTTCTCCCCTTTACAGCACCAGCCAAACGAATGGCTCCGCCAAAGAGCAAGAGTTTTTCCGTTAATGTAGTTTTTCCGGCATCAGGATGAGAGATTATCGCAAAGGTGCGCCTGTTTTTTACTTCCCTTGCTATGTGTTCTTGCAAATTGTCCATATAAGAGTTCCTCTCTGTTGCAATGATTAAATCTAAGAAAAATCAAGTACTAATATATCACACCTATTAAATAACGGGCAATAATATAACAACATTTAATTAAATGCTACAAAAGCAGTTAAAATATGTTTATAATGTGATACACGGTTTTAAGGAGTGGAACTCATGAGTAAAAAAGATTTGGGATTAAGCATTATCCCCCTGGGAGGGGTAGGCGAAATAGGTAAAAACATGATGGCTTTTGAATATGGCGAAGATATCATAGTTGTGGATGCGGGGGTCGCTTTTCCCGGTGATGATTTAATGGGAATCGATCTGATAATCCCTGATATTACCTATCTTATAGATAATAAGGATAAGGTGCGCGGTTTTTTTATTACCCACGGACATGAAGATCATATCGGAGCCCTGCCATATGTGCTTAAAGAATTAAATGTCCCTGTTTATGGAACCAGGTTAACAATCGGTCTTATTAAAAAGAAACTGGAAGAACACGGCTTAGCCAATAAAGTTAACCTGACAGAAATTAATCCCGATTCTGTAATAAACACAGGTGTATTCCAGGTAGGTTTTTTCAGGATCAACCATAGCATTCCCGACGGCGTTGGGCTTGCTATCAGCACGCCTGAAGGATTAATCGTTCATTCCGGAGATTTCAAGCTGGACCAAACACCTATCGATGGCCTTGCAACAGAATTCCATAAACTCACTAAATATGGAGAAAAAGGCGTCTTGGCTTTGATTTGCGACAGTACAGGTGCTGAAAAAGAAGGATATACGCCCTCGGAAAAAGTAGTTGGAGAAACTTTTACAAAAGAATTCGACAAGGCTAAAGGAAGAATAATTGTCGCCACCTTTGCTTCCAACGTTCATCGGATCCAACAGGTTATTAATGCCGCTGTTGAACATGACCGCAAAGTGGCTGTAGTGGGCAGGAGTATGGTAAAGGTGGTGGAAGCGGCAGTTGAACTGGGCTATCTGCATTGCCCCCAGTCTGTGTTGATTGAATTAGGAGAGGTTTCCAGGTACCCCTCTGATCAGATAGTCATTATAACTACCGGAAGCCAGGGAGAACCACTGGCCGCTCTTACCAGGATTTCAAACGGCAGCCACAGGCAGATAACACTGGAACCTGACGATACTGTGATCATTTCGGCCACACCCATCCCCGGAAATGCCAAACAGGTATATAGAACAATCAATAATCTTTACAAAAGCGGAGCGGAAGTTATTTACAAGGATGTTGCGCCGGTACACGTCTCAGGCCATGCTTCACAGGAAGAAATAAAGATCATGATCAACATGGTGAAGCCAAAATTCGCTATCCCTTTTCATGGTGAATACCGTCACCTGGTTAAATTCAAAACAACTGCAGTTGAGTTGGGAATTCCGGAAGATAACGTTATAATCCCTGACATCGGCAACAGATATTTTTTCCACAACAACACATTTGAAATACAAGGCAAAGTACCTTCCGGCAGTGTAATGATTGACGGCCTGGGTATAGGAGATGTGGGTAATATCGTTATGCGGGACAGAAACGTGCTATCTGAAAACGGAGTAGTTATAGTAGCCCTTGTACTAGATAAAGAGTCCGGCGTTGTACTGAGCGGGCCGGATATCATCTCGAGAGGATTTGTCTATATCCGTGAATCCGACGAATTGTTGTCCAAAATGAAGCACGAATTAAAAGATGTTCTCCACTTATGTCAATCTAAGCAAATTAAGGACTGGGCAACTATAAAAAACCGGATATCTAAGACATTAGATAATTTAATATACAACGAGCTAAAGCGAAAACCAATGGTCCTTACGGTTATTCAAGAGGTGCAAGCCTAACACTAGTAAGAGTTGCCGAAAGCCCTGCTATCAGGGCTTTCGCATTGTTTTTTCGATTTTGTCTAATTCATACTTAATTTTTTCTTGGACATATTGATGATACTCAAGGTGCTTGTCACGCTGCAATCTGCCAATCAAAATGTATGGGGGAATACCCTGTCCGGAGCAGAAATGCTGGATTCGTGGCAGTGAATAGTCGCCGATTTTTACAAAAGCATCATACATTTCTTGAGCGATTAGAGTGTTGGCTGCGAATTCATTTGCTCGATCTTCCAATTCATTTTTTGTATCCTCATAGTCAATTAGTCGATCCTCTATATCGCCATTAATAATGTGCCCAATTTCATGAAAAAGCGTAAACCAAAAGACATCCGCAAACTTGCGCCTTAATGTCATAATCAAATTGAGGGTACCATCACGATTTTTCTTAATGACACCTTGAACAGGTGCCCCGGTAAAATGTTTGACTATGGCGAATTTTATCCCGCACTCGGCAAAAAACCCCTTCAACTTTTGATAGATACTATCCACATCCTCAAAAGTAAGCCCTCGTATTAATTGCAGTTTGGTCTTAAGTCGGTCAATATCAAGCTTTTGGTTAACTTGCTGACTATTTGTAATAAGGTCGCAAAGCCTAAGCCAAGTAAACAGAACATATGGATCTACATTATCCGCTACCGCCAATCGATAAGCCCCGATCTGTGATATTTCCGGAATTCGTACCAGGCTACTGACATTTAATAGCTTTCGCCACTCTATCACAAGCATCGAACCCTGGACATCAGGGTTAAGCAGAAGAATATCCTTAGCATATTTCATAATTCTTTTTAGTTTATGCAAAATCTCTAATTCTTCGCTTGATATCCGGTTAATCTCTTCAAAATCAGCTAGTTCTTTTTCATAGTTTGCCTGAAGGTTAATCCAAAAGCTTGCATCAATTCCCAAGGCATACTCAAGCTTTTTAGCAAAAGAAACAGAGATTGGTTTTTGACAATTAACGATGCCACTAACATGTGGTTCTTTAACATCGGTTCTTATTGCTAATTCGCGTTGTGTCATGCCCCTATCTTCCAGCATTTCTTTCAAAGTTTCTCCCGGATGAATAATATACTCACGGGATAAGCCATTCGTTCTTTGTGCCATGATAATCCATCACCCCCTTAATAAGCACCTGTTATGACCACCGCCAAACTTAACCCCATGGTTAACTTAACTATTCGGTTAATGTTATTATATACTATTCGTTGCACACATGCAAGGCATATATGTCCCCGATAAATCTTTTGTTGACAAATCTTTGAATAACCTACGTTTTCTTTTACATAATAATGAGGCGTCCACTCTGTTTACAAGCCCAATAACCTGCAGTCATACCATGTCATGAGAAAATAAGTCATATCCTTATAAACAAACGGGGGATACTGGTGGATGAATGTACACCGCTTCTTATGAAAGCTCTAACCTTAAACAAAAAAAAGAGGGGCCGCAGCCCCTCTAACCTATTGCACGTCTGATCATTGCCCAGACCTCTTTTCTCGTTGCCGGCCGATCCGGGTCTGAGCCGTCGCTAATACCTTGGGCAACAGCCCAGGCCCTGTCCTCAGCAAAAATATCCACCTCCGTCACAGGCCCCACTTCATTTTTGATTCCAAGATAACGGGCGATATCAACATGACTGAATGGATCGTAATATTCTTTTTCAAGCTCAATATGTAAATGGCTATCAGTAACATTCCCGGAGCGACCTTCCACGCCGATGCCCTGACCTTCTTCCACCGCGTCTCCTACGCCGACAAACCTTTTTGATAAATGAGCATAAATACAATATAGGCCATCTTCTTGTTCAATTACAATATATTCACCCCAGTTTCCATATGACTTGCTGCGGATCACTCTGCCCCTTCGGATGGCCACAACTGTTTTATCTCCATCCGAAACGATATCAAGACCGGAATGCACCCCAGCTACATAACTTTGCTTAGAATTCTTCACGCCATAGACTTGAGTTATGCGAAGTCTCGTTGTATCAGCGTAAGGGAGCATAGCCTACGCCTCCTTCTGTCGTTCTTTCTCTAAGATAGCTTTGTCAGACATTTTCCCACTAGTAGCCGCCACAAGGAAACCATTAAACAAAGCCAACACAACAGCTGACCACGTCAGAGCTTGTCCTTGCGCAGCAGTGGTAGCCAAAAGCACTATAAAGCCGATCAATACCGCATATATATCTGTGCCCAGCACCTGAGGCCAAAATGACTCAACGAGCCGCTTAGTATAAGCTACGATTAGATAAGTGAGAGCTGCAGCTCCGGCTAATGTCCCCAACCCGTCCCATGTAAACAGATTATCCATTTATAACACCCCCAATTTAACCAAACTGAACAAGCAGCTGAAAATAGCAATTAACCATCCTCCCCACTCTCTGATGGCTCTGCCGACAGAACTTCTACCCATTGCTTTCAATTCGATGGCATCCAGTCTTTTTCGCAAGCTGTTATATTTCGAGACGATTTCCCGGGTCTGTTTTAGTTCTTGAGACATTGTTTGAATGTCTATTCTTAATTCTTGAAACATCTCGAATAGATCTTTATTTGTGTACCATTGTTCTTTTTCAGTCAAATGTTATCCCACCTTTTTGGCCTATTCCGCAGAACCGGAAATGAATGAATCATAACAAGTATAAAGGACTCCACGCTTTCTCTTCCGGGCGTAACAAAACCGCCTCCCATGGCGGTTTTGTTACGCATTTTTATCCTATTGCGCAACTAAGTTAGCTTGAACTTCTGCCTGTATCGCTGAGTCCTTTATACTGTCAATGGTAATAACTCCCAACTCTATCAACCTGATTAAATCATCAATCATGCTAAATAATCCCCCTGTTCTTATAATATATATAGTTAATCTTGTCCGCTATTGTCGGTTCAGTCGGTAAAGCAGGTTCTGGAGTAATAAATATTCCATCAGTTTGCCTTATTTGCCCACATTCTCCCGTTGTGCTTTCAATCTCTCCTTCCAATATTTCGGCACCTAGACGTACAGATATAACTTTAGCATCTTCATCTAAACAGATAAATCTTTTTACCATATTAACACCCCCCTCTATATTGTTTTATGGTAATTCAATAACGGTATAGCCTAGGACGCTAGTATGTCCATTATTATTATCCGAAATCATTGCCACTATTTCCGAACTGCTGTTAAATTTTAAATACGGGTTTCCCGCCACCCATGCCGCGGCAGACGCCCACGGTGGAACTGACTTCCATCCAGAAAAGAATAGAAATGATTTGTCTAAATCAACAGGCTGTATGTTTACGGTTGCACCAGCTATACCAGCTGTTATTGTTCCTTCTTGGCGACTTTTGACTTGTGCAAATTCAATCACCGCTAATGAAATAGACCCACCTAATGCTCGATAATCAAGTGCAATATGCGTGGAGTCTTGGAGATAGGCTCGTTTAAATTGTGCGTCAATATCTCCACTTGAACCAGGTACGGTTTGACCAAGATACACCAATGCTGTTTTGCTTATATCAACTGTATCAATCTCAGTTGATGCAGAGCCAGTAAACACATATTGAATCGATTTTATTATATCGCTTGTGCCAAATATACTTGCTTTACTAAGATAATTCTGACTTAGCAATCCTTCCATTACGAAGTCACCTCGTTTACTCCCCATATATAGTAATCCATATCGGATGCGACCTCGCCTTTAACCTTAATTGTTTTGCCTGTAGTGACGGGTACATTGAGGTCAGAACGAATAAGCGAATCACCAGTCGGAATCGCCTTTGAATAGGGTAAAATACGCTTATCATCAATCAGTAATTCGGCTTTTTTATCGGCGGCGTTTGCGTTAGATATACAAAAACCCCTCATTATAAAGGTTGTTGAGGCTGCTACCGTTGCCGCCATTGCACTAGAGGTTGTCAATGTACCGCTGTAAACCTGATCTGAATATGTTTTAGCCATAGTATCTCACCCCCCGTAAATCACAAAATAGCTTATTCGCATAATCGGTCAAATGTGTAGCAACCGTATCATATTCCGCGACCCCGCCTACTGCACCTTTTTGGCTTGATGGAATAGCGACATCCGCCTTTGCCCCTTGAGCAGCGGTTGCATAAGCTGAACTATTCGTGTAGGCCGCACTTCCTAAGCCAAGGGTTGCTTTTACTTCTGCCAAGGTTTTCTTGACGAATGTTCCGGCACCTGAAGCTACTATGAAATCATTTACTGCTGTTGCTAATGTGTGAGATACGCTGGTGTTTTTTGCTGCCGCTTCAGCCGCATCGGCTTTGGCTTGCGCCCCCGTCGGTGTTTCTTTTGTGGCAATCGCATCGGCATTATTCTTTAAAGCTTGATCTATCAGATCCATATTCCCGTTTTGATCATCTTTGGTAAAATTCTCATTGCCTAAAGGTTTCTTCAGGCTATAGTTTGTTGTGTAATCAGGCATTGAACTCCTCCTCTCTGAATTGGTCATAAGTAAAATGTTGCTAAGCAAACGTATCATCATTTGTCATCCTCAACGTCATCAATAATGGTAAAATGTTCTTGATACGTTCAGATTGTCGTCGGTGATGTTTGTCTATTAAGGCTTATATCTTCGTCCTTGTTATTTTGGAATAAAACTTGAAAGTACTATCCTCATATCTTATACAGATCTAATTCGAAGAAAATCACTTAGTCAAGCTGTAATAGCATTTGTCTGTGTTATGTCTCAATAAAATTCTCCTTTCAGGCATGAAAATACCGCCTCACATGGCGGTTTGTTACACATTATTATCCTATTACGAACTAATCTCTGTTTTATATGGCTCAGGCACATCGGCAATTAACCTAAGCCCCTTATTACCATATACCTATACAGTCGCAATTTCCTTTCGTCCATCTACAGCACCTCCGCTTCTTCGAGTAGCGACAAAGCATCGTCCAATAGCCCTTGCAATTCTATTGCTTCGGGATTGTCTATATACTCATAATAGACATTTTCCGTTGCTTTATCTGCTCTGATTTGTGCATACTTACCGCTTGAGCTTTTTGAGCTTCGGTAATGGTGCTGCCGTCATAAACAATATTGCCTTGTGCAAATATATAATCATTATTCTATCCTCCTGTATGCGCTTAGACTATATACTTGTTTTTGCAGTTTTTTAATAAGGTGAGTCGTTTGCAATCCTATATAAATATAATCATTATCTACTTCAATTCCAACTGGATTTCCTTCTAAAAATGTAGATTTTGCTGTATTTACAAAAATACTTTTTAGTATTTCGAACGTAATGTAAGAAGTTGATGAAAGAGTAGCATAAAGATAATTATCATCCTGCTTTATATCCATCACATTAGATGGACACTCTATTTCTCTGTATTTAAGCATACTGTCCGTATGAATATCATAAATTTTAGCAGATATTCCTCCATAAAGATGTGTTCCATCAATAACCATTGAACTAACAACCGCATCATATTTGATTGTTTCAGCCTTCTTAGATAAATTTGATTTATTAAGTTGAAATACTTTTAAAATAGTATTTCCTGATACATAAACATAATCTGTATCTTGGGCTATGGATATAATATACCCACCATACGCGGCTGATTCAGCCACCTTAGATAAATCTGTTTTATCAAGTTTGACTATTTTTTCAGTTGCAGGTATTGCCGCATAAATGTAATTAGTATCTTGTACTAATTTACTAACATATCCGCCCAAGTCAGGTGATTCAGTCACCTTAGATAAATCTGTTTTATCAAGTTTAAATACTTTATAAGTACCAGCCAATCCTATATACATATAATTTTCATCAATTACCCCTGCTTGTATATTTCCACCAAAATCAGGTGATTCAGTCACCTTAGATAAATCTGTTTTATCAAGTTTAAATACTTTGTGAATAGGATTTCCTCCTACATAAAGATAATAATCATCAACATTTATTACCCGAGGGTCTCCATCATAGACTTCTGATGTCATTATACTAGGAATAATAGATGACTTTTCAAAAATACCTTTATAATAATAATCATCAATCCCCAAAGTCGTTCCCAAATATATCTTATCACTCACCTATACCACCACCCTTTCCAAAAATACGATACCGTCTTCCATGCCCCATTCCCATTTATCCGCTGTGACGGTATCTACGATTTGAGTTTGTGCAGATATTACGCCGCCAGTTGCGGTAATGGTTTCACCATCAACTTTGACGTGTCCAAATTGGGACGAGGACGTTTTTTCTAACAAATGTGCCGCAACCGTATCATATTCCGCCACCCCGCCTACTGCACCTTTCTCACTTGATAGAATAGCAGCATCCGCCTTTGCCCCTTGGGCGGCGGTTGCATAAGCTGAACTATTCGTGTAGGCCGCACTTCCTAAGCCAAGGGTTGATTTTACTTCTGCCAAGGTTTTCTTGACGAATGTTCCGGCACCTGAAGCTACTATGAAATCATTTACTGCTGTTGCTAATGTGTGAGATATGCTGGCGTTTTTTGCGGCCGCTTCAGCCGCATCGGCCTTGGCCTGCGCCCCTGCCGGAGTTTCCTTTGTGACAATCGCATCGGCATTATTCTTTAAAGCTTGATCGATCAGATCCATATTCCCGTTTTGATCATCTTTGGTAAAATTCTCATTGCCTAAAGGTTTCTTCAGGCTATAGTTTGTTGTGTAATTAGGCATCTAGCTCCTCCTCCCTGAGCTGGTTATAAGTAAAATTTGCTAAGTAATCATATGTGTAAGCGCTTAAATCGTTATAGGTGTTAAAGGTATACTCAAAAGTGTATTGCAGGTGTGCAGGCTTGATCTCTTCTATCGTCAAGGTCAAATCTGCCATATTCGCCGGTATACCTAAGGTTCCAATAAATCTTATTTTAAAGCTATAGTTAGCCGGGTCTTCAATGACTTCTACATCGCCGTTACTGTATGACTTGGCGGTGTCTACAATCATCTGTTTTGTAACTGTACCGATTCCTCTTATCTTTGCTCGAATGCGCTCACGCCTAAATTCGGTTGACTTGGTTACATCCACTTCAAGCCCATATATCTCTTCATACCGGCTTAATATGTCTGTGGCCGTGTTCACAAAACATTGATCGATGGTTTCATTGGAAGCTGTTGCAAGATCATTAATCTCTGTTGACAATATTTCCTGCAATTCCTCCATGGTGATATTACCTTTGTAATACAGAGGCAATATATCTATCAGGTTCATCTTACGACACCTCCGTCAATGTAACCGTACCAATAATCGGCATCTCTTCAGCACCGATCACAATATTTGCAACATCACCGTTCACCAGCAGAGTATCGTAGTCTTGTATGCCTTCTGTCGCCAATAAAAGACTGCCGATTTGGGCATAACTGACGCTATACACATCAAAGACCGTATTTTTAAGGTATTCGGTTACCGCCGCTACAAAAGAGGTCTGTACATCCGCAAGCAATCGTGTCCCATCAAGTGTCACATTTGCAGTAATGTTTATCGTTACGCCGGTTGGACTGTCTACCGTTACAGACGCACCGATGGGGCGCACTGTTTCGATATAATCATATACTGTTGCCTCCAATGTTTCATCGATGGCCATCTCGCTGTCTACTATTAGCACTTTGACAGTCCCCGCACCATCCCAGAGAGGAAACACCTTGGCATTCCCAACACCGGCCACTTCAAGGGCCCATTCTTTGTAATTACCGGCATTCCCGCTTGTGGAAACCGTTTGTATCTGGGAATAGAAACGAGCCCTTAAATTATCGTCTGTTTCCTCATCTTCCCCGCTGGTTATTATGTCAGTTAATGTAGCTGTAACGCCGCTGACATTACTTATGTTTTCAAGAGCCCCGTTGTAGGTGTTCCCTATGCTGCCGATTTGTTCACATGTTGCGCTATAGACATTCTCAGACAATAGTTCAGTGATTTCATATGTTACACCGGATATCCCCCATCTGGTACCAATATCAACAGCTCCGGTCGTTTCTATTTTCCTGACGGCATAAGTAGCTTCTTTCCTTGTGATACCGTAATCACCTACAACCCTGTCAAGATATTCACCTACGGCAGTATCACCAAATACCAGGTCCAGAAAATTGTTAAGTTGAAAGTAGGTTTCGGCCAAATAATAGGCACAGGGCGCAAGGGCATCGTAAATCACACTGCCTTCGCGCTTGTCTACATCATTTGTTACTCTAATGAGCATGTCTGTAAGAATATTATTGTATGTCATGTTTTCGAACATCTAAACATTCACCTCCTTGCTGATTGTGGTTTCTCCGTAAATGCTGGTAACATCAAAGACACAAGACAAATTATCTCCGGATACGTCAAATATAAAATTATCCACGCTTTTTATTCTGCTGTCTTGTAACAAGCATTCCCGGATCCGCCTTTTCAGCTCTACTTTTACATAGGCTATTTCTTTGCCAATCAAACTTTCAAGCTCAATGCCATAAGAAAAGCTATATACCGGATACTCATACTTTTCAGTATTAAGCACTTTGTATATAGCCTGTTGCAAGGCCTCAAGCCCATCCACTTTACCTTGTATCTTGTTATCTGCTATTTTATACGTCGTGTTGGTTTCTTCCCTCTCCAAGATTATTAAATCCGCAGGTATAGATGCAATTGGATTCATGAGCTCACATCCTCTACAATGTATTCGTTCGATATGCCGTTAAGGGATAAGGTTACTGTGCTTCCTTTCGCTATGAATTGCCTGTCGATTATCTCAACGATATAAAACTCTTGACCGCCTAGATTACGGAACAACCTCACCTTATCACCCGCAACGATATGATCCTTCATATTTCCCTTAACAAGCTCATTGGGAACGGTTAACCTATCGGATATTTTTATCCCGCTGCTTTCCACCGTACCAATCATCAGACAGGAAAGCTTGAGGTTGTCTAAATAGTTTTGAACGATTTTCTTAATCTCGCTTATCATACAAACACCTCTAAGCTCATCGTATGAACCGGCAGGTATTTATGGGTAACAGATTTAACAATCAGCTTTTTATTCAAACTAATATCTGCTATCGAACCATAAAAACTATTACCGGCCCTAATTCTTACATCTCCCAGACATTCCAGGGTCAAGGTTTCTGTTTCATTGTGATACTTATTCAACAAATCATCAGCTCTGGTCTTGGCCTGCGTAGCATTAGCTTTTTTATCCAATACTTCAAAGTGCTGTAACAATCCATATGTTTTGATAGAAGCATCATCCTTTGCGATATAGCTTTCTCTTTTCCCGGTTTTCTCGTTATCAACGGCAATTTTGATATGATTGTAAAAATCCTCATCAATTGATTTCTCGTGCTCATAGCCATAGCATAGGCTCTTATCCCCCAAGACAAGGTCAAGTTGTAGCTCCTCGATATCCCTTAAGGTTATAGCCCCAAACTCATCCCGCAAGGCGTATTTCTTTTTTTTGGCAACCAATGTATCGACTATTGCGGCATAGATGATATCCAACCAAGTTTTATCATCATGGATAGACACGGGCAGCACATAGCCTGTATCTGCAACCGCCCCTCGATTTAGGTTAAAATAGTTACACATCTTATTGACTAGAGTCGTGACGGTATCTCCATCGGCAACAATTGTATCCTTAGCCTTGCAATACCGGAGCTGATCGTAAGCTACTACAGAGGATTCTTTCCCCTTTCCGGTATTAAACTTAAACACATGCCCGTCAAAAGTTTTATCATCATCATATTTGAACTTTACGTTACTGCCGTTTTTAAGCTCCAGGTCCTTCTTGATATATGAAAACTCCAGTTTACTGCAACCTTCATTAAGAGCATCCTTATAAGATACATTAGTAACCAGTTCACTGATTTCATAGACCTTCCCATCCACTTGTACTGTAAATTCCATGTTCATACCAATCTCTCCTATACCGGAATTGTTAAGACCTGTCCGGGAAAAATCAAAGACGGGTTTTTTATTTTGTCTTTATTGGCGTTGAATATCTTGGTATATTTCGAACCGTCTCCATAGTGAGCTTTTGCTATCTTCCACAGACTGTCCCCGGAAACCACCGTGTACGTCCCTGTGGCTTTGGGATTGACCGCAGCACTATCAGTAACCTTGGAGACTGTGGCTGTTACGGATGTTGCTGTTTTCGTAATATCTAAATCCCGTCCAACACCATACTCTTTATATTCGACCAGTTTGAAAGAAACATACTTATCCCCTTCTTCGCCGGCCCTCTCGGTAATACCAAGGTCCTCAATCAGCACTAGCGTATTGATTTCATCGCTAATACCATTATTTGTGGCAATAAAGCGAACCGGTGTTAAATCTTCCCGCCATTTTTGAAACAAATTGAGATAATAATCTGCATTTCGGAAACCCCCGGGGGTTTCCACATAATGCAAAATCTTGTGGGGGAACTCGCATTCAAAGCTATATTCTCTTAATTCCAGACGTGTTGGTATAGCTACCTGTCCTGATTTCAAGACTTCATATTTTTCCACGGCTAAGGGAGAAGATATCTCAACTTGTTCCGGGTTAGTAGGAAGCCGATACGTTTTATTATCATAGTCAAAAAATATCGCATAACTGTTCATTTTTAATCATAACTCCCTTCCGCGGCCACAGCGATTTCCTCTTGAAGTATCCTCTGGATCCTGCCCGCAACCTTATCGGCATCAGCTTCTTTATGTACATCACCAAAAGATACCGATATGTTGGGGGATAAAGTAGCAGTACTAAATTTATTAACATAGTCTCTTTCCGCAACATCTCGAAGATATTGCAAATCCTCATCCGGCATTGCTACATCAAGCGATCCGTTGTTTCCTGTTCCTTGTACAGCCATCGGATTGCCGGTCGTACCTAGTCCGTCATCGGGAAACTGTTCCACCAAAGAACCTGATGCACCGGCTATAGAGTTGTATGCTTTTGTGCCGATTTTACTGCCTTTAGTATAGCCTTCTGAGTAGTCCATGAAATCTTTTGATTTAGCATACTCTACTAAACCTTCTTCACTCCTAATATTTGCGGCATCGTTAGCAAGCTTGTTCTTCAACCCTGTAATACCGGCAGTTATATCTACTTCTATCCCCGTAATTTTATTAATTAAAGTTCCAATCCCGCTGGCCATTTTTTCGATAAAACCTAATACATTAATAGCCAGATCATAGAAGAGCACTTTGATAGAAGCAATTGGATTATTAAATGCATTCCCAAAGAAGTTCACAAAAGCTGCAACCATGTTCCAAAAATATATAAAGCAATTGGCTATTTGTGTAAAGGCGATTCCAAAAATACCGGCAACAAAGCCAACTATCTGCTCCCCGGTTACGCCGAAATGAAGGAGCGCCGCAACCAGAATACCTATAACCGCAACAACGGCAAGAATCGGCCAGTTAACAGCTAACCATGCCTTAGCTTGAGCAACCACAGGAGATACCATTGTCCAAAACTTTTTGGCCATAGGTGAAGCCATATTCCAAACATGTTTCATTTTTTTGCTTATCTCATCAATAGATATAAATATTTTTTCAAAAGAATCTAAGGTTTCCAACGTCCAATCGGCAGCACCTGAGACTAAGTCAATAGTACCTTTCACCCAATTTGCCTTGTCGGCTATTAGGTCTAAGCCTGCAAATACTCCATTAATAAAATTGTTGAGTCCCTCTGAAGCAGCTAGTTCATTGACTTTTTCATTGATTGTGTTAAAAGCGTTTAACCCGCCATTTAGAACGTTGTTCCAAACCCCGTCAAATTCTACAGGAAGAGTTTCAAGCTTTGCATTGATATAATCGCCAACTGCCATATCGGGAGTCGACTGATACATACCGTCTTGCTGTCCATACCCTGATGCATCGCCAACTTTTAAAGACTTTTGCATTAACTCTGTAAAATCAATTAGTTTTCCAAGCCCTGTGCTTGCCGAAATTGCAGTAGCCTTAATAGATTCCAGCTTTTCTTTCAATTTATCTGTTGCGCCGCTGGCGCTAAACATCTTATCTGTCATGCTGTCACAACTACCAAACAGCTTTAACATGGCTGACATCGTCGCCACTATCTTCTCCCTCCTTTCATTTTGAGTTTCCTGGCCTCTGCGCTTTCTTTCTCAACTCTGACCTGGATACTCGCATAGATAAAAGCCTTTTCCTTAGTATTCATGGTTTCTAACTGAGAAGGCAGAATATGAAGTTTTTGCAAAGCAAAGTGAGCCAGAACAAATTCCGGGTCACCTTGTTTTATAAGTTTTTTGCTTTATCTATATCCTCGTTGACGTCTTCATCCAAACCGCTTAAGATTTGCACTTCCTGCGCTAACAAAGCGTACTCGCCCACATACAGCATTTTCTGCAACAAGGCTGATTCTCCCAACACCCCGTAAGCTTCTTGCAAATCAGCGTTGGATAGATTGGGATAAACTACCGCACTGGCTGTCAAGGCTTGTACATACTCAGCCCGGTCAAAGGTCTCAGTCCCTTTTTTATCCTTTTTGGTGAACTTTTTGAGCAGCACCTTGTTTTCCTCCTGAGTGATGGGACGAATAACGAAAGGGACCGGCTTCCCGTCTTCCACAAATCTGGTTGAAATTATGACCTCTTTATTTTTTGTTCTGATTGGATTCAAAAACGCACTCAATGAACTCATTAATATCCCTCATTTCTAAAAGTAATAAAGGGAGCGCAAGGCCCCCCTTTTATCTGTAATTTTCCGGCAAATCGAAATAGCTCAACCCTTCGATGCTGTCGAAGGTAAAATCCGTATCAACAGTGATCGGGTCATCCGATTGATCGTCTAGAATCGCTGCCGGTATCGTACTGATCAGAACATTTGACAATACAACCTCTTGGGTACCTACCGTGGAAGCAGCGTCCTCATTCTTTACCTGAATCTTAAGTCCACCGAAAGAACCGTTTTTCAGATACTCCAGGGCAAGCCTCAACATATCCGAGTTCATGAAATACATAGTCATGCTGCCGGTTCCCTCTGCGCCTACCACCTTATGCTGGGTCATTCTATGACCTAACATGCGCCGTGCCTGCACAGTTAAATCCAACTGAGCCTTTAAACTGGAGATCTCAAAGAGCTCTCGGTTGCTGCCGTCTATCGTGATATAGGCCTTCCCCTCTTTTGAGGAAATGGTATCCGCTAATCTTGTATAGTTATCTGTCATGTTTTTTTCCTCCTTTCTTATGACAAGTTTACAGTAAGATAAATTTTCTCAACCGCATCAACCGGTTGAACATAACAATCAATAACAACGGCATCAGAAGCAGTTCCGGCCGTAACCGTAACATCTTCAGCCGTAAAATTCTTAATAGCCGCCAATCTTTGCAGTTCATTGAAGTACTCAATAAGAGTAGCCCTCAGCAAGCTTCTGCCGTCAGCGTTATTATTAACCTTACCGACGTAATTGCTCTCGAATATTTCCACAATGTCGTTATTTATTCCGTCAAGGGCCCTTATTACTCTGTTCTTCTTGAACGCATCGCCTTTCTCAACGGTTGTAGTTGTCAGAGAGTTAATGTCATACACTGCCGTAACATTCTGAGCACTATCGACTTTGAAGATAAATTCACCGGCATTAATAGCCGTCTCCATTTCAGTCTTTGTCATTCTGGGTACAACATCGATTGCCCCGACATACTTCTGACCGGTATTGGATTTATTCACATTGGCACCGGCTGTCATCCCGGCCACCCATGCCGTAACCTGTTGGGCTGTGAGAGTCGTTCCATCGGACAACTTGATGCCTTGGGTAACATTGATGATCCCTTCATAATCACCATCGTAATCATTTAATACGGCCTGTACCTTAACACCCTCATCTTCCCGCATGGCTTGGATCCACGTGGCTATCGCCAGCTGATTGGCCGCATATGTCGTCGCATCATAAGGATAGGCCAAAGTATTGAATACGATGGTCTGTAATGCTGCCAGCGCTGTAGTGATAGCACCTGCATCATGTGTGGTTCCAAGATTATAAACGATTACTGTCGAAGCGCCTTTCAAGGCTTCATTTACAAGCAGCTTGTCCCCTGCTGTTACGCCGGATGGATATTCGCTCTTATCCGTAGCGGTTATGGTATACATTTCTCCGGCAGTACCAACGCTCATTTCCTGCAGTAACACTGCGATACCTCTGTCCCCGGTAGTAATAGACAAAGCCGTATTCGTTTTAAAATTAATGTACGCACCAGGGATGATTTTATTTTGTGATGTCCACGTTCCTCCCATGGTATCCCTCCTTTATATGATTGTATTGGTTTCTTGTTGCTGCATTGCAGTGAAGTCTTCCGTCTTCATTTCTAAATAAGAGACATCGAATGTAATATGCAGCACATCGTCGGTTAGCTGAGCTTTTTTGTTCATGACCCGATATGTTCCCAAAAGGTCAAAAGCTCTGAGAACCGCCAACTGTTTTTCTCGGCAGTCTGCTTTGATTTCAGATGCCGAAGAATTACTGAAATAAGCAACATCAAAGGACAATAAACTCTGGTACTTTGTGTTTAACCTCTTTCTGTAATCCTGGTTTACCAAGGAAATGAGAAAGGATGGCTTTTGAAAGCTTTCAGGGACATAATCCACATAAATCGTATATCCCGTAAATAAGGCGGTAAGCTCGTTGGAGATTGCCTGGACAAGATCAGCTATCATACCTTTTGTTCACCCTCTCTACTTCTTTTTTGGATCTTTTGACCCATTTCCAGAACCGACTGTTTTATTGGCTCTGTTAACCCACGTGTTTCTGCGATTTTATCACCTCCTTAAATGTTATCTCTGGTGCTTCGACCTGGGCAGATACCTCTTCACCAATGATTTCTTGGAACTCCGGCAGCATTTCTAGCGGCAGCTCTGCTAAATCGAAGTAATCCGTTTCTTCCGGAAATAAATCATCTATGCTCGATCTCCTAGCAGCATTAAATACCCCCATTTTTGTTTTTACTATTGAAGCCAATCCAGATAAAAGCACATGTTTCAACCCCCTCAAAAATGTTTATTGCGATTCTGTACTTTCCTACACCACGGCCTCCCACCCCTGGCATCCTTGTGATGTTCTATACCCACACTGACCATGAAAAAAAGAGCCAACCGGCTCTTTTAAGGCTTCCGCTTTCGCCTAAAGACTTGGCGAAAACCGAGTTTTCTTTTGACTTTTATTTGTCAACTCTACCACGCTACCATAATAACACAGGTTGGTGTATCATTTCGTATCATCATTCCCTACTACCGATTTTAAAGCTCGTACATGGATTCGGTGCACCTGTGCCCAAGCATAATTCATATCTACAACAATCATTTCCCAACGCTTACCTTCGATATATCTAAGACGCATTAATAAACGCTGATCAGCCGGCAGCCCTTCAATACAACGCTCAATCTCCCCTCGCAGCTCGATTATGTCACGAAGATTTTTATGCAACTGCGCCTCAAGATCCAGAATCTTAGCTACGACGTTTGCGGATCTATCCACAACGTAATTACTGCGAGGCAATCCGTCAAGTTTAGCAGCAGACTGCAGGCTTGCTCGTAGTCGCTCAATTTCTTCCTGCAGTAACATTATTTCTTTTTTTAGGTACCGATAGTGACTCAACTGCTCTTTGGTAATCACCCAAGCACCTCCCTGTTTTACAAAGATTTGCCTTCTTGCATTTTGTCGTTGATATAATTATGATATAATAATGATATATGCTTGTTCGGAGGTAATGTCTTATGTACAAAATAATCCCTAGTACAGACTTAAGAAATAAATACACCCAAATTTCAGATTTTGCCAAACAAAGCCATGAACCTGTTGTATTAACGAAAAATGGTGAAGGCGATTTAATAGTTATGAGTATCGAGCTTTATCAGGAAAAAGAAATCGAATTAGCTCTCTATAAAAGACTAGCAGAAAACAAAATGGATATTGCGAAAGGACATTTCGAATCTGGAGCGGATTTCTCGAAGCAACTACGAAAGTATATAAAAAATGATAATACAGCCCAAGTCAATGAATTAAAAGAAATTTACCTGAAAAAAGAGGGTTCGGAGCATGTATAATGTTATTGTTCCTTCTAAAACAAGCCTCGAAATTATCGCTGAACTTGATTTTTGGTCACAGAAGAATGTGGCTTTTGCTGAAAGAATCGCAGTAGAGCTTGACTTTCATCTTACTAAGACTCTAAAATACAATCCTAGTTTTGGTGCTCTCAAAGCTAAAAAAGCTAATCTCTATTACTTCCTGATTGAGAAACAGTTTAAGCTGGTTTTTGAAATCGATGAATTGAATAAACAAGTGATCAGCCATTACTTTTTTAACACAAGAAGAGCCATGTCCGAATATATTTGAGTCTTCAGTTCTGTCTTACAGCACTTTTCTAATCAACAACCATATGTTTGTTGGTTTTTTTAAGTATAAGGAAGTAACACACCAATCAAATTGATATGAATAGGAAGAATATTAGCATACTTATCACTTTTTTGTACGCTATGATGAACTGCAACACCGGGATCATCTCCTTGACTTTGCAGAACATTGGCAACACTAAGTATTGCCTCAACCTTCTCACTCCTTTCGTTATCAATACTTTGTCTCACAACGATCTCAGCTATAATATTTATTGCAGTTATCGGAATCGATGCGGGACGATATTAACGGTAGCAGTGGCCTTCATAATAACTCCTTACCATTGTTTCGTTCACGCAACACCGGTTCTAAAAAAAATAGTTCTTCGAACTTTGCTCCCGGAATTACACTTAATGCTTGCGCGATAAACTCATTACCAGGGACATTATACCTTGGGTCATCAATAGGTAGTTTTGTTCTCCACAGCGTTGTGTTACTGATCCCCATTTTCCTGACAAGCTTGCTTTTGTTCCAATTTAAACACTGCATCTTTTCTTCCAATTTCTCATTATTCAGCCTAATAACGTGTTTTTGAGGAATAAATCTCACTTGCACCTCCCCTTTTTGTATTTCGCCCTCGCAACAATAGTATAGCAGTAGTGTTTCTTTTTCGCAACACTTATACGCTATTTTTTCGTCCGCGCAACAATAAATGCATTTCGTCCGCGCAATGTCTTTGTTATAATGTAAGTACATAGCATTAAGTATTAGGAGTGGTACACTGTGAAAACTGATTTAAATAAACTGGGAAACTGGCTTGCCGAATTGAGAGTGAAAAGTGGATATGAAAGCCAAAGGCAACTGTGTCTGGCAAGTGGTATAAGCCCGGCAACATTATCAAGAATTGAGGCCGGAATCCAAAAGCCGGAACCGGAAACACTAAAAAAACTGGCTCCGTATTTAAAAGAAATCTCTTACGAAGAACTACTCAGAGCTGCAGGATACTTAGAAACGGATGACCCTATTATCGATGCTCTCGGTAATGATGTTGAGCTATTAGCTTTTTTCAACGAACTGCAAAAAAGAGAAGATCTCCAATTATTATTTAAGCAGGTCAAGCCACTGTCTCCAGAAACTATTCGCAGGATAATTAAATACATAAAAATTGTTGAGGATGAGGAGAGCCTCTCTTAAATCTTTCCTCGAAGCGTTCTTGACAATTAAGGAGGCATGCTATGTCTATGACACCTCAAGAATTGTGTCAAATATTGAGTAACGATGATTTGATGGAAGCTGAGGTTTTAAAATTTCATAACATAGAAACCCATATTGTACAGATAGATAGCGAAATATGCTGCTTTGTATATCGGTCAACTAATAATAAAATCCATGTCTTTGTAAATTCTTCCCTCTCTTCTAACGACAGAAAAATTGCTATAATTCGTGAGCTGTGCCATCTTTGTGCAGTAATGGAAAACGATAGCTTTATAATAAAAAGGAGGTAACTATACGAACGGAGATATGCTTGCCCTGAGCTTAAGAAAATTTTGGCTTCCCATGGGTTAATGAATACTAAAAGTACGGGTTCCTACAGCAGACGATATTCTTCACGCTTGAAATGAGTTTTCCCCTCAATCGCCGCATCCAGACGGGCAATCATCGCAGCTTTATCATCGTTGAGCCCGCCCCGCAAAGAAAGATAGTTAGAGGCATGGTTCATACGGAACACGCTGCCCGGTGAATCCATGTGCTCCAGCAACAACCGTGTTTCCTCCGCAATCTGGAGGGGGGATAATAGTTTTATCACTCCGGAGCGTACTTGTTCATACATAGGAGTATTTTCCCGCACCATCAGTGTTAAAAGGCCTATATAATCCGGATTCATTGCATTTAACGCCTTAGCGGTATCAACAGCATGTCGCTGCCAGCGTTGCGTCCCTCCCAGTCCGGAGATTACCGTAACCGAAGATAAAATCCCGCTCTTTTTAATACGCTGTCCGGCCTTGATAAGTTCCTGAGCAGTCTCCCCTTTATTGATCAACTCCAAAATTTCGTCATTGCCGGATTCTAAACCTAGATAGGCAATATACAGGCCATGCTCTTTCAGCGTTTTGAGTTCTTCATCTGTCTTTAAACGGACACTTTGCGGGGAAGCGTAAAGTGCCACCCTTTTGCACTCAGGGTAGAAATCCTTGATCGTATCAAGGATTTCTATTATCCTTTCAGTCTTCATAATCAACGCGTCCCCATCAGCCAGAAAAATCTTCTCTACACGAGGATAATATCCTCGTGCCATTCTCAAATCATCCAAAACATCCTCTACCGGACGCTGACGGAACCTCTTGCCTTTGTACATATCACAAAAGGTGCATTTATTGTAGGAGCAGCCAATGGTCGCCTGGACAATTAAGCTGTTTGCCTCACTTGGCGGACGATAAATATCTCCAACGTATCTCATAAATCATTCTCCCTAATTAATTTTTACCTTTTTCTCTTTTAAGCTTATAGCTTTTGTATCTTGCCCTGCCTTCTTCAAATAGAGTTTGCTCTTCCTCGGTCTCTATCTTGAGTCCGGGAACCTCTGTTGGCCTGCCGGACTTATCTAGGGCTACCATGGTAAAGTATCCTGATAAAGCTTTTTCCCGAGGTCTTCCGCTAGCCAAATCTTCCACTTCGACCAGAACATATATTTCCATCGAGCTTTTACCTACATACACCACCTTTGACGTGCAGGTAACCAGACTACCAACGTAAATCGGGCGGTGAAACTGCAATTCATCCACACGGGCAGTTACACAAATTTTCCCTGAATGCTTAATTGCACAAACCCCGGCAGCCGAATCCATGAGCTTCATAATCTCACCGCCGTGGATATTCCCTGCCGCATTGGCCTGGTGAATCAACATCACCTGGGCTAACTCTGTATACGTTTCCCGCACTGCCTTTTCTCTAGCCATTATGCCATTCCTCCAGCTTTTCATTTTTTAGTTCCCCATCCCATTTCCAAGCAGCAACAAAATCCTTGAATTTTTCTTCAAGAGGAGAAAGACACCTGTTATTACAGTAGACTAGACTGAACTGCCTGTTAAGATTCAAGTCATCGATTTCGTATTTATTCAGCTGCCCTGAGGCGACTTCGCTTCTTATTGCAACATCAGATACAAAACTGATACCAATACCAAGTGCCACCATTTTTTTTATCGCTTCCAGACTATCATTAATTGTCTGGGAGCGAAACATGTTCATATCCAGTTTCTTTTCTTTTAGAGCATTTTCAATCAGAAGTCTTGTGCCGGAACCTTCTTCCCTCAGCACAATATCTTCTCCCAACAAACTCTTAATACTAACAGAATCTGCTCTGAATCGTTTTTCGGGGGAGGTGATAAGCACAAGTCTATCATCATAGAAATCGATGTATTCAAGGGTTTCAGAAGAATACTTGGCCCCAATGAATCCAAAATTTATCCTGCCTGAAAGGATTTCCTCTACTACCTCCTTGGAGTCTTTATGATGAATAGAAAAAAGAACCAGTGGATAAGCTTCCTTAAAAGCCTTAACAATGTGGGGAAGAAGATACTGTTCCGGTATTGTGCTGGCATATATTTCCAACGTCCCCTTGATATTATTTTTGTATTCACTAAGGGAGTACTCAGCTTGGGCACAAATATTGATTATCTCCACCGCATAGCGGTAAAAGATTTTTCCGCCTTCCGTTAAAGTGATATTCTTGCTTTTTCTATTAACCAATATAATTCCAAGTTCTCTCTCCAGCTTCTGGATGTTGCTGGTAATAGCCGGCTGCGACATAAATAACGCGTCCGCTGCTTTGGAAAAACTCTTTTTTCGAGCGACCGCAACAAAACTCTCTACCTGTTTGAACTCCATTTTTATCTCCTTATCCGTTCTCTTATTCACTATTGTAATAAGTGGGGTCATAGATATAATCTTTATTAATTTCAGTTTTAAGTTTTATAGTAATATAATTTAGCTGTATTGGTATTATACTATATTTTCAATTAGGAATAGGTGGTGTTTTCAAAAAATGAACAATGTATTAGCAACTAAACGGGGCATCATCGGAGTCGGTATTGCCATTGGTGTCTTGGCTTCGCTGTTGCAATTTTGGGGGAACCCGGCAAACATGGGTATTTGCGTAGCCTGCTTTGTGCGTGATATCACAGGAGCCCTTGGTTTGCACCGGGCCCCTGTGGTACAGTATCTGCGTCCGGAAATTATGGGTTTTGTTTTGGGTTCTTTCGCGGCGGCATATGCTTTTAAGGAATTCAGACCTAGGCTCGGCTCGGCTCCAATTGTCCGCTTTATCCTTGGTGTTTTTGCGATGATCGGAGCCCTTATCTTCCTTGGTTGCCCTTGGCGGGCAGTACTTCGTCTTGCCGGTGGCGACTTTAATGCCGTTTTAGGTTTGCTCGGTCTGGCCGCAGGCATCTGGATTGGCACGAGATTCCTTAAATCCGGATATAATTTGGGATCAAGCCACAAAACTTATACATCTGTAGGTTGGATTTTCCCAATAATCATGCTAGGTTTTCTAATCCTAATGTTCTTTAATCCAATGCTCCCGGGGGAAAGTAAAAGCGGCATCATCTTCTACAGTGTGGAAGGCCCCGGCTCCCTGCACGCACCTTTAATTATCTCTCTTGTCGTAGGACTTATAATAGGCTTTTTAGCACAAAGAAGCCGCTTTTGTACAATGGGCGCCATACGTGATCTGCTTTTATTCAAGCAGACCCACCTTTTCGTGGGTTTAGTGAGCTTAGCGGTTGCCGCTTTTGTCACCAATCTGGCACTCAAGCAGTTTAACCCCGGATTTGCCAATCAACCTGTTGCACACACTATGCATATCTGGAACTTTGCCGGTATGGTCCTGGCGGGATTGGCATTTACCCTTGCCGGCGGCTGCCCCGGCCGTCAACTTTTCTTATCGGGAGAAGGGGATGGAGATGCCTCGGTATTTGTCATAGGCATGATTGTCGGTGCTGCCTTCGCCCACAATTTCGGACTGGCCAGTTCCGGTGCCGGAGCCACCACCGCGGGCATAATTGCACTCTTTATTGGTTTAATATCCTGTCTTTTAATTGGGTTTACAATGAGAGAAAGTATGTAGGAGGGATGTAAATATGGGCAACATTATTGATGCCAAGGGGCTTTCATGTCCCCAACCGGTTATCTTGACCTTGAATGCAATAAAAAAACAAAAAAGTGGCGAACTTGTGATTTTAGTGGATACAGATACGGCAAAGGAAAATGTAAACCGCGCCGCCACGGCTCAAGGTTGGAAAGCAGCAGATATTCAACCGGAAGATAATGGATACAGGCTTGTCTTAAGAAAGGAAAACTAACATGTTCAAACTTTTTACCAAAAAGAAGCCGGAGCATAATTCAGAAAACCAAGGCCGAGGGATACTTGTTTTTGAAAATACCACTGAAGTCATCAGGGCGGAAAACGAGCTGAAAGCCAGGGGATGGGAAATCAGGGTGATGGGGCCGCCCCCGAACATCCGCAGTGGTTGTGATTTGGTCATAGAATTCCCACTGATAGAAGAGTTATCTATCAGGAGAAGTCTTTCTGAGGTGAATATCAAACCGCTTCAAGTTGTTCCTGTCAACAGTGCTTTGCTGGAACCTGTCAGTCTTCTTCATGAAAAGAGTTACGGCAAATACCTGATGGTGAGAGCTGCTAATATGAAAATAACTGTCGAGAGGGCTACAAAGTTGATTGTTAATGTATCGGGAGGCGGTTGCCCTGACGTTCCTTATCTGGCAGGGCAGATGGTAAACAAGCACTTGCATGAAGCTCCGCAACCCAAAGATGTAGGGTACACTCTCTGTGCTTACGCTCTCCAGATCGCTTATGATCGGATGGTGGAAATATGCTAGGTATAGTGGGGACAATCCCTGAAGCAAATTTCCCGCTTGTATCCGGTAGGGTTTTCCTGGAAGGCGACGATATTCTTATTGGAAATAAGCGCGTTAACGTGAATCGTGGCACACCGGCTATGATAGCGGCAGCTATTAAAACCCTAAATTACATGGGTAAACCTGAGCCTCACTGTTACCTGGTCGGAGATATTGGCGACGGTGAGGGTTCTATGCATCTTTATAGACACCTAATAGACAATATTTTCGACACATCTTTCCAATCGTTGGCATTCCACTATTTTCAACCTATCGTCAGTCTATTTAAGAAAGTCATCGCAGCAATAGAAAAAATGCCTAACAGACCAATTTTAATAGCTGATGCAGGCTTTATGTATGTGGCCAAAATGGGAGGCGATGCACCATTCTTTGATTTATTCACACCGGACGCCGGTGAACTGGCCTATTTAGCTGACGAGAAAGCCCCTCATCCCTTTTATACCAGAGGATTTATTTTGCATGAAGAGAACCTTGTTCCGGACCTTATACAAAGGGCCTATCAACATAATAATGCTTCCTCTTATCTCCTTGTTAAGGGGGTAAAAGATTATGTAGCCGACAAAGATGGCGTCATCTCTGTAATAGACGACCCCATTGTAGAAACCCTTGAACCAATCGGTGGTACCGGGGATACATTAACGGGAATCGTCTCTGCCTTGGTTGCCTCAGGCATAGAAATAAAGACGGCATCAGCCAATGCCGCCCTGGTTAACCGCTTAGCCGGTTTTTACGCTGAGCCGACTCCGGCCACACAAATCTATGATATTATCAAACAGATTCCTCGTGCCCTTCATGAAGTCTTGGGGGACTAGCTATTAATTCCTCTACAACAATAGCATCGTTCGCAACTCTTTCAATTTGTATTATATCATCGGCTTTTCCTTGATAAATTTAAGAGAGATAAGCCATAAAAAACAATCGCGGTACCTGCTAAGATCAAAATACTGACCGATGGCCCGATCTCATAGCTGCCCCAGCGGTACGTAATACCCATGTATTCTTTAAATTCGTTCAAATATCCGACCGGTACTCCTTCAAACGCTTTCTGCATAGGCACTTCCATCAATACTTGTCGAAAGAGGGAGGCCGCATGGGATACGGGAAAAGCCTTAATCACCGTTTGCACCGATGCCGGCAAAGCACCGATGGGAAGATAAATACCGGTCAAAAACCCAATAAGTGTGCCTATAATGGTGCTGGCTGTACTGAATGCATTGTGACTCTTGAAAAAAGATATGATAAAGCAAACCACCGAAGTATTGGTCATTGTTGCAAAAAAGACTAACAAAACCACCTTGAGGAAGGCTACAGGTGTAAACCACTCCCCGCCCCTTGCTACGATGTAAATCTCCCCGGCTACGACGGTGACAAGAGACATAATAACACCGATAAAGAACGCACTGCCAATGTATCCTCCTGTGAGGCTATTCCTTTTGATCGGCGACGCGTAAAAGTCTTTGTAAATTTTCCTAACCTTGTCGTCAAGCATGACGCCAAAAGCACCCATAGTTGTTGTTACTGAGGCCACTGCGAGAAGTCCTGCCAAAAGCCAACTATTCATCAGGTAATCGGCGTTTTGGATCTCTTGCATAGAATCGTTCAGCCAGACGTTCCCTAAAAACACCGCATACAGCGCAATAATAATGAATACCGCCATCAGCGAAAAGAATACCGCACTTCTATCCCGAAAAAACAGCTTTAAGTTGCGTTTCAAGAAATTACTCATTGTCTTAATTCCTTTCCCGTAATGTTTATAAAAGCGTCATCCATCGTACCTTGCAGCACCTGGAAACTGCTGATGTACGCCTTACATTGCTCTAATATGGGTATACTTGCCATTGTATTGGACAGTTTTACTGTAATCTCACCCGCTGAAACCGTATAGCTAAGCTCAAATTCCCGCATGACCTGTTGCAGGGCTTCTTCATTTGAAACAGTCATTCGCAGCATGTCGGACGCGTACTGTGTTTTCAATTCTACAGGCGTCCCTTTGGCCACCACTTCACCGTGGTCAATTACTATCACATAATCCGATTTGGCGGCTTCTTCCATATAGTGCGTTGTCAGGAAAACAGTCATTCCGGTTTTAAATTGTAACTGTCTAATTGTGTTCCAGATACTTCGCCTGGTTTGGGGATCAAGGCCGGTAGTGGGTTCATCAAGAAACAGTACCTTAGGTGTATTAACCAGTGCCCGTGCAATATCCGCCCTGCGCCTTTGACCGCCCGAGAGCTTGCCGTAAGGCCGGTCAATGATTTCATCCAGCTCTGTAGCTTGAACAGCCTCGTATACAGCTTTCCTGACTTTTGCCCTGTCTGTTGTGTACAATCCGGCCCTGAATTCCAAATTTTCCCTCACTGAAAGCAAATCGTCCAGTACGCTGTCCTGAAATACCACTCCAATGATTTGTCGTATGTCATGGCTATTGTTGTGAGGATCAAGCCCATTTATAGTAACCTTGCCACCGTCGAAATCACTTAAAGTACACAGAACGTCGATCGTTGTTGACTTTCCCGCACCGTTTGGACCAAGAAAAGAAAACAACTTCCCTTGTTCAACATAAAAACTGATGTCCTTTACGGCAGTGAAGCTACCATAGTTTTTTCTCAGTCCATTTACCTCAATTATCTTATTCACCGTAATTTCCCCTTTCCGAAACCACTATAGCAAAGCCTTTTTATCCTTTCAATAAGGAGAAAGGTAAGCTGTAAATTTAATAACGCAAGATGTAAAAATGGGATGGTAAGCTGTAAACAGCCAACCATCCCAATGGATTGTAGCGATGTCTTTAGGAACGATACCGCTCCTTTAATTTATTGTTGATCTTATATGTTAGTTTTTTATCCTGATGTCTGGTCATTAAGAAAACAATAGCATACACAGCCCAGACAGACGTGAGAAATACAGCAACCTCTTTGGCATCGTTAAGCATAACCCAATCCCAAAGAGACGCAAAATACAATAGCATTGCTGATAGAACCAGCAAGTGGATAATCTTGCGGATCAACATTTGCTTGTTACTAAGTTCTTTGTGTGACAGGAATATGACATGTGGCAAATCACCGGCAAAAGCCATAAGCAATATTCTTCCGATGTCATCCAGCGTAAAGCTGACATCAGGATAAAACAGCAGGCAAAACACATACATCGAAACAGTAATCCCCGTTGTAATGATAAAAAAGGATCGAATCATCGTTTTTAACAATTCTTCTATATGCATTCTATACCCTCCTAAATACCAAGTCTTTTCTTTAAATCAATCATGTACTGCCGTGAAACAATGATTCTTTCACCGTTATCCAACAGCGCTTCAAACCTTCCGCTCAATGCAGGTCTGAGCGATTTGATCTTGCTCATGTTTAATATCACAGACTTAGACACCCTTAAAAAGTCAGTGTTTGCTAAAGCTTCCTCCAACTCATAAAGCTTCTGTTTTGACTCGTACACCTCATTTTTGCAATAAAGGAAGGTCTTATTATCAACGACCTCGATATAGTAAACGCCGTTTGGCTTGATACGATGGATCTTATTCCCATCATAGGCCACAAGCGCATCCTGTGCTTTCAGCAGGGCTAATATACGAAGAAGCTCGGCAGTCATCTCGCGGCATTTGATTATTATTTGTTCTTCTTGTCCGTCTTGCGGTTCTTCGATAACAATTTTCAAATCCACTCAGCCCTCCTGTCAATACTACAGAGTACCTATATCATATTATTCAAACTATACCATCAAAAAACAAAAAAAGCCACATGCAGGTCCATATCCTGACATGTTGCTCTTTATTTGTGTCTTTTATTCAACGTAGATGCAGGGCGTAATCATGCGGAATACTCTTATTCTTTTATTGCTGGCCGGGATGCCTATCTGCGAGGAACGTGCAAATTCTTGTCCAAATTTGTTGTGTTTCAACAAATTGCTTATAATGTTTTTTCACATTTCTATTGTAGCGTTCCAGCTCTTTAGAGATATTCATAAAATCCTCACGCCCAAAATATGCGCTGACTTTAGGAAGTGTGGCAGTGAGATGTCGGCGCATCTCGTCAATTTTCTCTTCATAGTGTTCCGTCTGTATAATATACAGCAAAAGAGGCTTATATCGAATCCAGCCAATACAAGCAAGGTAAAAGCGCGTAGCGATTGGCTCTGAATCCGCTTGAATATACTTTAGCTTAATTGGGAGCACGCCATCCATCAAATGATGATAGGTGGAAAAACCATCATGAAACGTATAACATGGCACACGCAAAACCTTTCGCCGGCTCAAACAGGTGCTCAAGAAAGTATCTTCACCCCGCGCGCCAGGCGGGTTATAAAATGGGCTGACCCTCTCGGGCCTGGTTAGATTGATACACAAGTTCGCACCAGATATAAACTTTGTATGGTTTACCTCCTGCACTTCTTCGACTTTATCACTCACCAAAATTTTTGTATCTGCATATGTGACCCCACCGTTGTTCATTACTGCGTGCACGGTATCCCAATTGACAATATCATTGCTGATTGCCTCAATGAACAAGCGGAAATCTTGTTCCGTCATGATGTCGTTAAACTCAATATATGGAATGGGCGAGACATATCCGCAGTGATATCCATTTGTGATATCTGCCTGTTCGATGTTCCGCAAATGGGTTTCCAGTACATGCTGACCGCCCCAAATAGCCGAGGAACGGGTATTGGTAACTGCCACGGGATATTCGTCGTCATCGAGAAAGACAATATAATCCATATTATTTTTCAGCGCAATATACAACACAATATTGCGTTTCGCCGCATACCCACTTCCAAAAACCAATCGGGCTTCCGCCTCATTGATCACATTTTCCCGCATCAGATAGTCAATTTCTGTTTGAATTACCGTTTTGCCGATAAAGTAGGTGTCGTCGATCAAATCCAGCAAGTACTTGCTGACGTCGGTATAGTCCGCAGATTTTGTGTTTGAATATTTTAAATCATATGCAACTAAAAGATTTAAACGGATGTTTTTCTCTTTTGTCAACCCACTTTCGCGCCAGTTATAGATATTGGTTTTCAAAATTCTCTGAAAACTTTTGCGTCCAGTTGTAAACCCAATTCCCACATTGATTTCCTTGTCTTGCTGCAATTTGTCAACCCCTTTCCCTGTTAAAACATCCGGTTAATTTTTTTCCACAATTTTTTTACATAAAGTATATTTCTACTTTACCATATAAATGGGAAGAAGTCGATCATATGCCTGTGATCAGTTCGTGTCAAGTAAATGTAGGCAAATTTTTCATCTTTCCTTTAAAGCTATATAACATACTGCATTGTCGCATTTATTCCACGTTCCTCTTGTCAACGAGCCTCCCACATCATGTTTTCAGGCATCACCGGCATCACCCA